>NZ_CP037452.1:6385005-6714847 GCF_007754425.1 Gimesia fumaroli
CATAAGCGGGCCTGAATCGTAATAATAAAGTAAGTCTCTGTTGCGCGGTCTCTGCGACCGCAGCAAACTCATTTGAACACCTGAAAAGCAATAAAGAATCAACAGTCAGTCTGATGAATCTAAATCAAACCGAACAACAACAGTTGGATCTCATTACCCGCAAAGTCGAAGCCGGCGAACGCATCACTTTTGATGAAGGCGTCTTCCTGGATGAGAAAGTCGATATTCTGACGCTGGGTGCACTGGCCAATCAGATTCGCGAACGCAAAAACGGTAACTTCGCGTTCTATAATACCAACATTCATTTGAACCCAACCAATGTCTGTGTCTATCGCTGTAAGTTCTGTGCATTCCGGGCCGACCTGAAATCGCCCCGTGGCTACACCTTCACCGATGACATGATCCGCGAACGTGTTCAGGAAGCCCGGACTACCGGCGCAACGGAAATTCACGTCGTGGGAGGCCTGCACCATCAGAAAAAATTTGACTGGTATTTGAATGTGGTTCGCGTGATTCATGAAGAATATCCCGAACTGCACATCAAAGCCTGGACACCCGTGGAAATCAACTGGTTCAGTTTTATGACCAAAAAGCCGACACGCTGGGTCTTGGAACAGATGATGGAAGCCGGTCTTTCCAGCATGCCGGGCGGGGGCGCAGAAATCTTTCACCCCGAAGTCCGCGAACAGATTTGCGAGCACAAGGCCGATGCAGAAAGCTGGTTCGAAGTTCACCACGAAGCCCACAACCTCGGCTTGCGCAGTAACGCCACCATTCTCTACGGCCACTATGAACAGGCCAAGCATCGCATCGACCATCTCTGCCGCCTGCGAGAGCTGCAAGACGAAACCGGCGGCTTCCAGACATTTATTCCCCTGGCATTCCATCCCGAAAATACAGGCATGTCAGAGATCCATAAACCATCGGGACTGATGGACCTGAAAGTAATCGCTTTGTCACGAATCATGCTCGACAACTTTGACCACATCAAAGCCTATTGGATCATGCTCGGCGAAAAGACCGCACAAACAGCACTGAGCTTTGGAGCAGACGACCTGGACGGGACCGTGGTTCATGAACTGATCTATCACGACGCCGGCGCCAAAACTCCGGAAGGTCTGACTGTCGAACAATTACACCGTCTGATCAATGAAGCAGGCCGAATTCCCGTCGAACGTGATACACTCTACCGTCACATCGTCAGAGAAGGCGCTGACTGGAGTGTCGGCGAACCGATTCTGACCTCCGCCGCTTCGTGAATGATTTCAAAACAGGAGAGACTCCCCATGACCGATTCTGCCGTTTCTGACTCCATTCAGGTACAGTCGTTTGACCATATCACACTGGTCGTAAAAGACCTGGAAGCATCTCGCCAGTTCTACGTCGATTTTCTGGGAATGGAACATGTTCCACGCCCGGGGTTCTCTTTTGAAGGGCACTGGTTCCAAATCGGCGATCAGCAAATTCATCTGATCCTCGAGCATGATCAATCCGGAAAAGCCGGCAATCTCGACCCCGATCAGAACACACGCACGCATCATTTTGCGTTTCAGGTTAACGATGCAAAACAAGCTTATGAGAAAGCCGTCAGCCGGGAAATCCCCATTGTTTCGCCCCCCAAATCGCGACCCGATGGTGCCACGCAAACCTTCGTGAATGACCCGGACGGCCATATTATCGAACTCTGCTCACTGGCTTGAACGGTCTTAGCTCACTCCGAATATCAGCATTTTAACGGTTTTTCAGGTATTCGTTCAGCAGGGAGCGATTCAAGAAATCGTTAAGCTGCCAGAAGCATCAGAATCGACTGGAAATTCCATCAGATGATACGGTATACTTGAAATACAAAGAGCTTAGATCAGCTCTCCCCGAGAAAAAAGTAGTAAGAAAACGCAGCTCAGACTGACATCTAACAACCACATAGCTTTAAGAACGAGTAGAGAGGGACAGGGATCGCAATGACGGATGCACCCAAAAAAATGATCATGGGCTCAATGGCCGCTTCCGGACTGGTGGCTGTTCTCGCTCTGGTAGATATCATTGCTGGCATCCCATTTCGAGGCAGCACGATGATGGATATCATGTTCCTCATCTCAGCCGCACTGGTTCTGTTTCTCTGCTGGGATGCCTGGAAAGACCTGCGATAAGCGGATTATCAGGCGTTTCAGGATTCCGTGTCCGGTTCGTTGCCTGCGTCTTCCTCTACTGATTCTGCCCGCTCATCCAAAGGCGCCTCACCCGGTATTTCGGATGCTGGTTCATGGAATGAAGTAGACGAGACCATATTCAATTCCGGCACCGCTTCATCGACTGTCATTTCCGCACCCGTCAATTCAGCGAGTTGCTGCAATAGCTCGCGAATGATGAGTTCGGCATGCACTTTTTCCTGTAGCCAGGTTTCCCGGTTCTGATCCCAGGCCGCATCCCGAATCGACATCTGCTCTGCTTCGAAGCGTAACTGTTCGCCGCGCAACCTCAGTTGTTCATCACGCTCAGCAATCCATTCGGAAAGATCCTGACGTTCCTGGCGAAATTCGTCACGGTGCCGATGAAATACTTCTTGAGAATGATCCAGCTCCTGACGTTCCACCGAAAGAGATTCACGCAACTGACGGTAATGCGCAGCCAGAGCGTCTCTGGCTTTTTCCAGTCGCTCACGTGCCGCTTCTTCACCTTCTACCTGCGTCAGTTGTGCCCACCCCTCTTCGAGAGCCAGACGCATTTCCAGTGTACCACGGTGTGTCTCTTCAACCTCAGACCTTAGTGTGTCCAGTCGTTCGCGACGGCGTTCCAGATTATCGGCGTGCAACGCCAGCATATCCTGCTGGCGACGCAATTCGGCCTTTTGTGCGTCACGGTCTTTTTTCCAGGACTCATATTCTTGAGTCATCCGCTGCGCCTGATTCAATTCCTGGCGTTCTACCTTACGCCGCAGTTCTAAATGCAACGACCGCTCGCGACTCAAAGACTCTTCGCGTTGATGTAATAGATCCCGGAACCGATCCAGCTGTTTCATGCGCAACAGATGAATCCGCTCGTTCTGTTCGTGCTGCTGTTGCTGGATCTGCTGCTGCCGCTGAAACTCATGCTGCTCCTGCTCGATCTGCTTCCGCAACCTTAACAGATGATTCTCCTGAAACTTGATCCGGTTCTCGATCAGCGTTCGTTTCTGCTCAAACTGCTCTTCCCGGGAACTGTACTCGCGCTGCAGATCCTCACGCTGAATTCTCAGCTGATGTTCAATTTCTTCAGAACGAATCACAAAATCTCGTTTCTGGGATTCCAGTGATTCCAGCTCTGCCTGCCTTTGGGACTCCCAATCCGCTTTTTGCGTTTTCAGTTCCAGCTCAAAGTTTTCTTTACGAGAAGCGAGCTCTTCTTCTACTTTTCGAATCGTGGTTTCATGTAATTCACGTTCGCGTTTCAGATGATTCAACTCAGTCTGCTTCACGCCCCGCCATTCTTCCTGGGCGTGTTCCAGGTCGCGTCGCTGCTCGGCCAGTGAGGATTGCACCTCTTCACGAATCCGGCTACGTTCCTGATTCAAATCCAGACGCTGTCGTTCCAGCGTTTCCCGCTGCTGAGCAAATTCAATCAGAATCTGATCCCGCATTTCACTGCGTTCCAGCTCCAGCGCATCCTGGGCATCGAACACTTTTTCCTGCTCATGCTGCACGGTTTTTGCCAGCTTTTCACACTCGACCGCTTTACGAATCAGTTCGGTCTCTTTCTCGCGGACGCTTGCTTCCCGTTCGTCATACTGTTCCTCAATCTGACCGACCCACATCCGGATTTTGCGTCGCTCATTATCAAGCTCACTCAATTGGCCGCTCAGCGTCTGCTCACGACGACTGATTTCGGCAAACTGCGATTTGAGGTAATTGGCAATTTCTCCCGCCTGCGATAAAAGCTCGGCGCCCGTTAAAGAAGCACCTGCTTCCGCTGCCCCCTGTGTCTGCATTTCCGCAGCGACTGATGCAAAAGAGAGACTTTCTTCCAGAGCTGCCTGCTTCTGGGCACTGAAAGACGAGGCTTCATCCTGCGGAATGGGTGCTTGTGAATGATGCGGAGAGTCTGCCCGGCGTTCTACGCCCTGGGGACTGGAAAGAGGTCGAGAGTCAGCCGCATCACCGCTGGTCGGTTTCATACCCGCAAACGGAGAAGGGGACTCTGTTTTCTGCTCAGGCTTGATTTCATCGCTCATGCCGGGATTCCTTTCCCTGAAAAGCGTCTCGCTATGTCGTCTGCTATCAGCACAAAATTGAGGAATCCCATTCCTCAAAAAACACATCGTACTTGAGTTCAAACGAATCAGTTAAACGACAAAAAGGGCAGAGAAGGATTGAAGACCATCCTCTGCCCACTATGTATTAAAACCGCAATTTCAATTGCGATTATAACTGGCTGTCAAGAGATGCGGAAAAGCGTTCTTTGGGAGTCACGCCCACAAACGTTTCAACAACCTGACCATTTTTGTAAAGCATCACAGTTGGAATCGCGCTGATGTTGTTTGAGGAAGCAACACCTGGATTTTCATCCGTGTTCAATTTTCCCACACGAACCCGGCCTGAGTAATCGCTGGCAATTTCTTCGATGGTCGGCATCATCATTTTACAAGGACCGCACCAGGGAGCCCAAAAGTCAACTAAAACTGGTTCCGACGCTTCGATTACTTCAGATTGGAAATTCGCATCAGTGAATTCCAGGACATTTTCAGCCATTACTGGTTGTCTCCGTTACAATTGGATTCGATATACTCATTTAAAAAAGCAGAGAAAATCGCTTCGACTACCCTGCAATGACATCGGTTCCCGACTCCAGGATCGCGCTAACCCAATGGAAATCAAGAACAAAATTGCTTCGCTTCTCATTGCAATTGTAGAGAATTATAGAGATCCTGTATATTGTGTCAATGCTCTCTATGAAGCTGAAAATGACAAAAACTCTTGTGAAATAAGGGATTACGCCGCGCGGTACAACGCGTACCGAAATATTTTAAACTCGACAAACTGAGTCCCTCTCGACAAAATAGGGACAACACACAATTGTCATAATCGTCTTATATTAAAGAACTTAATGACAGAACCCCTGGGAGCGGATTATGCACTCGTACATCAAATCTCTGATCTTGGCCGCACTTTGCTGCGCCCTCGCTCCCGCTTTCACCCAGGCAGACGAGGCATCCGAAGACCCGTTTAAGCCCTTTCCAGACCAACTTGCCCCTTCGCTGTTCAACGAAGTAGAGGATAAATACGAGTTCGGCATCCGCGCCGAAGAAAAAGCGCTCTACTACTATGTCCTCAAACATCTCCGCGAAACCAGCCTGCAGGACCAGAAGCAAGCCGCTCAGTTCAACCTGCAACAGAGACGATCCGAACTCAAAACATTCAAAGAACACCCCAAGCTGAAACTTCCCCTCTTTCCGGACATCTTTAAGAACAGCAATCGTTACAAAGGTAGACTCGTCACCTTGACCGGGCGGGTTCGAAAGCTGATTCATTACCCGGCCGAAAAAAATGAGTATGGCATCAAAACTTTATATGAAGCCTGGCTGTTTACCGACGACTCTCAACAAAACCCGACCGTCGTCGTCTGCACCGATGTGCCGCCGGAATTGAAAGACGGTCTTCCCAAAGGGACCGACGTCATCGACCACGTGACAGTCACCGGCTACCTTTTCAAAATGTACGTTTACAATGCTCAGGATGCGACACGGGTTGCTCCACTGATTCTGGCCGGGCAACTCGAATGGACTCCCCAGGTCGTTGATGAAAAAGGGAGTCTGCTCTTTTCCCAAATTCTGGCGGGCACTCTGATCATTCTGATTGCCGGCGTTGCGTTCGCCATGTGGAAAGCCAGCCAGAAAGATAAACAGTTCAGAGAGGCACGCTTGAAAACCAGCGAAGAACAAGTCAGCTTCAATCAACTGGAATCCCCGCCCGCTGCCACTCAAGTAGAACCAAAGCTGGCGGCGGAATCAAAATCTGAACCAAAGACAGAGTCGAAGTCCGAATCCAAATCCGACGACAAAACGCCGGAATAATCACTCAATTTAAAAGAATATTGTATCACTAGTATGAACGCGGATCTCACTCTCGCACCTGTCCAGAATCGTCCTCTCAAACTGGCCGTTCTGATTTCCGGCGGCGGAACCACTCTCACGAACTTTCTGGAAAAACGGGCAGCCGGTGAACTCAACATCGAGGTACCGCTGGTCATCGCCAGCCGCCCCGACTGCGGAGGAATCGCCAAAGCCGAAGCCGCCGGACTGCGCTGCGAAGTGATCAGACGTCGCGATTTTGAAAACACGCAAGACTTCAGTGCCGCGATTTTTAATCTCTGTCGCGAAGCCGAAGTTGATCTGGTGACACTCGCCGGCTTTTTGTCACTGATTCATATTCCTGACGACTTCCAGTACCGCGTGATGAATATTCACCCGGCGCTCATTCCCGCCTTCTGTGGACACGGATTTTACGGCCATAAAGTTCATGAAGCCGTCGTCGCGCGCGGCGTCAAAGTCAGCGGCTGCACCGTACACTTTGCCGACAACGAATACGATCACGGTCCGATCATCGGACAGAGCACTGTTCCCGTCAAAGGAACCGACACGCCCGACGAGGTCGCGGCGAATGTCTTCCAGGCCGAATGTGAGCTCTACCCCCACGTCATTCGACTTTTCGCAGCTGGTAAAATCAAAATCGTCGATCGCCGTGCTGTCATCGAAGAGTAACTTCAGCCGGGACCTAAAGCTTCTGGCTTCCCGGAGGCGGCCCCAGGGGGTTACTCGAATTCGGCGGAATTGGATCGTTCGTGTACATTACTTTGTCATAGAGCTCGGGCGGCAGCACGCGAAGAACAGTAAACAATCCATGCACGCCATGATACCAGCCTTCCCGCATCCCTTGCGTCTCTCGACGACTTGTCAATTTATACACGTCTTCCGGCGTCAGTTTCGCGCTTGACATCATCTGTGGGAATCCGGGCACTTCAAAGCCGGCTTTGTTTTTATTGTCGCGCACAATTGGTCCGACCTGGGTCACCATATGATTCATCATGTGGTGGAACATATGACAGTGCATCACCCAGTCTCCCGGATTGTTAGCGACTAATTCCACCTCGCGCGATTGCGCGACGCCCACTATTACCGTATTGCCGGGAATCCACGCCGACTCCGGTATGCGGCCCCCCTCTGTTGCGGTCACCCAGAAAGTATGCCCATGCAAATGCATTGGATGCTGATGCAGCGTGCTGAAATTCAGAAACCGAATTCGAATGCGTTCCCCCAGTTTACAAACCAGCGGCGTTGTGTAAGGGCCACAACGACCATTGATCGTCAGGAAATTCCAGTCCATCGACGTCGTATCCGGAATACTTGTGTTTGGCAACATGGAAAACTGTTGCGTCATCAACACAAAATCCCGATCGACGGTGGGCTCGAATGCCACCTTGGGATGAATGATGAACGGCACCACCATCCCGATCGCTTCCTGCATCGCGACATGAGGGTGCAGAAAGTAACTCCCTTCCTGATGCACATCATATTCATACACGAACGTCTCACCCGGCTTAACCAGATTCTGAGTCACCGCCGGAATCCCGTCCATATAGACCGGCAACTCCATTCCATGCGAATGCAGCGTGGTCGCCTCGGGCAGTTCATTCTTGAAAATAATCCGCACCCGTTCCCCCTGGTACATCTCCAGCACGGGCCCCGGAAACTGTTCGTTGTAACCGTAGGCGTCCATCCAGATGCCCGGTAAGACCTCACGACGCACCGGCATCGCACGCAGATGAAATTCCCGCGCCCCATCGACAATTTTCCCGAACGTCGTTGGCAAATCGGGGGCAATGACATTCACGGGCGTCAAACCCGGTGCGCGAAGACCGGGGACCAGCTTGCCCCGATCCGTCGGACTGCCGATTGGCCCTCCCAGACCGGGATGCATCCGGGGATATCCGTCATCGACACCGGGCCCCGCCTCTTCATCCGCGCCGGAAATTGATGCCGTCTCAGGCTGCTGCCCCATCACCGAACCTGCGGCAAACAGGCCGGCGGTCGCAGCCGCACCTTTGACCAGAAATTCTCTGCGATCGTTGGGAGTCACCATGATTCCTCTTTCATCCAATGAATATTTTACGTTCGTCCCGCGTCATCCTTACCGTGGCTTCGGAACCGCGTCGATATGTCCGCCGCTGAGGGGAGCGGGAGGCTGGGTCAATCCCCCCGTTAACAACATGCCTCGAATCACGATATCTGTTTCGCAGTATGCCAGCAGTGCATCGACATACTGCTGTTGCAGCTCCAGACTACGTCGCTGCGCCAGCAACACATCCAGCCAGGCCGCCCGACGCTTGTAATAACTATCATAGAGCATCTCGTGAGCCCGTCTGGCTTTGGGTAACATCTCATTCTGATATGCCTGAATATGCTGCCAGGCTGTCTGGTAATCACGGTATTTCTCAGCCAGCTTCATACTCAAGGTTAATTCCAGCCGCTTCACATCCGCCCGAGATCGATTCAGATCTGCCTGTGCCTGATCGATGGTTCCACTGTTATTATCAAAAATCGGCAACGCAATCCCGGCGGTCACCCCCGCGACAGAATTGTCCGTTTCAAAGTTGTGACCAAAATCGACGTCGACCAGAATGTTCGGAATCGGCTGAACGCGTTCGCGCTCTACGGTAATTTCATCGTGATGGATCTTTTCCCCCGCAGCAATCAACTCGGGACTGTTCTGCAACAGATGATGAAACGCGGAATCCCAGTCCAGTTTCTCTTCGGTCGGCTCCAGTGACCCACTCAGAGTGGAACGAGTGATTTCCGGAGTCCCCACCATCGCCATCAGATTTCGCCACGCCTGGTCCAGGTTGTTCTCGGCCTTCTGCAGGTTTAACTGATTCTGGCTTAAATCCACTTCCGATTGCAGAAAGCCCGCCATATTGGTCTGCCCCAGATTGAGCATTTCCTTGTGGGTCTGCATATGATCTTTCGCGTTCGTAACCAGCTGTTTTTGAATTTCCACATGCTGCTGCGCTGCCAGACATTGATAGAAATGAATCCGCACATCATTCAGGACACGCTCATATTGAGCCGAAAGATTCGTCTCTGCGATGCAGGTTGCCTGCGACCATTTCGCGCGGCTCAGTTGCAGTTTTCCTCCAGTGACAAACTCCTGAGAAATATAAGCCCCCTGCAATTCCCCGGCTGTGCCTGCGATCCCAATCTGATCACTGGCATACCCGACAACAGGGTTCGGATAGAGTCCCGCCTGATAAGCGGCCCCCGAAGCAGCATCCACCTGCGCCATCGCCTGGATCAACGTAGGATTATTCGACAGCGCCATTTGCTCGAGTGTTGCCAAAGACATCACAGCATGATGTTCGCTCGCAGGGGCAGGCAGGCTATCATCAGGAGCCGGCAGCAAAATGGATTCCGCTGGTGCTACCGGGAGGGCGATCTCTTCTTCATGATCAACTTGACGCGTCTTTGACTCGGAATGCTCGGTGGGCGCAGTAAAATCATCTTCATCTTCAAGTGCAAGGCGGAACGGCTTTTCTTCTAATTCCGAGACACGATCCACACTTTGCTTCAAATCCTGCGACTTTGAAGCGTGACGCTCCGGCCCCGTGGCACAACCACTGGCAAAAACCATCACTGCCAAAACGGCTATCGAAATTTCCCCGTTCACCGCGACCTCCTTGTCGGCGTCATACTTGCGCATTCCTGTCGCGCAGCCATAGTTGGTTCATCGGTGAATTGAGTTTCTCGCTGCGCAGTATTTTGCTCAAAACTACTACAGACGGCAGATTTGGACGTCATCAACCCGATCAATCAGGAAAACCGACATATTCCGCTTCTGCCGGTCTACACCCGGCTGTGACACAAGAGGCAATCAAGCCTGGATTTCGCTTCAGTGAGAGAAATTCCGGTCATCCGAATCAGAGAAAGAATGGAAGCGGGCCATTCTGGTGAGAGGAAAGCGAACCTCCGAATCCCCTTCGCAACGGGGCTCCAGCGCATTCAATCCGGGAATTTTGGGCAAACTTTACTGAATTCCGTCCTAAAGTGAATATTTTCTTTAGGTAAGATGAAGCTTTTAGGAAAATTCAAAACAACTGACAGATTTTGATTGATTTTGAAAGATTCTAGAGGTATTTTGAAAATATCGATTGATAGTCAGCGCTTTGTAAGGCATATTCTTTAGGGAATTATATCGTCTCAGGAGGAGTTTGCATGTCAATGTTGCTTGACGAAAGACGGGAAAGCATCCTAAAAATTGTTGAAAACAAGGGATTTGTGTCTCTTGTGGATTTGATGGATTCTGTGGGTGCCTCTGAATCTACCATTCGGAGGGATTTGGAGTATCTTGACGGAATCGGTCAAATTCGACGAACCCGTGGTGGGGCTGCTTACAGTGGAGAGTCTTTAGCTACATTTGAAGACCGGTCTTTTATGTCATCCAGGCAAAAAAGGCAGGTTGCCAAAGCTGTAGCCGACATGATCGCTCCCGGTGAAGCAGTGCTGATGGATGGAGGCACAACCACCTTGGAAGTCGCCCGGCAACTGGCGGGAAAACAACTGCAGGTTGTCACGAATTCACTGCCGATTGCCAATCTGCTGGTGAATCAGCCACAAATTGATTTGATGTTGATCGGGGGATTCCTGTTCCCCAAAACGGGAGTCGCATTAGGCAAGACAGCAGTGGACTCACTGAAGAGTGTCCATGTTCGACGGCTCATTATCAGCGTCGGAGGTATTACAGAGGACGGACTTTACAACAGCAACATGTTACTGGTGGAAACAGAACAGCAAATGTTTGAAGCAGCAGAAGAAGTGATTGTTGTGACAGACAGCACCAAATTCGGCCACTCGGCACTGGCCTATTTATGCCCGCTGAACACAGTCGACCACATTGTCGTTGATGACGGCATCACGGAGGAATGGAAAACCGTCATCCAGGACGCAGGCATCGAACTGACGATTGTAGAAACATAAGCATCCCATTCCGGTAGAGTTTACTCATTCAATTCGAAAAATTGAGATCTGATATTATGACACAACTTTCCAATTCCATCTCACGCTCGCAGGTAGAACAACTGGTTCGTCAGGCATTATCACAACAACTTGGAGCCGGCCCTGCTGCCGCACCTTCGTCTGCCCCGAACCCGCTTGTGGTGAATATCTCCGCCCGGCACATTCATCTTTCACAGGAACACCTGGAAGTCCTGTTCGGCAAAGGAGCCGAACTCGAAGTGCAGAAAGATCTGTACCAGGAAGGATACTTCGCTGCGACTCAGACCGTCGCGGTTGTCGGTCCCCGCCGCCGGATGATTCCCAACGTACGCGTCTTAGGTCCCTGCCGTGGTGATACTCAAGTGGAACTCGCTTTTACCGATACGATCTCACTGGGACTCGACGTTCCCATTCGCATCAGTGGCGACCTCAAAGGCACACCCGGCTGTGTGCTGATGGGTCCCAAAGGCGTCGTTGAACTCGAATTCGGCGTCATTCGTGCCGCCCGCCACGTACACATGTCGCCCGCCGACTGTGCTTACTACGGCTGCTCCAACGGCGATAACTTACATCTGAGAATTGAATCGGCAGGTTGCACGACCGTCTTGGAAGACGTCGTTGTGCGTGAAAACCCCGAAGTCAAACTCGAAGTCCACATCGATACCGATGAAGGCAACGCAGTCGATCTGGATCATGCCACTTCCGTGAAGCTGTATGTTCCGGAATCGTGTAAATGCAAACATAGCTGATCCCTGCGATCAGTGATCTAAATTTTGTGGCAGAATCAATTTCCGGTTCTGCAGAATGAACGAACTGTTTTTTTCTTAACTATCTCTAAAAAGGAGAACTGACTCATGGCGAAAGCAATGGAAGCCCTGGGAATGGTGGAAACAAAAGGGCTGATCAGCCTGATTGAAGCCGCCGATGCAATGTTGAAAGCGGCCAACGTACAGATGATTGGCTGGGAAAAAGTGGGTAGTGGCCTGGTAACCGCATTTGTTGTCGGTGACGTTGCTGCTGTGAAAGCTGCTGTCGACGCCGGTGCTGCTTCTGCCAGCAAAGTAGGCGAAGTCGTGAGCGTTCAGGTCATTCCACGTCCTCACGAAGAACTGGCAAACGTTCTGCCAGGTAAAACTTCTGCTGCCAAGAAATAATTACGGGTTATGAACATTGACGGCTGAAATTCCTGAAACTGATCGTAACGACGATGATCATAACCAGCTGACGTTCAACTGG
Source organism: Gimesia fumaroli (assembly GCF_007754425.1). Classification (NCBI taxonomy): domain Bacteria; kingdom Pseudomonadati; phylum Planctomycetota; class Planctomycetia; order Planctomycetales; family Planctomycetaceae; genus Gimesia; species Gimesia fumaroli. The sequence continues at coordinate 6,397,256 of NZ_CP037452.1, forward strand.
TATGAAGCAACAGGCAAATCAGCTCAACCCATCACAACTAAACAGATCGAGGACAAAATGAGTTCTGAAGCTATTGGTCTTATTGAAACTAAAGGTCTGGTTGCTCAAATCGAAGCATCCGACGCCATGCTGAAAGCTGCCAACGTGACTCTGGTTGACCAGATTCAAATCGGCGGTGCATTTATTACCACAGTCATTCAAGGGGATATCGGCTCAGTTCGTGCAGCCGTTGACGCTGGTGCTGCTGCTGCTTCTCAAATCGGAGAACTGGTTGGCGCACACGTAATCGCACGCCCCTCTGAAGGTCTGATGGCCAACTTTATCTAAGAGAGCGTACTGTTGGTTCTTTCCGATCATCACATCCAGTGCTGATCGGAGAAACGGAAGTCGAAACACCAGTCTCTAAGTCACAGAATGGATTCCTGCAATGAAAGTACTTGTCGCCAATTTAGGTTCTACCAGTTTCAAATATCGCCTGTTCGATATGCCCGCAGAAGTGCAGCTTGCACGCGGCGGCATTGATCGGATCGGCGAAGAACAAAGTCATTGCTTTGTGGAAATTGGTGAGCATCGGGAAGAGCACGAACAAAACGTGCCCGACCATGCTGCCGCCGTCAACTTGTGTCTGTCTCAATTGACCAACCCCGAATGGGGCTGTCTCGATTCAGCCGATGAAGTTGCCGGAATTGGATTCAAAGCGGTCTTTGCCGGAAACTTGAGTGGCATTCGTCTGGTAGATGAAGAATTACTGACCAAGATGGAGGCACTGGCAGATATTGCACCTGCTCATAACCCTCCGTATGCCCGGGCCATGCGACAACTGCGTCAGGCATTTCCTGAAATTCCGCTTGTTGCCGCATTGGAAACCGCCTTCCATGAAACCATCCCGCCGGAAAATCGTACCTACGCCATTCCCTTTGAATGGCAGGAAGAATACGAAGTGAAACGCTGGGGATTTCATGGTGCCAGTCACCGGTATATCGGCTCTCGTATGGCCGAACTCACCGGTAAAGATGATCTGAAGGTCATCTCCTGTCACTTGGGAGGCAGTAGCTCTTTGTGTGCCATGCAGGGTGGCGTTTCCAAAGCCAACAGTCTGGGAATGAGTCCCCAGACAGGATTGCCGCACAATAATCGTGTGGGTGATTTTGATCCGTTTGCTCTACCTGTCTTAATGAAGGCCACCGGAAAATCTCTGGCGGAACTTCTGGAAGACTTGTCGAGCAAGGGAGGCCTGTTAGGCATGAGCGGATTGAGTGGCGACTGTCGCGATCTGGAAGAAGCGGCCGCTAACGGGCACGAACGGGCTCAAACGGCTCTGGGCGTGTTCCACTCTGCAATCCGGCATTACCTGGGAGCCTACCTGACGGTACTGGGCGGCGCCGATGCGATTGTTTTCACGGGTGGAATCGGTGAAAACAGCGTAAGTTTAAGAGAAAAAGTTTGCAGCAACCTGGAATGGGCGGGAATTCGCCTGGATGCCGAACGGAACAAGTCAGCCTCAGATGAGGCACAAATCCAGGCGGACGACAGTAACGTGCAAATCTGGGTCGTACCGACCAATGAGGAAATTGTCGTTGGACGGCAAACAGTAGAAACCATCGAAGGGCGTTCGTAACGCCCACAGAGAATAAGTATCCTTTTCAGGATTTTACAGGAGTTGGTTCGATGTTTATAGGACGTATTACCGGTAGCGTTGTTTCGTCTCAGAAAGTCGAAACGATGGTCGGCCAGAAACTGTTCATTGTCGAACCGTTGCGAGTCAACGAAAAAGACCAGAGTGATCTGACTCCCACCGGACGATCGTTTATTGTCGTCGATACTGTGGGAGCCGGGCAGGGTGAAATCGTCTTGTGTGTGCAGGGGTCATCAGCCCGCTTCACGCCCGAAACCAAAACACTGCCCATCGACGCCGCCATCATCGGCATCGTCGATCAGGTTCACGTGAATTCAAAAGAGATTTTTAACTCGAAGGATTAATGAGCGTTCTGTACAGGAATCAAACGATGACCAACCAACCACCACAAATAACTCCACAGCAACGCCTGATGATGATGACCGTCATCTGGCTGGCGTTGATCGTGGGTGTGGTTACGTTTGGTGTCATCATTGGGTTCATGGGTCAGGAAAAAGCCGCTGGTGACGATTTACCAATCATCACTTATCTGGGAATCGCCATGGCGGCACTGATGCTGGTACTACGCACCTTTGTTCCCAATCTGGTGGCACGGAATCTGTTTCGCCAGACAATGGAAAAGGTCAAAGCAGAAGGAAATCAGGATGAGGAAGAGATCCTGGGAACTTACTATCAGATTTTCACAACTCGATTGATTATCGGACTGGCATTACTGGAAGGTGCCGCGATGCTCAACCTGGTTGCCATCTTGATCGAAAATCAGAAGCTGCCTTTTGTCGTCGTCGGCATTTTACTGCTGGTCATGATTGCTTCGGTACCAACGAAATCAAAACTGGACGGATGGATTCGCAACCAGATGGAAAACTATAACCTGGAACACCAAAACTGAAATTCAAAAGACTGAGACGATGGCTTGAGCTCTGCCTCACAGCCAGACAACTCGGGGAGAAATAGATTATGCAGTCGACTGAAGAAGCCATTCGCAGTGTCGTACAGGAAGTGTTATCACAACTCAATAATCGAGGCGGCTATGGTTCCGCTTCCTCCACATCACAGCGTGATGGTGACTGGGGTGTCTTCAGTTGTGTTGACCAGGCTGTCGCTGCGGCCAACGATGCACAGAAACAACTGCTCAACTCCACGCTGGAAGACCGGGCCAAGGCACTCGAAATTGTGCGTCAGATCTGTGATACGCAAGCCGAAGAACTGGGCCGCATGGAACTGGAAGAGACCAAAATCGGTCGTCTCGATCATAAAATTGAAAAGCTGCACTTAATCAAAAGTATTCCCGGCATGGAATTCATGAAGACGGAAGCCGTCTCCGGTGATAACGGAGTCAGCCTGACCGAATACGCTCCCTTCGGCGTCATCGGGGCCATCACTCCCGTCACACACAGCCTGCCCACACTGGCCTGTAACTTCATTAACATGGTTGCCTCCGGTAATACACTGGTCGTCAATCCGCATCCCGGCGGAGCCAAAATCGCCTGCGAAGGGGTTCGACGTTTCAATCAAGCCATCTATCAGGCAACTGGCTTACAAAACCTGGTGACGATTTTGGGAACTCCCACGCTGGAATCCGCCGATGCCATCTTCAATCATCGCGGCGTGCCTTTGCTGTGCGTTACCGGTGGACCTGGTGTGGCTCGTGCCGCATTGGCTGCCAAGAAACGAGCCATTGTCGCCGGACCGGGTAACCCGCCCGTCGTTGTCGATGAAACAGCGGACCTGGAGAATGCGGCCAAATCGATCATCATCGGAGCGGCTTACGATAACAACCTGCTGTGTATCGGCGAAAAAGAGGTCTTCGCCGTCGACAGCATCTTCAATGAACTGATGTCCGCTATGGGACGGCATGGCGGATATCAGTTAAACGATCAACAGGTCGCACAACTGACATCACTGGCATTCTCGCCTCCAACAGAACCGGGCGGACATGCAGTACTCAACCGTGACTTGATCGGCAAAGACGCCTCTGTCCTCGCCGGCATGATCGGCGTCAGCGTTCCTGCAGGTACACAGTTACTCTACGGCGAAACCGACACGAACAACCCGTTCGTGCCCGAAGAACAAATGATGCCGTTCGTGCCCTTCATTCGCTGCCGCAATGCCGATCACGGAATCGAACTGGCCAAAGAATTCGAACACGGATTCCGACACACCAGTATGATTCACTCACGAAATATCGAAACGATCACCAAAATGGGCCGCATCATGGATACCACGCTGTTCGTGCAGAATGGTCCTTGCGGTGCTGCTCTGGGTAACGGCGGCGAAGGTTATGGGTCCTTCAGTATCGCGACGCCGACCGGAGAAGGAGTCACCAATCCGATGACATTCACACGCTTCCGTCGTTCTACAACTGTAGGACATTTCAGAGTCATTTAATAAAACAGAACGTGGACAGGACCGTAGTTCTCTTCACAAAACAGCAGATTACCGCCTCAGGAATGAAATTCATATGTTGACAGGACGAGTCATAGGACGAGCAACCGCAACGGCAAAACATCCCAGTCTTGCCGGCTGGCGACTATTGCTGGTGCAAACACTCGATATCCAAGGCAACGCAGAAGGATTTCCTGAGCTGGTCATCGACGAACTGGGGTGCGGCAAGGGTGATACTGTCCTGCTCACGTCAGATGGTGCCGCAGTCCGGGAAATGGTGGGAACCAACAATACCCCCATTCGCTGGGCCACCATGGGTGTCATTGATCAAGAATAATTGAACATAGAAAAATAAAACAAAACGTGATGCAGTTTTCAGAAGAGTTAGTCAATCAGGTAGTCGCCAATGTTTTGTCGACCCTCTCCCAACAGGGGCAGGGCGGACAAACAACGGGCAGCGTACCACCTGTCACACCGACTGGCGCTTCCATAACTTTATCAGAAAAAGTCATCACCGCAGATCTGCTGGCAGAAAAGGCCAAGGGGCATTCCTCGGTCGGCATCGCCGCGGGATCACTGTTGACGCCGTCTGCCAAAGATTATCTGCGAGAATTTCAAATCAGCGTGCATCGCGCCACGTCGTCTGCTGCTCCGAAATCAGGGCAGGGGACTCCCTGGCGGGCGATTGTGCTTTCCAACTCAATGGCTGTTGAAAACGCGCTGACAACCATCGAACAACAGACCGGCGCACGCTGGTCACAAGAGCTGAGTTCTTCACTGGAAGAATCCGTCAAGGATGCAATCAGCAGTTTATGTCGTGCCGATGCGGCAGGAGTCATCCTGTTTGCCTCCACGGCAGAAAAAGCAGCCTGTCTGGCTAACCGAAACGATAGAGTTTCTGCGGCCGCCATTCAGGATGTGAACCATTTACGAACCGTCATCACACAAATGAGCCCGAATCTGATTTGTGTGAACCCGGAACAGAAATCGTTCATGGAACTAAGAAACCTGATGAAGGTCTTTGTCAACGCAGGTTAGTCCCTGCATGAGGAAATGAATTATGAAAATCGCAGAAGTCATCGGAAAAGTGACGCTTTCACGCAAGCATCCCAGTCTGGATGCTGCCCGGTGGGTGATTGCGATTCCCTTAAAGAGCGATGAGCTCAACAGCAGGAAAAAAAAGAAAACGGAACCATTCATTATTTACGACGAGCTGGGTGCAACACCGGGCTGCCAGATTGCAGTCAGTGAAGGAGCAGAAGCAGCCGCTCCTTTTCACCCTGATGTAAAACCGATTGACGCCTATGTGTCAGCGATTCTGGATCAGGTCGAAGTTTACTAAATCGAATCACACTAATTGAAAACACCTTTTTAAATTTATCCTTTGGAGTCAAAACAATGTCAAATCAATGGAACAGTGGAATTCACGACCGGAATCTGAAAGAAGAGATCTGCGAAATCGGACGTCGCGTATACAACAAAGGATTTGCAGCGGCCAACGACGGAAATATCTCGATTCGTGTCGGCGAAAACGAAGTCCTCTGCTCACCCACCATGATCTGCAAAGGCTTCATGAAACCCGAAGACATCTGTGCCGTTGACCTCGACGGAAACCAGATTGCCGGTACCCGTAAACGAACCAGTGAAATCCTCTTGCACCTGGCGATCATGAAAGAACGCCCCGATGTCAAAGCCGTCGTTCACTGTCACCCGCCGCATGCAACCGCCTTCGCTGTTGCCCGCGAGCCGATTCCACAGTGCGTACTGCCCGAAGTCGAAGTCTTCATGGGTGAAGTTCCCATGGCGCCTTACGAAACACCGGGCGGACAGAAATTCGCTGACACCGTGGTACCGTTCCTCAAAGGGGGCACGAACACCATCATCCTGACCGGACACGGCACCGTCACCTTCGGTAAATCTCTGGAAGACGCTTACTGGAAAACGGAAATTCTGGATGCGTACTGTAAAATCCTGTTGTTGTCCAAGCAACTCGGACGCGTCAGTTACTTCACGGAAACAGAAACCCGTGAACTGCTTGACCTCAAGAAGAAACTCGGTTTCGATGATCCCCGCTTCCACGTGGAAGACTGTGATTTGTGTGGCAACAGCGCCTTCCGTGATGGTTACAAAGAAGGAATTCCGCAGCAGAAATCATTTGAACCTGCTCCCAGCTACCCGGGATACCTGCAGAAGCCATCGACCGAAGCCACTCCGACTTCAAACGGCGGTAACTCTGAGCAGTTGGTCAAAGCGATCACCGAACAGGTCATGTCAGCACTGGGTAAATAATTCTTCTCAGCTGAATATTTTCACAAACACACATTACATCATCATATAGAAAAGATTTGATTATGAATGTCAGTATTATCGGCGGTGGCGGACTCGTAGGTTCCTGTGCCGCCTTCGCATTACAGGCCGGAGGCATCGTCCGGGAAATCGCTCTGGTGGACGTCAATCAGGATCTGGTGGAAGGCCAGGCCCTCGACTTGTTGCACGGCAGCTCTTTAACCGCCGACCAGAAAATTTACGCCGGCGGAACCGAACTGGTCAAAGACAGCGACGTGATCGTGATCACTGCCGGTCTGCGACGCAAACCCGATGAAAGCCGCCTGGATTTGATCAACCGCAATGTTGAATTGTTCAAAGGCATTCTGGCAGACGTCAAACGCGTTGGTACAAAACCAGGAGCGATTGTCTTCGTCGTCTCCAATCCGGTCGATGTATTGACTTATCTGGCGATGAAAGAACTCGGACTCCCACCACAACAGGTGATTGGTCTCGGTACTGTCCTGGATACGACTCGTCTTCGCAGCATGCTGGCGGCCCGTCTGGATGTGCCACCGACTCAAGTTTCGACTCTGATTCTCGGTGAGCACGGAGACAGCATGGTTCCTATCTGGTCTGCAGCTCAAATCGGCGGTCTGCCGCTGGACAAATTCCCCGGCGCCAATCCGTCTCTGATTGCGGAAGTCGAAAAGAAAACCCGTGGCAGCGGAGCCGAAGTCATCAAGAAAAAAGGGGGAGCCGGTTTCGCGGTTGGTGTCAGCATTGCTGATGTCGTGCACTGTATCGCCCTGGACCAGCGTCGAATCCTGCCTGTTTCTTCACTCCAGAATGGGGCCTTCGGTCTGCGGGATGTCTGCATCTCCGTACCCACCGTCATGGGTCGCTCCGGTGTGATGCAGCATCTGGAGATCGAACTCTGGCCGAAAGAACAAATGGCGTTGACTCAGTCAGGCAAAGTCCTTCGGGAAACCGTCGATAAAGTCCTCGGCTGATCTCAATCGGTCTGCAGTCGATAATTTTTAATTGCGTTCAGCTTCTATTGCGTTTTGTTTTGAAATGATTGTCTGATGGAAAAATCACTTGATCGAAAAATTCAATCGATCCACGCTGATCCCAGCGGCTCGAAAGAGTTTATCATCGCCGATGCCAAGGATGCGGATATGGCCTTCGGCATTGGCGCTCCCGGCCTGTCGCCTGAGCGGCACGACCAGGAACTCAAATACAAAACGCTGGCTGAATACCGACAACAGATCCGTGAAGTCATCCAGCAGGAAGTGGTCGACATCGTTTTGATGTCCGCCAGTACCAGCGAAAAACTGACGATTGAAGAACGCCTGTTCGACAATTCGCCGATTACCCCCGCCGCTCGCGCCAACGATACGACCGACGTACATGTGCCTCGCGGCGGAAAGATTCATATCCCGGCGGCGAAGCCGTTTCGCTCGGCCAGCCTGGATCATATTCAATGCGGACATCTCGACTGCAAACCGGAAGAACGGGCCTACGGCGCTGACCTCGGCCTGTATTCGGTGACGTTCAATAATAATCTCGAAGATGATCTCGAAACCTTAGAACGCTATAAAGAATTCCGCGAAGAAGCCGAACGTAAAAAGTTCCGTCACTTCCTGGAAATTTTTGATCCCAACACCAGCAACGCTGTCGCCTCCGACGTCGCTCCCGGATTCATTAACGACCTGATCGCCCGGACTTTGGCCGGCGTCACTTCAGCCGGACGGCCTACGTTTCTGAAGATGGTTTATCATGGACCTCGGGCCATGGAAGAACTCGTCGCCTACGATCCGCATTTGATCGTCGGCATTCTGGGTGGTTCCGCGGGAACGACTCTCGATGCCTTCCAGTTAATCTATGATGCAAAAAAATATGGTGCCCGCGTGGCGCTGTTCGGTCGCAAGATCAATCAGGCCGAGCACCAGCTGGCGTTCATCCAATTCCTGCGGTTTCTGGTCGAAGACAAAATCCAACCGGTCGAAGCCGTCCAAGCCTATCACGGCGTACTGCAGGAACTGGGGATCAAACCGCATCGCGAACTGGAAGTCGATCTGACTTATCAAACCGCCGTAATGAGCTATGGCGGCGAAGATGGGAAAACATTCAGCTTCCCCACAAAGAAAGCAAACGGGAAACCGGCAGCGAAATCATCCGGCAAAACAACTTCGTCTCAGCCCCCAACCAGTGGTAACGGGGCTCCCGATTTTGCTTCGATGAATTCGGAACAGCGACTGGCCTACCACCAGAATCGCCTGAACCGCATGTTTGGTGAATAAGTTCCGCGTCCTGTGTGTTGAGACATCAGCTCGGGCGGCTTAGAATACACGTTTGATATTCAATCGCCTTTCAATTTGTCAACACAAGGTCCAGTCGCTTGAGCAAGTCCTCAAAGAAGAGCAAGCAGAAAACCGATTCATCTCAGTCGGAAACGTCTTCCTCGCAAAGTGCTCTCTGGTTTACCGGTCTCATTCTAATCGCCGCGATTGGGCTCACCTGGATCTTCTGGGGCGGCCTCTGGTCGGGCGGCGGCTTAATTGGAGGTGACCTTTACACCTACTTCTTTCCGCAAAAATCGTTCTTCGCTGATCGGCTCCACGCGGGCGAATTTCCGCTCTGGAATTCGAACATCGGGCACGGAGTCCCGCTCGTTGCCGAAAGCCAGACGGGTGCCTTTTATCCGTTCAACTATTTCGCCTACCGCTTTCTCCCCGTGAACGCCGCTTATAACTTCGTCCAGATCCTGCACTACATCCTGGCGTTTGTGTTTACCGCTATGTATGTCAGGCGACTCGGCTATTCGCTGATAGCGGGCCTGTTTGCGGGACTTGTTTATACCTATGGCTGGTTTCCTTCGCGAATCTGTCTCGAATGGGCCATTATCGGCGGCGCCTGGCTGCCACTAACGCTCTGGTGCGTGGAATCGTTTTTTCAGACCCGGCTTTGGCGCTATCCGATTCTGCTCTGCTTCGCACTCGCGATGCAGATTTTGCCCGGTCATTTTAATCTCGCGTTCATTACACAGCTCATGCTACTGGTCTACATCCCGGCCCGGATCTGGTTCAGCCGCGATGACGCCACCGAACAACTCAAACCGCGTCGACGCTCCACAGTGATCCTGTTGCTGCTGGCGTTGATCGCCGCCTATGGTCTTTCAGCCGTACAACTGGGACCAACGTGGGAATTGAAACAGTTAAGCCAGCGGGCTGAAGTCGGCGAGCGTTCCCACCAGCCCGGCTACGGTCATATTCCTGTCTGGTATCTGTCGCAGGTCGTTGCTCCCTGGGCCTGGTATCCGTATGAAGTCAATCTTGATGCTGGCCTGGCCCCCGGTTCTGATGCGACCAATCAGGTGGAAGCCCACCTTTATTTCGGCATCGCGGCCGTGCTGTTGCTGATTTATGGAACATTCCAAAAGGCCTGGACCGGCGATCGCAGACTCGTGCTTTTAGCAATCATCGGCTTCCTGGCATTGCTCTATACACCCGGCTGGTTCCTGCCGCTGACGAAACATTTGCCCGGCTTCAGTTTCTTCACGGGGCCGGGGCGTTATGGCATCGTGACCACGTTCGCCATCGCTGTCATCGCCGGTGTCTGCCTGGAGCGGCTCGTTCAAAACTGGAACAAGACAATTCAACTGGCGGTTGTCTCACTCGTCTGCCTGTTTACGATTGCCGACTTCTGGGTTGTCAGCCGTTATGTAACGTACGCTGCCATCATCCCCAATCCGCCGATCAATCAGGTCGAAAAGAGTGCCTTAAGAAAAATCGTCAACGAATATGGCAAACCCGTGCGACTGTTTGCACCGGGAGCCAACCTGCCTACACTGATCGGCGTGTCATCTACCCCCGTGTATCTGGGCATCGGTCCAGAGCAGTATTTCGATCCCAAGCTGACCATGCCCGCGCCGCTGCCATTCAAAGAACCAGCGACTCCCGAACAGATCGAATGGCTCCGCAAAGCCGGCGTCACGCATATCCTCAGCCAGCATAAACTGGACCTGAATCGATGGCCCGTCAAACCAGTCTGGAGCGATTTCGATGCGGTGATTAATCCGGCCTGGGGCCGCTTTGATGAACCGCTTTACTTCTACGAACTGGAAGGTTCCCGTGGCCGCATCGCCTGGACACATCCGGAAGCCAATCAGTCAGCAACGATTAAAACCTATCGCGCGAATGAAATTGTCATTGAAGCCGACACGCCAACTGAAGACACTTTGATCCTGACCGACCTGTATTACCCTGGCTGGAAAGTCTATGTGGATGGTCAGCCGGCAGAGGGGGAATTGATCGAGGGCATGTATCGTGGCGTGAAAGTGCCCGCGGGGAAACACGAAGTGATCTGGACTTATCAATCAGGCTGGTTTTTGATCGGCGGGATTATCAGTTGTGTCACGCTGTTAATTATCATGACGACAGCGCACTTCCGATTTTGGAATCCGATTCTCTCGCAGATGAAAAGCCGGACGATGGAAGTAAAGCCGGACTGAGTTTAGAAGTAAACTGGATACCGATCAGGTCGAGATAAACTCAATGTGTGATCCAGAGCTGGAGCCTTCGAAGTTATTACTCGAATAATTTTCTTCGTCGTCTTCGTCTTCAGGATTTTCCAGTTCATCGCTGGAGAGCATTTCGTTGACATTCACATTTTGCCCGCTGTCTGAAATGGCAACCGGAAACTGCTGTGAGATATCAACGTCTTTTGTCGGCTTTTTAAAGTGCTGGACCGAAGGTGCTTTGGTAGGAGCATCGTCTCCGCCAGGGGTGTTGTCAGCCGAATCGTTTTTCTGCTTGGAATCAGCGCCGATATTTTGCAGGTGATAGGCGACGTTCCCGATCTTCAACTCATCATTCAGCTTCAGCCAGGCCTGCTGATCGATTTGCTTTCCGTTGACGTAAACCCCGTTCATGCTTCCCAGATCACGGACCACCGGACGGTCATTAACAATCGCCAGGCAGCAATGTTTACGGGATATTTTGGGGCTGTCTGTAATGACGATATCGCAATCTGGATGGCGTCCAACTAGAATGATCGCCTTATCAAGCACGATCGGGCGACCTTGATTCACAGGGACTAGACAGACTGCCATAGAGGACTCCAGTACGAAACGTTAGCAAACTTAATGAAATTTCATTATACGGCTGGCCCTGTAGCAAGTAAAAGAAAAAAGTCAGTGGTCAGAGAAGAGTCAAGGAAATCCAGAGACAAACCCGCATAGATTACGGGGCTTTAGACTCTATGAATTATCTATAAATATCGGCTACAACAGGATATGCACTCGACCATCACGTTGCAATTCCCCCTGGTTTGAGTGAGATAACCCTCTCTCTCGTAACTCACCCCTCGCTATCTTCGGCATGGACACTCTCTCTCATAACCGGTACGATCCGTACAAACCGAACTTTAGTACATCCACGAGTTGTTTTGAAGAAGCACTCGCAAGTCTCGGTCCCTTCGCTTTTCATCAGCACTCGAAAGCAAAATCAGAAATGAAACCAGTACTCAGTTCTATCGTGATTATCGCATTTACGGTCATCAGTTTGTATTGCCAGAAGTCTGCCTCTGCAAACGAGCAGGATGAAGCAGATGTGTGTGCAGCCGCGCAGCAGTTTTACACCGCACTCAATCAGTTGTTTACAGGTGAAGTGGCTTGCATGAAAGAAGTCTGGTCGCACCAGGATGATATCACATTCATGGGACCGGACGGCAGCCTTCTGCACGGCTGGAAATCAATCTCAGCCGAATGGGAAAAAACAGCCGCCCTGAAACTAGGCGGTAAAGTTGAGCCTACCGAGATGCGAATCATCACCGGAGAAAAACTGGCCATCCTCACGAACTATGAAGTCGGACACAACATCGGGCCGGATGGAAAAGAATTCAAAGTCAAAATCCGCGCGACAAGTACGTTTCGAAAAGAAAACGGAACATGGAAAATGATCGGCCACCATACTGACCTGCTACCCTTTCTAACAAAGTCATCGTCAAACTAAAGCAACTGCCGGGCTTTGATGTCTAAATAGCGGCTGATGAGATTCACCGACAGATTTTCCGGCAGCGTGTCCAGCACCAGCAGGCCGGACTTTTGCAGTGATGCGATTTGTGTGGTTTGCGTTGCCACAATATCCGCGGCAGCCGCAACCTGAAAAGCTTCACGGTCCGTTTCGGGGATCGCATTCATTCGATTCTGTAACGGCACGTTTCGCAAAAATGCCGACAGCACCAGATGCGGCCAGCGCATCATTCGCAGTGAATCGCTGAGATGACTCAAATGCACTTCATCCAAAGCATGCGTCAAGACGACCACCAGCGAACGCTTGCGATAACGCAGCTGAAGTTGTTCGGACATCAACTGATAATCGGAGGCTTCATAAACCGGCTCCAGATCGTAAACCTGTCGGATCAGTTTCTGAATCGAACCGGCTCCCCGAATCGGAGGCACCCAGCGTTCAACCTTGCTCGAACAGGCCATCAGCGAAACCGTGTCCCCCTGTCGCAGCGCGATGTAGCTCAGTAAAATCGCCGCGTTCAAGGCCCGGTCAAAGTGCGTCACGCCTTCCGCTTCGTTGCACATCGAGCGACCACAGTCAATCAGAATGATGATGTTCTGATTTTTTTCGACGACGTACTCGCGACTGATTAACTCCTGGTGCCGCGATGTTGCTTTCCAGTCGATGCTGCGAAATTCATCGCCCCGTCGATACTCGCGCAGTCGATCGAATTCTGTTCCGCGTCCTTTTAAACGCGAGAGCCGAATCCCCGTCTCGGCCAGGCGATTGCGGCGGGCCAGTAGTTCAACGCCATGCACGGCTTTGATATCCGGGTAGATGCGCACTTCCTGGTGAATATCCCGCTCGTCATAAACGGTCCACAAACCGAGCCGACTTTTCATCTGTAGAAAGACCCGGCGAAACCGGTTTTTCCCCCGATGCAACGGCTCCACATGATAAATACTGTAATGATGCTTGTTCGGGATCAGCTTGATATCAAATGGGAGATCAGAATAATGACAGGGCAACGGCGGCTCATCATGCACGTGAATCAACAGCGGAACCGGACCACGATTCGTAAACCAGAGTTTGACGCTGTTCGGCGTGCCGACACTGAGCACTTCATTCACATCGCGGTGCACTTCAATCGCCAGCAGAGAAGGGGTGATGACCAAATCTACCAGCGACAGCAGAAAGACTCCCAGACAAATCAGGATGCCGATTTGCCCTGCTTCAGCCCAGACGGTTCCCAATGCAAAAGGGACCATCGCGGCTGCGAATAGAAACAGTAATGGGAGTCGCGGCATCATTGGCGAGGTGCCTCGACACTTTCCAGAATTTCACGAATCACGTCATCCACATTCATGCCTTCAATCTCGGCTTCAGGATGCAGGCGAATCCGATGGCGCAGAATCGGCAGCGCCAACTCTTTGACATCATCGGGAACCACAAAGTCACGTCCCTGGCACGCCGCCATCACACGCGAACCAATCAGCAAATTCACACTCGCACGCGGACTCGCCCCCACCTCAATCGTATGCCAGCTACGAGTCCGCGAAACAATGGATGTGATGTATTGAATGATCGAAGGTTCGACAATGATTTCAGTGGCCCGTTTTTGAATCTGTAGAATGATCTCTGTATTCAAAACAGACTCCATGCCGAAACTACTCAGATCGCGGTTATCCTTGCCGGCGGCGTACAGCTTGAGAATTTCGTTTTCCTGATCCTGTGTCGGATAATCGACCATCAACTTGAACATGAACCGGTCCAGCTGCGCTTCCGGCAGGGGATACGTTCCTTCCTGCTCCAGTGGATTCTGTGTCGCAATCGTCAAAAAGGGACGCTGCAGTGGATAGGTTTTGCCATCAACCGAAACCTGATGTTCCTGCATCGCTTCCAACAGCGCCGATTGTGTTTTGGCGGGAGCCCGGTTCACTTCATCCGCCAATAACAGATTGGTAAATAAAGGCCCCTGGTTGAACGTGAACGATTTCTCGTGCATGTCGTACACGGAATGCCCTGTGATATCCGACGGCATCAGGTCGGGTGTAAATTGAATCCGGCGAAACTCGCTCGACAGTACATGGCTGAGCGCATTCACCAACAGCGTTTTCCCTAAGCCGGGCACACCTTCGATCAACACATTTCCTTCACAGAATAAAGCGATCAATACTCCTTCTACCAGATCTTCCTGACCCATGAGAACTTTTCCCACCTCGGCCAGCGAGCGTTGATAGTAATCTTCGATTTGAGAAACATCCATGAATGAACCGTAACCCTGACTGTCTAGCTGAAGTATGTAAATCAAACACGATTCGGAAATCGTCGATCCGGAACTGATGTTCCCTGAGCCGTTATTCTAAATCCAATCCGGTTCGAATTTCGAGCAACTCAGTCAAGAACTGACCGTTTTTTTCAAATTGGCTGATCCCCAACCGGCTACTTCAACTCTTCAAGTTCACCTGACCAGATTGAGTCGGGACTGAATAAAATCCACTTGACGCCTTCCCGCGTTTCGCCATCATCCCAGTTGCGCGTCGCGCGCGTGAGCACCACAGGTTCAGGTGAAAAAGTGAAACCGGTTTTAACCGCACCTGCAAAAAACCGCTTGTTTTAGACCGATTATTCAAATGGAATCCTCCAAAAGTTATGCGGGTCGACACACATCGACACACAACCGCCCCTGCCAACCAGTCCCGCCACAGCTCCAACACACATCTGCACTCCTTCGCCAACCATTTCGTTTCGCTCCCCCCTTGACCGCCCCACGCCCTTCCTGAAAATAGTCACGATTTCATACCAGAAAAAAGTAGGGTGCGGCCGCCCGCCTGGCGACGTTCTCTCCAAAAGAAAAGTGTGAATGGAACCAGATCAAGCAAAGCATGCCCCCTGACTATGGCAACCCGAGCACACCAAGCAGGAAGTCCCAGTGAAACAAACGAATCAACATCCCATCATCCCTGACAATAAAATTCCGCGTGGCACTGTTGGCTTGCCAACAGTGATCAAGCAATGGCCAACCCACCCCACCATTAGCCGCAGAGCGTTAGCCCCGGTTTGATCCACCAGGAAAAACAATCCCTCACATAAAACAAATCCTACCAGATAACACCGCACCCACACAGATAAACATACGGCACTGAAACACACAATCGCAAGTGATGAAGAAAGGGCTTTTCGAAGTCTGTCCCCTTTTATGATCCAAACGCTGCCCCTGCAGTAACACACGTTGGCCCGCGTTCTTCTCACTACGATCTTGGCAGAGACTTCCTCATGGATGCCACTTGATCGCGCAAGCGATATAGAACCCACTTGCAAATGTTCTATCCCATAACACCTGAGAACGTTGAGATAAGGATACAGCTGTGGTCTTGTCAGATCGGAACGGGATTTAGCAGTGAGACCCGATCCGAATAGAAAGATGACAGAGCTGCCTATTTCAACGATTCGATTTTTTGAAAACATTCACCTCGAATGACACAAAACGTACGAAATAAACTCTTTGCGAATCTTTCTTCAATGTGGCATCAATAGCAACGAATACGAAAAGCCAGACTACAATTCGCGTTAGTATTAAGAAAAATAAACTATTTTTGTGATCAGTCGCATGTTTGTTCCGCGGTTTCCATATAGGTCTAGATCATCTGCTCTAAGTCAGAAAAGATAAGGTAGTATCATATGGAAATACGAAAAAGTGTTCGCACATCAAATACCATCCATACTTACCTAATTCAAAGACCGAAAGAACGATCTGAGGCAAAACAGGTGTGGTCAACCATCGATAACTTCTCTACCGTTTGCGATGAGATTCGCGATAAATTAAACGAACTACAAAGTCATATGCTGTCAAAAGCGTTCTTCTCAAAGCTTACCTACACTGATGCTAAATACTGGGCTGTGGGTTTTACCCATTAATATCAGGTTGGGTAGTGAGTCGGAATTAGACTGCGATTTCCTATTTGAATCGTTGCAACACTGTGTGCTCTCTTAGAGTCTTGTTACATGTCTATAGTCAATTAATCGCATATTTAAAGAAGACCTATATCATGACTGACAAACCAACTTTTTCGATTCCAGACGATGCTCAAGAAACTACTGGCCGGTATATAGTAACGTTTCGTGACGAGGCCGAATCTGAAGGAATGTCTTTTCTAAGCAAAAAGTGCGGTGTCTCCAAATTGCTACCGAACGCGGCGGACTATATCTAATCAGCACTTGTAAATAGACGAATTTAAAAATGCTGGCGGGGATGATGAGATGCTACGTGATCCTAATAGAGAGGATAGAATCAACGCCGATTGACCTAATCGATCTTACATAAATATTTTTTGTGGACGTTAGTTTCACTTTTTCAGTTGACACTATACATAATCCTGATAGATTCAGGAAAACATGACCCTTTGTACACAATTCACTGGCCATCCCTGTCTCATTTGAAAGGAACCACCATGTCCGTTGTCGTTACTATCGACATGTATTCTGGCCGACCGAACCCCACGTGGGAATTGTCGAAGACCGAAGCACAAAAACTACGCGAACTACTTCAGAAAGATCATGAACCGACACATCTGAAATCACCAGCGGCTGCTGGGCACCTCGGCTATCGGGGAATCCAAATCAGCTCCGTAGCTGAATCCACGCCACTTTCAATCGCGAGAGTATTCGATGGCGTGCTTGAAACAGATCAAACAGATGCCCAGAACTTCGTCGATGGGAACAGTGAAATTGAAGAGTTCTTGGTCGGCACCGCTGGACTACAACTCGACGGCGAAGAAGTGACATATATTCAACAGGAAATTCAAAAAAACGTGAAAGGCGGAGCGGCAAACACACTTCGTGATATCGAATTGTTCGCCGTTCCGCCTTACGATCCTGGCAAATGGAATAATGACCCATTCATTCGTCGAAACAACAACTGCTACAACTATTCAAACGACAAAATCACAAATACGTTCGCGCAGCCTGGGCGTGGCAGTGGACAAGAAGGACCATACCCTCCGAGCTGCTCAGGAACTGGTGCTGCTTCACAACGTGACGGGCAGCGGCCAATTTCAAATCCTGATATAACACCTGCTCAAGGCCACATCATCGCTCTTGTCGTGTCGACGACACCAGGATTCCTCGATTATCACTGGTATCGCCGCGACAATAATACGATGTGGTCCCATAAGCCCGGTGGCACTCCCGCTACTAATCGAGACAATTCCGGCCGCACAATCTCTGATCCTCGGACATGTGACCGCGGTCCATACAACATCTTTTGTGGGTTTTACCACTGCATTCCATCAGAGACCCGCATTCGATGAATTTGCCTAACCGTTGCGTGAATCGGAGCAGGTGCTCGCGCTCGCCCGATTACCCTGGTCCTTAGCCGTTAATGCTTCTCACTCAAGGAGACTACAATGTCACGTTACGCTGTACTTGCTACAATCCTTTGCCTCACTTCGATCTCTACTGCACAAGACAAGAAAGCAGAGGACGTCGCAAAAAAAAACACTGCACCAGACGGTTACATTGAGTCACTTCCCGGTGGCATCCCCACTGATGCACAGGAACCCGAAGACCGTACCGCGAAAACCGCTGGCTTCGGTTGGTATAATAACTGTGGTGTCAACATACCGACAACATTGAACGGCACAAACGGTACCACAAAGATCAGTGTATACGCCCGGGATGTTTCTTGGTGGTTCGCTCGCGGTGGTCGAAAAATCAGGAACGTACAAGGCGATGGAGGAGCGGGCGGCAGCGGGTGGAGATTTCCCAATGCGCATAAATTCGGCGTCGTTATCTACCAAGGAAATAGCTATTGGAATGTCAATTCGACAAGTTCGAGTAGCCCCACTGTGATTAACTTGCCGTCAAATACGTTGCCTGTAACCGTCTGGGTCAATGATACCAACGGTAACTACAGTGACAACGCTGGAGCCGTAGATATCTACTTACGTAAGGACAACTGACTCCAAGCAACTGCCAATAAACATATGAACGAAAGCGGCGAAGATCGGGTTTACAAATAGACGATCTCTCGTCGTCACCGAGTAATAGGTGACTCTCTACTCGGTAAAATAAAAGAGGGTAGATTAAGAATAATCGCTGTAGGATTTTTTCCATATCGTGATCCACTTTTTCCTATACCGCGCGAACAGATCGAAGAGGCTGCAAATAAAATCGGTATTCGTCCTGAAGAGATCGAGGAGCAGGTCACGGCGCTGTCGGCCTTTCCCGGCTGGAATATTACCGTGGGGGCTCGGCCCTAATCATCCATGCATGCCCCTAACGGAAATTCTCACGCCATCGGTCAGTTCCGGCTTTTCACTTTCACCTTCTCAGCAACGACTTACTGGAATTGTTTATGATCAAAGGTTTTGTACTTTGAAAAGTTATTTACTCCAATTATCATTGACATCACGCTGGCACTATAACGAAATATAAATCATTGATGTCAGCGTTTTTTTCATATCAGCGTCGCATCAATACGAATCCGTGCAGGTTCATTCAAAGTTAGTTAGACAGAGCTATCGCGTGAACAGTCTCGTAAGAAAAAATAAGATCGAATCGAAATCCTTGTAGCGATAAAAGAGGAAAGGAACGACGTCCAATTTACATTTGATAAAGTTGATACACCTGTCATTACCGTTAACTGAAATCAACGAGACGAGGAAAGTCCAGCTAACAATAGCTTGAACTGGAGCGGCAATTCAGAAGGAATCTGAGGTCAACCCGTAACAACTCCGCCTGGTTTAACTGGACATCCACACTTGGAGGCGTTTATGCCCTACGATCCCGAGTTTATTGCCGGTCATGTCATTTCTCTTCCCACTCCTAACGAACGGGTGATGGCATTGGCGTTTGAAGGAGACTACATTCACCACTCGCGCCATTCGCTGTTGTTTAACGAGGAACGTGGTTTCGCGTTTGTTTCGGCTCACAACATTGATGGCACCACGCTGCCGTCGGCCCAGTATACTCGTCGCAATTTCAAGAACGATCCGATAATTCAACCCAAGTCGCTGCAAGTTGATCGCAACCGTGGCTATCGCGAGAGCGAGGATCACGGATTTGGTCCTAATCCCTGGGATCAGGGCCATTTGGCGCGACGCAAAAGTCTGTCCTGGGGTGACGAAGCGGAAGCTCGGATTGCCGAACGCGAGAGCGACTTGTGGTCAAACATTGCCCCTCAACACGAAAACTTGCACGATGATGCTTGGGGTAAAATCGAAGACTGGATGCTGGAACGGGTCGAAAATGACGGCCCTCGCGCCTGTGTTTTTACCGGACCCGTGTTTACCGAGGACGATCCAGAACACAAAAACGGCCCCGAGGAAGACCCAATCCGCATTCCTGCTGGATTCTGGAAAGTGATTTCCATCGAGTTGACTGGTACGATGCGTTCGGCTGGTTTTCTTGTGTGGCAACGCGATTATGACAGTGAAGAACCGCTGCCTTTTGCGCCAGTACTTGAGCAGGTGCGATTGACCACCATCGAAGTGCTGACAGGACTGACTTTCCCAGCATTGAGACGATTCGATCCTCTGTTATTCCACCGCCAGACGCCTCAGCGCGCCAGGTCAATCTCGCGGTCACGTGAAATAGTACGGAGGCATATGGTTATGCCTCTCAGCAGCTCGTCAGTTACCATTCCGGGGCTTGACGAGGATCTATTGATTGAGGCCACATCACCTGGAACTGCGGCGATCACGTCGAAGCGGGATATTGTGCTTTAAATGAGTTAGTGTTGATTGGTAAAGACGGATCTGAACAGGCACTTCGTTACCTACCAGCCGAAATCTCCGAAGAACACATCATGCCCCATAACGACTATTGTTGATTACAGGAAAGCCGATCGGTTTCATCAGAATGAAAGTTAGTTTTTTCCTGCTACCGTTTAATTACCGGGGTTAACGCCCTGCGGCTAGTGGTCGCTCGTTTTTATAGTTCTATAGTGTGGGACCGATAGTCCTATCGGCTGGTCCTCTTCTTTTTTTCCTTACATCGCATTGCCGGCGATCCAGGCTGTGGTCCAGGCGTTTTGGAAGTTGAAGCCGCCTGTGATACCATCGATGTTCAGGATTTCGCCGGCAAAATAGAGGCCCGGGCAGACGCGGCTCTCCATCGTGCGGAAATCGACTTCGTTCAGGTCGACGCCGCCGCAGGTCACGAATTCTTCTTTGAAAACTCCTTTGCCCGTGACCTGGAATTCACCGGCCGTCAGTTCTTTGACGAGGGCCTGCGATCCCTTTTTGGAGAGTTCGGCCCAGCGCACCGATTGCGGGCCGAGACGGTGATCGACGAGTGATTTCCATAACCGTTTGGGTAACTGCCAGGGACAGGCCGAGTCGATGGTCTTCTTCGCCTGCGAGATCTTGAAGGAATTCAGTTGTTCGCGCACCTGGTCAGCACTGGATCCCGCCAGCCAGTTGATGCGGAGCAGGGCGTTGTAATTGGCATCGAAGAGTTCCCGGGCCGCCCACGCGGAGAGTTTCAACACCGCCGGTCCACTGAGGCCCCAATGCGTCACGAGGATCGGCCCTGATTGACTGAACGTCTTCGTGCTGGTGACTAACTGACACTCCACCTGTTCCACTGCCACGCCCGGCAAGTCTTTGATCCGTGAATCATTCACTTTGAACGTGAACAACGAGGGCACTGGCGGAACGATTTGATGTCCGAGGCTACTCGTCAATTCGAAACCGGCACGACTGCCGCCGGTCGCCAGGAGAATTCGGTCTGCGTGAATGGATTCACCTGTTTGCAAAGTGACGTTGAAGCTTGAGTCGCTTTTCTGAATCCCGGCGACGTTGGCCCGCAGACGAATCTCCACGCCCGCGTCCTCCGCCGCTGTTTGCAGACAATTGACAATGGTGGCGGAATCATCGGTGGTGGGAAACATGCGGCCGTCGGCTTCAGTTTTGGTGCGGACGCCCCGCGACTCAAACCACGCGATCGTGTCGGACGGTTGAAACCGGGTGAAGGGACCACGCAGCGCTTTCCCGCCTCGGGGATAACTGTTGACCAGGTCGCGCGGCTCAAAGCAGCTGTGCGTTACGTTGCAGCGACCGCCGCCCGAGATGCGGACTTTCGCCAGGACGGAAGAGGCGGCTTCGAGAATCGTCACCTCGTGACCGTTTTCCGCAGCCGCGATCGCCCCGAAGAATCCCGCTGCACCGCCACCGATCACAATGACTTTCAATGTTCCTCGCCTCTACTCAACCGGGTGAAATCGCTCACTTTTTGACCAACGACAACTGGTCATACCCATTAACTGAAGAGAGTGAGTCTAGCAGTTCAACCCGCCGATTTCACTCGTGCGGCTTTGCTGTTTCGGGCTTTCATGTTGAATCGTTGTTTTGCGGGACGTGTGATACGGAACAGACATCCCTTACCCGGGTCGCGCTTCTCAATTCGAATGGCCCATACCTAAGACGTTAATTGGGGCTAACGCCTTGCGGCTTGTGTCTGTTTCTGCGGTCATTGTTCAGAAAACCAGGGCGAGGTCACCCTATCGACTACGCGGTTTGATATTACAGAGCTGATTCTGTGAACTGTAATATCACGTTTCAAACGGATAAAGAAACACGACTTCATCCATCCCACAAAAAAAGGCCTCCCGATGGTGGGAGGCCGTTTTTGGTTGTCTTTTTATGGAGCAGGCTTGCTTAAGCGAATTCGGGACGTCGTCGACCTAACTGCTCTTTCAAACGGTTGACGATGCTGGAGTGCATCTGGCTGACGCGTGATTCGGAGAGGCCCAGGGTGGTGCCGATCTCTTTCATCGTCAGTTCTTCGTAATAGTACAAAATGATAATCAGACGCTCGTTGCGGTTCAGGCCTTTGGTGACCAGTCGCATCAGATCCCGCTTCTGGATGCTCTTGGTCGGATCTTCGCCTTTGGCGTCTTCCAGAATATCGACTTCCCGGACGTCTTTGTAACTATCCGTTTCGTACCACTTCTTATTCAGACTGACCAGCCCGACGGCGTTGGCTTCGTTTTTGAGTTTATCAAACTCTTTGCGCGACAATTGCATTTTGCGGGCAATTTCTTCGTCTGCTGGAGGTCTGCCGTGTTCTGCTTCGGCTGCTTTGCGGGCGGCTTCCAGCTTACTGGCTTTGCTGCGAACCAGACGCGGCACCCAGTCCATCGTACGCAGTTCGTCCAGCATGGCACCACGAATACGGGGCACGCAATAGGTTTCAAACTTGACGCCCCGTTCCAGATCGAATGCATTAATGGCATCCATCAGACCGAACACACCAGCTGAAATCAGGTCGTTCAAATCCACGCCTTCGGGTAGTTTGGCCCACACCCGTTCTGCATTATAACGAACCAGGGGAACGTATTGCTCTATGAGCTTGTTACGCAAAGCCTGGTTGGATTGATCCTGCTTGAATACCTTCCAGATTTCTGCGATTTCTTCACTGGCTTTGATGGCCATTTACTCCTCCGTGATCAACATACAGCCGTTTCAAATGGGTTAGAGATGAAAAGTATGACTGCTAAAACGTTATATAATTAATCAAGATTATTTTTCCATTTTTCAAAACTTGCTCGCGCTGATTCTTCAACCAGTCGAGTGGCAACTTCCCCGAGCACCAGACCGAGACCAAAAAATATGACTGCAGCTACTAATGCGGATTGAGTCGCGCCAATGAAATCAGTATGAGAGAGAATCCCTCGTACTGATTCAGTCGCAAAAGCGATTAGCGATAATCGAAATGCATAATGCAGGGCCACAGAATATTCCCGGATAGAGTTTGAAAAATGTCCGGAATGAATTTCACTTCACTCCGAAGGGACCTTCGCTCGTCTATCTTTTTATATCGGCGTCCTGCTCCAGAAAATTTAACCTTTCTCCTACAATTTAATTAATCGTTAAAACCTAACATTTCATCGTTCCTGCATGCGTAACGCGATCCTCTGGTATTGCTTTAACCTCAGCATTTACCAGTAGTTGAACCGCGACAACACAGACGAATGTCTGCACGCCCAGTTAAAAATCAGTTGTTAAGGGTTTCGTAAAGTGACGTGACTCAAAAGTGGGTAAGAACAGGAATAGAGAGAGATGAGAGAGAGAATTTCCTGTGATTTCTTACCGTATTTCCTGAGTGTTATGCGGCTTCACCAAGCAAGCGCTTCCAAAGCCGCGGAAAGTAAGACTCTTGTTTGTGTTTCGGTTCTTTGACTTTATTCAGGTCAATCAGATGATCGGCCAGTTTATAAATTGCCTCCGACGCGGGACAATCCGGGTGACTTAATACAAAAGGTTCCCGGTCATAAACTGACTGAACGACATGCATATCATGCGGAATCTGACCAGCCTGACTTAAGCCGGTATGTAAAAATAATTCTGTTGTTTTCTTGAGTTGCTGAAATACGTTTTCTCCCTGGTCTGTTGAAGTGCATTGATTGACCAGTGTCTGTATTTCTAATGTCTGAATTGCCGATAGTGATTTAATCGTCGCATAGGCGTCGGCAATCGCCGTTGGTTCGGGAGTCGTCACAATCAACACATCGTCGGCCGTCGTCACAAACTGCCGGATACTGCGATGAATGCCGGTTCCGTTATCTAAAATCAGATAATCGTGTGTGGCTTCCAGTTCCTGCATCTGCCCCAGCACATCTTTGCGAACCGCTTCCGAGCAGTCTGCTAAATCGGTCAAGCCGCTGGCGCCGGTCACCACGTTGACTCCCAATGGTCCCTGTAACTGAATTTCTTTCAGCGAACGGGCACCACTGACAACGTGTGACAGGTTCCAATAGCCGTTTAAACGACTCAGTAAATCGATATTTCCGAGCGCCAGATTCACGTCCATCAGGCAAACCGATGCTCCGGACTGTGCCAGTGCCAACGCCAGATTCAAAGAGATGACCGATTTTCCCACGCCCCCTTTACCACTGCAGACCGCGAGTGTCCGGCAGCGTGTGGACTTGTCTTTCTCAATGATTCCCGGCTGTCGTTGTTCCATCAAACCACGCAGAACCTTGGCCTGGTCTCCTCGCGATGCGAGTGACGGCTGAAGATTCTCAGTCGTTGAATCAGTCGAAATGACTTCCGCCTGATTCACTAAGATTTCATTGACAACTGGAGCCATCTGGCTTCCCTTTTCTCTAAATTTCGTTTGGAACAAAACGCCTGTGAGTAACTTTTGAATTCCTGATAATTAAGTCCGATCCGTCTCAGCTTTAACGCAGTTGATCTTCTCCCAAAATCAAGCGCCATCCGGGTGGCATTCGCCGGCTCGATATCATCGGGAACATCCTGTCCGGTCGTCAGATACCGGACGGGTAATTGAACATTCTGACTTAAGGTCAAGAGGCTGCCCATCACGGGCGCTTCGTCCAGCTTGGTCAGAATCATCGACGTGGGTCGAGCAACCTGAAATCGTTTGGCGATTGCTTCCAGACTTTTCACACTGGAGGTCATACTCATGACCAGAGAAACTTCATCAATGGGAACTTCCTGAAACAATTGTTCGAGTTCCTGAATTTTCAAATCATCACTAGGACTGCGGCCCGCGGTATCGACGAGAATCAGATCCAGGCCCACCATTTCATCTAACGCCTGCTGCATCTCGCGGGGAGTGCTCACCACTTTCATAGGCAAATCAATAATTTCCGCATACGTGCGTAACTGTTCGACGGCGGCAATACGATACGTGTCGACGGTGACCAGCCCCATTTTCACGTTATCGCGTAAGCGGAAGTTCGCAGCCAGTTTGGCAATCGTGGTAGTTTTTCCTACTCCGGTCGGTCCGACGAGAGCGACCACTTTACGTTGACCGGGAACCGCCCGAATCGGCGTGGTACAGGAGAGTTGAGATTCGATTAACGCCGCCAGCAGTGCTTTGCTGGCATTCGCGTCTTTGAGTTGTTCGGGAGTCGCATTTTCTTTGAGTTTTGAAATCAGTTCATGCGCGATGGATTCATCGACTTCGGCATCAATCAGGCTTGTATAAATCTGGAACAACTCGGTCGGGACATCCGTGGATCGTTGTGACCGGGTGCGGCGATCTAAAGATTCCAGCATTTCTTGAATCGCGTTAAGTTTTTCTGCGAACTCTTCCGTCGGGTCATAGGATTTCTGCTCTGGTGAACTCTGTCGCGGAATGCTCTCAGATGCTCTTTGATCAAAACGACTCCGAACTCGTGGAGGAGCCGGTGCAGCGGAGTACTCGGGCTGGCGCTCTGGTAAATCAGCTCGTCGGGGAGGGGCGGCACTTTGCCGGGCGGGAGCCGCAGGTGCATCCGATTCCGCATAGGCATTCGCATTCGTTGGCTGCAAATTAGAAGCACGATGCCGCAGAGTGGACGCGGGACGCGCTGGTGTCTGGACGGCGGCCGGGGTACGTGTTTTGATATCCAGGCCGGCTGTGATTTCGAATTCTTCTTTTGGCTTGGACCAGGGCAAGAGACCTTTACGGCCGGGAACCTGCTTGGTCTGCAGGATGACGGCGTCACTGCCCATTTCCTGGCGGACCAGGTTCAGTGCTTCCTGCATCGATGCGGCTTTGAAAGTGCGAACATCTGACATGTTTCACGTTTCCTCTATTTCACGTTTCCGTTTGTATTGTTGTATCTGTTCATTCAAGCTTCAGTCTTGAAGCGTCTTTGTCTTTTGTTTTGTATCTGTGTTTCTCATGCTGCCCTCGCCGCCATTGCTTCCGGATTCAAATGACCGGCCGAAATCTGGCCGACTGCTTCGACGTCCGTATCGCGAGTGATTTCGTTTAAGCTCAATACCACCAGTCGTGGTAATAAGGGGGAGGTAATCTGTTTCAAGCCGGCTCTGATTTGCGGATTGCAGATCACAATCGGATGCCCGCCTGAAGCGACCAGCGGCTCAATCTGATTGGCAATTGCCTGCGTGATCAGTTCACCGGTCTGGGGAGCCAGTTTGATAACCAGCCCATGTTCGTTGTAATCAATGCCCGACATCAGCACATCTTCGAGTTCGGGATCCAGGGTGACGACTCTTAACAGGCGTTTGCTGTCGCGATATTGCTGGCAGATGCTACGGGCCAAACCATTGCGGACATATTCCGTTAAAATCATGGGTTCTTTGGTGCGATCTGCATAATCGCCGAGTGACTGTAAAATGGTTTCCAGATCGCGAATCGGCACACGTTCACGCAGTAAATTCGAAAGTACGTGCTGCACTTGTGATATTTTCAGCACATCGGGAATCAGTTCTTCGACCACTTTGGGAGACGATTCCTTGAGGTTTTCGATGAGGGCATGCACCTGCTCGCGGGTCAGTAATTCGCTGCTGTGTTCGCGAACGACTTCGGTCAGATGGGTAATCACCACGGCTGAAGGTTCCACCACATTGAAGCCCATCAGCTCGGCGCGTTCTTTCTGTCCCAGTTCAATCCATTTCGCGGGCCGACCAAAGGCCGGTTCGACGGTATCGATTCCAGGGATGTCGCCGCTGGTAGCCCCCGTATCAATGGCCAGTAACCCGTCGGGATAAATTGCACCCCAGGCGACAGCCACATCGCGAATTTTAATCTGATAGTCGCGTTGTCCCAGCCGAATGTTATCTCTGATGCGTACCTTCGGCAGAATGATGCCCAATTCCTGGGCAATTTTGTGTCGGATGCGTGTGACCCGATCTAATAAATCGCCGCCGGTCGCCGGGTCTGCCATACGCAGTAGTCCGACGCCCAGCTCCAACTCCAGCGGATCAACAAACAGATGATCTTCGGGCTTGGGTTCGGGACGGGGCTGTTCCTGCTGTTGTGTTTCTTCTTTTTGTTTGACCACTTCCGCTGCCTGTTGGCCTTTTCTTCTCAGGGTTCCTGTAATCGCACATCCCACTGCCAATGCCAGCATCGGTCCCGCGGGTAAGCCGGTAAACGCCAGAGCAAACAGAAACGTCGAAGCCAGGAACAAGGCTTCCGGGTGACCGGAGAATTGCTTGACCACATCACGAGGCAGGTTACTGTCGACTGAAGTTCGCGTCACAATCAAGCCGGCTGCCAGTGAAATCAGGAAGCCGGGAACCTGTGTGACCAGACCATCTCCGATCGTGAGTGTGGTAAACACGGTTGCCGCTTTGCCGAGTTCCATGCCATGATCGACCATTCCGACGTACAGACCACCGACGACGTTGATCAACGTGATGATAATACTGGCAATGGAATCGCCGCGAACGAACTTACTGGCACCATCCATCGAGCCATAGAAGTCGGCTTGTTCGGTGACTTCTTTACGACGTTCTTTCGCTTCTTCCGAACTGATCAAACCGGCATTCAAGTCGGCGTCGATTGCCATCTGCTTACCGGGCATACTATCGAGTGCAAAACGGGCGGCCACTTCACTGATCCGGGTCGCACCTTTGGTGATCACCATGAACTGAATCGTGACCAGAATCACGAAGATAATCAGGCCGACGACCAATTGACCGCCGGCAACAAACTGACCGAAGGCTTCAATCACGCCCCCGGCAGCAGCTGTTCCGTCGGCTGCACCACGGGTTAAAATCAAACGGGTGGAAGCCACGTTGAGCACCAGCCGTGCCAGTGTGGTTCCCAATAAAATCGCAGGGAATACGCTGAACTCCAGCGGGCGTGTGACATAAATGGTGGTCATCAGAATGACGACGGAAACGGTAATATTGCAGGACAACAGGAAGTCCATCACGAACGGAGGCAACGGCGCAATGATTACCAGAACTGAGCTCACTATGACTAGTGGGAAAATCAGCCCGGTATGGCGCATCATCGATCCGGATAGACCGGTGTTAGACTCCGGTGGCATCCATGCCTCCGTGATAAACAGTAAATTGGATTAGTGTGTAGGAATTACAGAACAGTAAGGAAGTGATTTGATTTGATTTTGAGATGGATGAGAGAGAGGCGAGTGATAATGAAATCTTCAAATTCTGTCCAGAGGATTTCTTAATATTTCGTTCAAGTTTTTTTCAGTATCAGCCGAGACCCCTGTTTTAAGCCAGCATTTTCTGAACCAGATGGGCTTCTTCCACACCCGTTAAGCGGAAATCGAGACCCTGGTAAAAATAGGAAAGCTCATGATGATCAATGCCGAGCAGATGTAACACAGTCGCATGAAAGTCGCGGACGTGAACCGTATCTTCGACCGAGTAATATCCCAACTCGTCAGTCTCTCCTATTGTGACACCGGGTTTGGAACCGCCACCAGCGACCCACATTGTGAACGCATCGATATGATGATCGCGGCCGATCAGATCGCGGGGTTCTCCTTGAGGAGTCCGTCCGAATTCGCCTCCCCAGATCACCAGCGTATCATCTAACAGCCCGCGTTGTTTCAAATCTTTGACCAGCGCTGCTGAGGCTTGATCGGTTTCGAGACAACGAGCATCCAGTGATTCGCCCAGGTCGGTCCCTTTGTTGCCGTGATGGTCCCAGTCAGTGTGATACAATTGGACAAAGCGGCAACCTTTTTCGATTAACCTGCGTGCCAGCAAACAGTTACGAGCATAAGAGGGCTTGGCCGGGTCGACGCCATACAAATCGAGAGTCTCTTTGGTCTCGCCGGACAGATCCATCAACTCGGGGGCGCTGGACTGCATGCGATACGCCATTTCGTAAGCGGAAATGCGTGTCGAAATTTCCGGGTCTCTTGTTTTCTCCAGCCGCAGCGCATTGAGTTCGTTCACGGTATCGATAAATTCTGACTGACGTTTCTGATCAATTCCCTTTGGGCTCGACAAATTCAAGATGGGATCAGCGCCGTTAAGAAAAGGAACGCCCTGATACGTCGTCGGCAGAAATCCGCTGCCCCAAAGTGGTGCCCCGCCTCGCGGGCCGCGGGGCCCCGACTGCAGCACGACAAAGCCGGGCAGATTTTGTGATTCACTGCCAATCCCATAAGTCACCCAGGCCCCCATACTGGGACGCCCGAACTGCTGCGTGCCCGTATTCATAAACAGCTTGGCCGGTCCATGATTGAACACATCCGTTTTCATACTTTTCAGAACCGTAATATCATCGGCCACACTCGCCAGATGCGGAATCGCATCCGAGAGTTCCGTTCCCGCAGCGCCATGCTTTTTGAATTTGCGGCGCGTGCCCAGCAGCTTGGCGTCTTTTTTCAGAAAGGCAAACTGCTTGCCTTCGACATACGATTCGGGAATGACTTTGCCTTCCAGTTCCTGGAGTTTGGGTTTGAAGTCAAACAGTTCCAGCTGGCTCGGCCCTCCCGCCATGAACAGATAGATCACATTTTTGGCTTTGGGGGGATGATGCGTTTTCCCCAGCGCAGCAGGCCCCGCTTGTGCCCGTTGCTCATTCTGCAGCAACGCAGCCAACCCCATTGCACCGGCTCCCACGGCACAATTCTCAAAAAAGTGGCGTCGTGTCTGTTCGCGTAATACGAGGTCGTCAAAACTCATCCGCTGTCTCCTTGAATGCCATGTTGTTCAAACACAATATCCAGCATGAGAAAATGTGTTATTCGCGTGTAATAAATTCATCCAGATTCATCAAGACACGGGCGACCGCCGTCCAACTGGCGGCTTCCGCGACATCGATTTCTTTGGGTATCTTATCTGAAGCCACCTGAGCCGCTTCTTTCGGTGATTCCTTAAAATGCGCCCGCTGTTCGTTTAAGTAACGGGTCAGCACATCCAGCTCATGATCAGAGGGAGACCGGGACAGACAAATCTGGAATGCCTGTCTCATTCGACCTTCATCATAGTCGGGGCCGTCTGTGAGAATTCGCACGGCAAACCCCTGAATCAATTCAAATAGAGAATGATCGTTGGCCAGTGTTAACGCCTGCAGGGGGGTATTCGAACGAACGCGGCGAGTGCACGTGGTATTACTGTTGGGGGCATCGAAGGTCGGCAACATCGGATACGGACTCGAACGCCAGAAATACGTATACATGCCGCGGCGGTATCGATCTTCGCCTTTCTCTTCTGGCCAGGCTTTTTTGTTTTGTGTCAGAACATAAATCCCCTCAGGTTGAGGCGGATAAACGCTCGGGCCGCCAATCTTTCGCGTCAACAGACCGCTGCTGGCAAGAAACACATCCCGGATCGATTCCGCTTCCAGTCGAAACCGATTCTGTCGGGAGAGCAGCAGATTGCGCGGGTCCTGTGATTGATTGGCAGGGTCAAAGTCCGACGACTGACGATAGGCGGCTGAGGTCACAATCAACCGATGCAGTTGTTTCATGTCCCAGCCATTGTGTATAAACTCTGCCGCCAACCAGTCCAGCAATTCGGGATGCGTGGGTTCTGTTCCCTGTGTGCCGAAATCGTTTTCTGTCTCGACGAGCCCTTTCCCAAAGAAACGTTGCCAGTAACGATTGACGGTCACCCGGGCCGTCAGTGGTTGTTCAGGGCTGGTCAACCAGTTGGCAAAATCCAGGCGCGTCGGCGTCTTTACACCTTCGGGCATCGGCGGTAAGACATCAGGAACTCCGGGACTGACAGGCGCGCCGGGTGCCAGAAAATTACCACGTAGAAGAATAAACGTTTCGCGTGGTTTTGGCAGCTCCTTCATGACCATCGTGGTCACGATGGCTTTATTCAATTTCGTCTGTTCTGCTTTCTGCTTTGTCAACCGCTGGTTCAGTTTCGACCATTTTGCATCCGACTTATGAAACTCATCGGCTATCTTCGCCTTAAGTTTTGCATCCCATTTTTCTTCCGGTTGTTTTAGCTGAGCAAGGAGCTCTGTATCAAAATTCAACACGCCAGGGCTAACGGTCGTCGTCGCGAAACGGAAACGACCGACATTGTATCTGGAATCACGAGTCTGGGTTAATGTCACTCGCAACTTCTGTGGCCCGTCAGAGCTGAGCGCTTCGTTTAAATGCAGTATCGCATGGCGATTCACATTCATCTTGCCTTTTTTCACGTTGATCGCCCACCCGGTTTTCAAATCACCGTCGACCAGGTTTTGAGCGGGAAACTTCACTTGCGAATGGTCGGCGGTCGCTTTCGCCAACTTCACCGGTGCAAACTTCGACCAGCCCTGTTTTGTCTTTCGAGCGACTTCAACAGCGACTTCATCCAAGACAAAGTTCCCATTGCCGGCCCAGCCGGGACCCATTTTCGGAAGGCTCTCATGAGTGAGTACTTCCAGCCGCACTCCCGTTATTCCCGAGGGAACCGCCGCCGTTTCGACGACATAGATATCGTTGTTGGGAATCTTGCCACCGACCAGCAGTGAATCATCTTCCAATACCGTGATCGTCGCTCCATTCTCGGATTTCGCAGTCTCTGATTTCAGAATCGTCCATTGCTTCTCGGAATCTTTCAGAGCCTGCTTCAGATCCAGTTGCCACGTCTGAAATTTCGGTTCCAGTTGTTTTTTGCGTTCTGCCAGTTGTTTCTGGATCTTTGTAATCTCTTGTTTCAGATCGGCCTGCTTCGCTTTTTGTTCATCGGTCGGCAGTGCTAAGGTAGGGGGCGCACTGTTGATATCAGCCGTACTGTTGAAGATCGCATACAGTTGATAGAAGTCCCGCTGCGTAATCGGATCGTATTTATGCTTGTGGCATTGCGCACAGCCGACTGTCAGTCCCAGGAATGCGGCCCCCGTTGTATTCACCCGATCGACGACTGCTTCGACACGAAACTGTTCCGGGTTCGTGCCCCCTTCCTGGTTGATCAAGGTATTCCGATGAAAGCCGGTCGCGATTAATTGTTCGGTCGTCGGGTTCGGCAATAAGTCGCCCGCCAGCTGTTCTTTCACAAATTGATCAAAGGGCATGTTCGCATTGATGGCGTCGATCACCCAGTCCCGGTATTTCCAGATCGAACGCGGGCCATCGATGGTGAAACCGTTGGAGTCAGCGTAGCGAGCCACATCCAGCCAGTGCCGCGCCCAACGCTCACCATAATGGGGAGACGCCAGCAGCCGATCAACGAGCCGCTCATAGGCCCCCGGTTTCGTATCTGCCAGGAATTGCTGCACCTCTTCTACAGAAGGAGTCAGCCCTGTTAAATCGAGGCTTAAACGACGAATCAATGTGCTGCGATCGGCTTCTGCAGAGGGTTTGAGTTTGTTCTGCTCTAACCGACTCAGAATAAAAGCGTCGATCGGATTCCTGACCCACGCCTGCTGTTTGACCTCAGGCACTTTCGGCCGCTGGATTGGTTGGAATGACCAATGGTCCGATTGTTTCTGCGTCGCTTTCAGTGTTCGTTCCGCTTCAGGAATTTGGCCGCCCTGATCGATCCATTGTTGAATCAACAAAATTTCGGCCGGCTTTAACGGCTCCTGCTCGTGAGGCATCCGGGGAATTTTTCCCTGTCCCGACAGACTCAGAAACAGAGGACTCTCGGCACTCTTACCGGGAATCACCGCCGGACCCCGGTCTCCCCCTTTGAGAATGTTCGCACCATAGTCCAGCCGCAGTCCCGACTCTTCGGCGTCTTGAGAGTGACAGTCGTAGCAGTGCTGCTTCAGCAAAGGGCGGATCTGTTTTTCAAAATCGACCTGTGCTGGTTTCTCGGCAGCCCATCCGATCTGCACGAATACAAGCAGGATGAAAACAGCGGTTGTCACATGTCTTAACAAATTCCGCATTGGTAAACCTGAATCATTATTAAACCGCGTTTCTGTGATCAGAGATCAAGCTCGTTCCCACCCTGGTTTACGATGCAGAAAGCCGGTTTGCTGGAGAAGCATGGAAGGTCGCGCGTTATTTAAAGAGATTAATGATCAGCGTACCAGCAGAATCAGCAGATTGCAAGTTTTTGTTGCATGTACAGCGGGAAAACCGATTGATTAACAGCTTTCAGAAGTTGTTTGTACGTGAACAGCTTACTCGCCTTCAATCCGTAACGCCGTAATCTTGACGGGATCTGCCTCCGCCAGAAAACTCAGATAACATTCTTTCCCCGATTGCTGGGCAGGCTGCGTACAGGTCAGCACGCGGCGTCGACCGACACTGATCACAAATCGATTCCCCGTGCCCACGAAACGAATGCGAATCCGTTTCGACTTGGGACTCTTTTCCAGATGCAGTTTGGTACGTTTCAGCTCTTTCGTTGCCTCATTCAACTCTGCAGACACACTAACCGAATCCTGTTGAAAGTGAACCGAACTCGTCACCAAAACTTTTTCCAGATGTTCAGGATCTCTGGTCAAGAGCTGCAATTCAAACGCGGGAAGATTCTGTTCCACTTCCACGGCAAAACTGACACTGATTTTCTGATAAGGCCGCACAAACGTCGCTGCCGAAATCTGCTGGGGTGTAGAAACCATTCCCTCATCGGTAAACTGCCAGCCTTTATTTTTCCAGAGCAAGCGGTAAAACGGATTTTGCCAACTCGTCGATTCCAGCTCACCTTTTTTGAGCGTGCCGACATCAGGCAGCAACGGTTGCCGATTTGCCGTTTGTGTCATCACAATTTCAGTCTGCGGTGTTGCCTGTGATAACGATGTATCCGGGATCTCTCGATCAGGAAGACTCTCTTCAGAATGATGTCTCGCGTTCTCTGTTTCTGGAAGTGCGTTCGGATTGTGACTGACTGTTTGAGTGGACTGCGGTTCTGACTTCAGACCTTGAGAATCCCGGCTTTGAATCTTATAGATCAACAAACCGGAAACCAGCGTGATAAAAACAACCAGACCAAACCCGGGGTGGATTCGTTTGAGATTGCGCGTTTTATATTCCAGCTCATCCGGCATCATTCGTCGACTCCATTTTGCTGTGACGCGTCACACAATTCCTGAAACCCTGCCCCCAATGCGCGTTCCAGGTAAAACGATTGAATTCCAAATTGACTCTTGAGTGATTCATACTGCTGCACGATCTCGCGAAAATCACTCGAATTTAATGCTGACTGCCGTTTTACCGCTTTGATCAATAAATTTTTCGGCGTATGCTCCGTATCGATGAATTCTATAACTTGTGCGCGATATCCGCAAATTTCCAACACCAGTGCCCGTAAGGCATCGGTCACCAAAGCTGCTGTTTTTTCTTTTAGAATCCCATGTTGCAGCAATCCTGCCAGCGGTTGACTGGTGATCTGCTGAAAAATTTCGTGCTGACAACAGGGAACCGCCATAATCACCGACGCCTCTGATTGAATCGCAGACGCCAAAGCCGCATCGGTAGCGGTATCACAGGCATGCAGTGAAATCGAAAGGTCACATTTTATAGTCGACGCATCAAACTGAGAAATATCTCCGGTCTGAAACGAAAGCCCCCGGCACTGCAACCGGTCGGCGATACTTTGACAATGCTCAACCACGGTTCGCTTCAGATCGAGTCCGGTAATCTGCACTTCGCGCTGCAGCACTTCAGTAAAGAAATAGTGCGTCGCGAATGTGAGATAACTTTTACCACACCCGAAATCGACAATCCGCAGTTCCCCTGTCGCTGGCAAACCGGAAACAATGTCGTTTATGAACTCCAGGTAACGGTTGATTTGACGAAACTTGCGATACTGTGCCGACTTCACCTTGCCGGCAGACGACATCACGCCGATCGCTTCAAGAAACGCACAGGGAGTCCCTTCTGGAATCAGGTACTGCTTGCTGCGGTTATGCGGTTCAGCCTGGAGAGGTCTGGCTTTGCTGGGAGCCTGCTTTTTCAGACGGACGGTTCCCTGTTTTGTTTTTTGAAAATGAAAATCGGCTTCCTGTGTATATAGATAGCCTTCCCGAAACTGATCCGCCCAGAGCTCTGTAACGCGCTGAACGGCCTCATCGGGCTGCAGATTCTCATGAACTTCCTGCTGGCCTTGGGAAAGTGCTGCTTGAAAATGAAGTTTGTCTTTGATACTCACAGGCCGCAACGTCACCTTTTTCCAGGCAAACGTGCGCTTTTCAACTGGCTTACTCAAAACCAACTGAATACAAGTTCCTTGATTGAGTGCCTGTGCGACCTCAACAGGTAATGTGGATTCATTCTGTGAGGGTTGAGGTTTCATCAACTGAAATCGGATCCTGTAAAAGGCTTTGCGTTTCTCGTTTGCGATAGATCGACTGTGCCAGACCGGTCAGTATTGGAATCACAATAATCTGACAACCGACGACGAGCAGATACATGGTGATCGACGTCTCGCCCGGCAACAGCGTTAAATATCTTCCCAGTAACAGTTGTAGTGCTAAGACGAGGACAATAAAAGCAGATGCGGGGATCGGCTGATGATCCACACTCCTGTTGCGACGGACAAATTCATAACAGGCCAGTAAAAATGCTGACAGGAAACCGACGGTCACAACCTGCTGCCAGCCTAAGTACAAACCTGTCAGAATGAGCAGGCAGCTCGTTCCCGATTGAAACAGCATACTCTGTTTTTCTTTTTGAACCACCAGCGGCCAACTATACAGAAAGCCCACAATTCCTCCGTAAAATAATCCCCACCAGAGCGTAATCAAAGTGGTACTCTGAAAGCCCCAATGAAGTGAACCATGGTAACGCAATTCACTGAGAATGCCGTCGGTGGCAGATGGCTCCGATGCCACCGTGACCATCGCGGGTACCGGGTGGAGTTCCGGCAGAAAGACTCCTGTCGAAAAACCAATCAGAAAGCACCACATCAGCAATCTCAGGGGAATCTTCTGTTGATCAAAGTGAATATAAGCGCCTGCCAGTACCACAATGAACAGATAATTATAATAGAGACCAAGGGCAATCAGGTCCCAGGTATGCCCTTCCAGAATCTGGTAAGCCCCCCAGAACTTGTTCGGAATCCGGTAAGGCAGAAACCGTCCACCCGAATAGACGAGCGAGAAATACATTAATAGAAAAAAACAACCGACGATCGCTTCCACGATCGGATACCGCACGGAGATCGGCGCCTGGCAAGTCCGGCATTTTCCCCGCAGCAGAATCCAGCCTACAATCGGCAGATTATCACGTGTTCGAATGGGAGTCTCACAGATCGGACATCGCGATTTGGGTTTGGAAATATTCAACCCCAGCGGCATGCGATAGATGACCACATTCAAGAAGCTGCCAATCACTGATCCCATCACGAAGCACCAGACTGCAGTAAAAACCTCCAGGACCCACAAGTTGATACTTGAGGAATACACTAACATCGGATGCATGGTACAGCGTCGATCTATTGTTTCATCTGTTTCACAATACTGAGTTCTTGTTACCTGATCGACCCACGATGTCTTCACAATTGA
This sequence comes from Gimesia fumaroli, assembly GCF_007754425.1. NCBI lineage: Bacteria > Pseudomonadati > Planctomycetota > Planctomycetia > Planctomycetales > Planctomycetaceae > Gimesia > Gimesia fumaroli. The sequence goes on from NZ_CP037452.1 coordinate 6,433,646, forward strand.
AAAAGGGTCATCCGGACGCGCCAGTCATTAAAAACGCGCTATTCACTTCATCAAAAAGTAATGGATTTCGACAATTTGCACAATTCCCCCATTCCGGCAGTCCCGAAAAATGCCGAGTACAATTCCAATCAGACGAATTCGAAACATCAGTTTTTTATGACAAACAAAAATACATGTACCATCTTACGTAACTGGTACCCCCCTTTTCTCAAAGTGCGACGAGTTGCAGCTTTCTCCGAATCCCCGGTCAACACAATCAATTAGATCTACCGATAATTCATACATCTCAATATTAAGAATATGAGGACCTCAACTCCTTCGGATACGAAACAAGTCTCTCAAATATCCATCTACTCGTATGCGAAAGAGTCTCTCAGAAGTAAGTAGCAGCCAGATTCAATGGAGTCATAAATCGAAACCTGATCAGATGTGGAATCCGTTCTCCATCTTGAGGGGGGAGGCTTCTTACTTCCTACTGAACACAGAGTGACCATCCAGATTCTTGCAGGAAGCTCAAACGCTCAATGTCGTTTCCTGCAATACTCAAAATACAACTTGTCGATATTGGAAAGAATACAGAAATGAATTCAAGGATGACGCCCCACCTTTGGATTAAATGTTCAACATTAATCGTATTCACAACCGTCCTGCAGACTGCCTGTGATGTTCACGCAGCACCAGGGCCCCGATTGCTCGTTCCGGAAATCAGCGATCAGCCGTCAAAAATACGACAGGTCACCACGACTAATACAGAAGTGGACGAACCACTGGTTGCCCGCAAACCCGACCTCAGTGTCGAAGCGCAAAAACCAAAGCTCGTCGCAGACGACAAAACCGACAAGAAATCAAAAACAGACGCAGTCCCCGAACCAAAACCGTTCCCGGGGATCGCGAAAAAAACAACTCCTTCCATGGAAAAGCCAAAAGCACCGGAAGTTCCCAAAATTGTCGACCCACTCGATAAACTGGTCGACGATGCCATCGAAGTGTCACATCGCAGAATGTTACGCACCAACGTACATACTCCCTGGCAGATCGCTCATGGCATTCTGGCCCTCCGCTGGGAATATGCTCTGTATCAGAATGACAAACGGATTCGCGCCATCGACTGGGTTTCAACCGGTCCCAGCTTTCGCGGCCGTCCCTGGTTTATTACGACAGATAACGGCGGAAAAGGACATCCCTTCACCGAGCCCTATGCCTTTGAAGGTCACCCCAATCAATTTCTCGCCTTTTACGGAATGGCCGGCATTCCCCTTGATCATAAATTCAACACGGGCGAAAAGATCATCACCATCGCCGACATGATTCGTAATGCCAAAGCAGAAGTGAATACTGAAGAAGAAATCACCTGGACTCTCTGGGCATTCTCACGCTACTTACCTTGGGATACCGAATGGACCAGCAACCGAAGTGAAGAGTGGAGCATCGAAAAACTGGTTCAAGTCCAGATGCAGTCAGAACCCACCAAGTCAGCCTGCGGAGGCACACATGGTCTGTTCGCATTAGCCAGTGCGGTCAACAGCTACGCGAAAGATCAGAAACATCTTCGTGGCACCTGGCTGGAAGCGAGCATGCGAGTGCGTCAATACATCGAGTATGCCCGTTCGATGCAGAATCGTGACGGTTCATTCTCGTCTAAATATTTTGAAGGCCCTGAATATGCCAGCGATGTCAACAAACGGGTATCAACAACCGGACACACGCTCGAATTCATTATGGAAGCCTTGCCACAAAAGCGTTTGAACGAGCCCTGGGTCAGAAGTGCCGTTGCCCGGATTGCCAATGACCTGATTCAATACAAGACCCAGCCTCTGGAACCGGGCGGCATGTATCATGCCATCGACTCTCTGGTCATCTACCGTGAGCGGACTCGTCCGACCTACGCTGACGAGCTTGAGGAACTGGCAAAGAACAGAGACTTTGATGAACCAGAACCGTCAGAACCGATCGTTGGTTACTCAAAGCGATTTCTGCAACAACAGCAGAATGCGACTCAATACAATAATCAGTACCAGTCACAATACCGCAACAGCAATCAGTCTAACCAGCAGCCACCACGACAGTCACGCCGTCGCCGGTTCTCACGTTTCCGCTAAGACAGAGAGACCAGACGCTTATTCACCCTGGGAATCAGTGGAATCCCCATTCGTTTCCTGAATATTCCGAATGGATGGCACCCAGGTCCGCTGGTCATCAACCGTCTCACGGATTGACTCCAGCGTTGGCGGTTGATTATTTCCATAGTTAACATGACTGGAACGTTTTCGAGGCCGAGGCTTGTATTCGCAAGTCTCGGCGTCTTTCTTTTTCCACCAGTGCCACAAACGAAGCGAATCCTGATGCGCTTCGGGCGGCTTATCGCGTAACAGCCAGAGCACTAGCAGCAGCACCGTGATCACGCCAATCGCGATGATCATCGGTCTGCCCGGTGGTTCTCCGCTACTGACGACCACGAACACACAGGCGAACAATCCCCCCACCAGTGTGAATACTGTGGCTAACCAGGCCGCCGCCTGATCTCCCGAACCATGAGGGGATCGACCTGCTGTCATCTATGAGTTCTCCGATGTACTGCACCTGATTTGAGATATGACTTGCTGTTCTTGGAACAAACAGGAAATGCTGAGTCTCATCTCAGGATAACAAATTTCTTTCCGTACATCAAAATAAATTTTCGGTTCGCTTACAGGAAAATGTCCAGATACAACACGAAGAGCATCAAACCCAAAACAAAAATCATGCCGACATAAGTGGCAGCAGCGAGAACCTGTTCGTTGGGTCGCTTTCGTGTGATTCCTTCCCAGCAGAGAAAGACCATGTGGCCGCCGTCCAGCACCGGAATCGGCAGGAAGTTCAACACGGCCAGATTCACACTCAGAAAACCGAGGAATAATAACAGTTCGGAATACCCCTGATGCGCCACTTCATAAGCTACGGAAGCAATCTTCACCGGCCCACTTAATTCCAGGGGAGAAACACGGCCCGTGACGAGGCTTTTCAACGTCAGATAAATATCTTTCGCGGAGTTCGTTGTGTAGGCGACTCCCATTCCCAGCGCCTGTCCCATATCTTGAGCCTGTTGAGTTTCCCGCAACATTTCCATTTTGATGCCCCGTATCGGAAGAGACCATTGTTCTCCCGGTTCCTGATTCGGATTGACCCAGGGAGTCATTTTGACCTCGCGCAATTGACGTTTATTACTGACGGTCAATTCCACAGGCCAGCCTGGACGCGCCTGGATTTCCCAGAACGCATTGGCCCAGTTCACATTTTTGTCATCAAATTCATAGCTGACTTCCGGCATCCCGTTCCAGTCTGCTGAAGTTTGATTTTCCGGCAGCATGATCTTGATTTTTTTTATCCGCTCATCCGGTTTAATTCCCGCTTTGGCAGCCGGGCTTCCCTCTTCCACTTTGAGCACAGTGGGAATTACGTGGAACGCAATCCCCAGTGAACCTACCGATAATGGTGTATTCGCATAAATGGGATGTTCCAACCACGCGGGATTGTCCAGCGGAACCACATTCAGATTGACTTCCGTCGGATTCGCTGCATCTTGCTGACGTTTGACAACCATCGCAACGGTTTCGCCTGCTTTGTCTGAAAAATAATTAGGCAAACGCAAGGGATTCAACGCTTTCCCGACATCTTTCCCATCAATATGCGTAATCTTGTCGCCGACTTTCAAACCAGCGCGGGCCGCGGGAGAACCATCCTGGATGGATTCTATCTGACCAATATCCATCCAGAGCCCCAGGCTGTGAAAGGGATTATTTCCCACCGTGATTTCTACGATTTCCGTAGCCGGCGTTCCCTTTCGATTGACTCCGGCCTTTACTGTCTGATTGCTTTTGGAAGCAAACGCACGTTGCAGCTCTGCATAATTTGCGATCGGTTTCCCATCGATGGTTCGAAACGTGTCTCCCTGCAGGAAACTCGGTTCGGCTTTCGCAGCTGCTGAGCCTTTGCTGGTCACACTGGCTCCCGGATCCTGATAGGTTGGAATCTTCAAACTGTTAGCGGGAATCAGACCAATTTGCGGCCGCGTGCCCGTACGATCAGGCGTAATGGTGACTTCAAATGTTTCACCATTCAGATGTGTGCCTTCCATTGTGATATCACCATCACTGAAAGCACTGCTGCGAATGATATCCATATAGGAAGAGGCTTTTTCGCCGTCAATTTTTTCGATCACATCACCAGGCTGAATTCCCGCTTGCCAGGCAGGCATTCCCGGAATTGCTGCCCCGACCACGCTGGGCATCGAGGCGACTCCCATACGAAACGCGAGGGCGAAGAACAACATCCCGGTGATGATATTCATGATCACTCCCGCCGAAATGATTCCCATTCTCTGATACACGGGCTTCGCAGAATACGAACGGGGATCGAGGGCAATTTCTTCACTGGTCAGCTGGCTGGGATCGACATCATCCTGCCCCAGCATTTTGACGTAGCCACCAAAGGGAATGATCGAGAGCGCATACTCGGTCTCACCATATTTGAAGCTGTAAATGATCGGCCCGAAACCAATACTGAACCGTTCGACTTTCACATCACACCACTTGGCAACAGCGAAGTGCCCCAGTTCGTGAAAGAAAATTACCAGCCCCAGCCCTAATGCAACCAGGGCGATGTTGGTAATTTTGCCAACGAGGGTTCCTAACAATAGACCGGACAACACTACTTCCACTTTTTTATCTCCTTGCGAGCCCAGCCATCCAGAAGAAACAGTTCTTCCAGATCAGGGTCAGGATCGAATTGATGTGATTCTAATACTTGTTGACAGGAGGTCGCGATATCACAAAAACGAAATTCCCCTGCCAAAAATCGCTCAACGGCGGCTTCATTCGCCGCATTTAATACCGCACCGCACGTCCCCCCCTTTTCGGCAACTTCAAATCCAAGTCGCAACGCAGGGAACGCTTCCAGGTCAGGTGGTTCAAAGGTTAATTCAAAAGACCGACTCCAGTCCATCGGAGTATTCAGGCCCGCTATCCTATCAGGATACGTAAGTGCGTACTGAATGGGAAGCCTCATATCGGGAGGCGAGAGCTGTGCCACCACCGATCCATCCACAAATTCCACCATCGAATGCACAATGGACTGCGGATGAACGACCACCGAAATTTGATCTGCAGACAGGTTAAACAGCCATTTGGCTTCAATAATCTCGAGCGCCTTGTTCATCATCGTGGCAGAATCGATGGTAATTTTGGGGCCCATCTCCCACGTCGGATGGGCCAATGCACTTTCGGGCGTAACATCTTTCAGTTCTGAAAGTGTCGCACCCCGAAAGGGACCTCCGCTGGCTGTTAAAATCACACGTTTTACTTCCTGGGGATGCCCCGCCTGCAGCGCCTGAAAGATTGCATTGTGTTCACTGTCGACAGGCAATAAGATCGCATTGTTTTTCGCCGCCAGATCCATAATTAGTGGCCCTGCAACGACTAATGTCTCTTTATTGGCAATGCCGACCGTTTTCCCCGCTTCTATCGCCGCCCAGGCTCCTTTCAAGCCGGCAGCCCCGACAATTCCGCAAATGACGATATCTACTTCCTCAGAAGACGCCACGCGTTCGATCTGATCTTCCCCAAACAGCAGTTCCGTGGAATCAGAAAACGCATCGGGGCTGGCGGTCGATTTCAATCCTTCATTGCTCAACACAGACCAGCGGGGATGAAACTGCTTTGACTGCTGCGCCAGCTGTTCCCAGCTGTTATGTGCGGTAATTGCAGTGAGTTGCATTTCCTGGGGATGGGCGGCAATCACATCAAGTGTACTGGTACCAATCGAACCCGTAGACCCGAGAACGGCTATTCGCTTCATTCGACCCTGTTTTCTCATCCTCAGTCGGTATAATTGACTGTGCTATCGATTCACTTAAGAGCGGAAAAAAGACATGCCTCGGTTCAGTTTTTTGCCCTAACCACCAACGAATCCGCATTTTAGGCGTAATAATTAAACATGGCAAGAGGCATTCCCACTGTAGCAGGTCCTTTTCCGGGCACCTTTTATTCAGAACGGGGATTTCTCGGGAAACGTTTGATTGACCCCTTTGCTGAAACGACATACATTAACCATAAAGCTAAGATGAAATACTTCTGCTGGAATCACTTCTGCTCTAAAACGGATTTGATCGACGACTCAAACATATGAACCTATGGACCCTGACGGCTTCGACTGAACCAGTCAGCATAGCGCACTCCTCTGAAAAGATTATTCCACATGCCAAACATGGATTCGAATCAACCAAATCGAAAAGAACGTCCTTCACCGCCTGAGAACTCTCCCAAAGGTGATGGTCGACGTCCTGAACCCAAGGGGCCCAAGAGCAACGCGCTCTGGTACCTGATTGTAGGCGGGTTGATTCTGGTCATCACGCTATCAATTTTCTCGAACAATACACGCGGCGACAAAATCAAATTCGGCGATTTCGTCAAAGGTCTCAATGACGGAAAATATAACAAGACCAACGTGCACGAACTGAAATTCGGCACAGACTACATCGTCTTTCAGGATCAGCCCAAACCGGAATCTCCTGAAAAAGGCACCTTGCCGGAAACCACCAAGAAATATTACATCCCGGTCTGGGGAATTCCCTCCGAAACCCGCGCACAACTGCAATCGAAGCTGGAATCAAAAGATATCGTGGTTGATTCCGAAAGCCGCCCCTCTGAATGGGAATCGCTGATCGCCGTTTTGTTTTTCCCGATCGTGCTGTTGATTTTTGTGATTTACCTCTTCCGCCGCATGGGAGGCGCAGGCTCGCCTATGTCATTCGGACGCAGCCGAGGGAAGATGTACGCACAAGAGGATATCGAAGTCACCTTCAGTGATGTCGCAGGCATCGAAGAAGCCGTCGAAGAACTCCGCGAAGTCGTGGAGTTCTTGAAAACACCCGCCAAATACCAGGCACTCGGCGGCCGCATTCCCAAAGGGGTTTTGCTCGTCGGTCCTCCGGGAACCGGAAAAACCATGCTCGCCAAGGCCGTTGCCGGCGAAGCAGGTGTGCCCTTCTATGGTCTATCTGGTTCTGACTTCGTGGAAATGTTTGTCGGCGTGGGTGCTGCCCGCGTGCGGGATATGTTCCAGCAAGCGGCCCAGCGATCGCCGGCCATTATTTTCATCGACGAACTCGACGCACTCGGAAAGACGCGAGGCAGCGGCATGCCCGGCGGTCATGATGAGCGCGAACAGACACTCAATGCACTCCTGGTGGAAATGGACGGATTTGGTTCCGATCAGAGCGTGATTGTGATGGGCGCCACCAACCGTCCGGAAACATTAGACCCGGCGTTAATGCGTCCCGGTCGATTCGACCGTCACGTACTCGTTGACCGTCCCGATGTCCGCGGCCGAGAAGCGATTCTTAAAGTGCACAGCGCCAAAGTCAAAATGGACGAATCGGTCAACCTGCAACACATCGCCAAGATCACCCCCGGTTTCGTGGGAGCGGATCTGGCCAATCTAATCAACGAAGCAGCTCTGCTCGCCGCACGAAATAATAAAGACGCCGTCTCCATGCTGGAATGTGAAGAAGGCGTTGAACGCGTCGTCGCAGGTCTGGAAAAATCGACCCGACTGATTCATGAAGACGAAAAAAGCCGCGTCGCCTATCACGAATGCGGACACGCTCTGGTGGCCTGTTCGCTACCCAATGTCGACCCTGTGCACAAAATTTCGATCGTGCCCCGTGGCTTAGGTGCACTCGGCTACACGCTGCAGCGTCCTGAAGAAGAAAAGCAACTGGTCACACAAAGTGAACTGGAAAGCCGGATTTGCGTACTGCTGGGTGGTATCGCCGCCGAAGAAATCATTTACCAGGAAACCTCAACCGGTGCCCAGAACGACTTGCAGCGGGCCACCGACCTGGCACGACGCATGGTCACCGAATTCGGTATGAGTCAGAAACTAGGCCGCGTGCATTACAGCGAAACCAGACGTTCCCCATTCCTGGGCGACTCACAAAATTCGGGTGAAGGGGTTCACAGCGAAAATACATTGCGGGAAATCGATCTGGAAATCAGACGGATCATCGATCAATGCTCAAAAATTGCTTACGAAGTGCTGGATGAACGCCGCGAACTGCTGGAACATCTCACCAGAGATTTGCTCGAATGCGAAGTAATGGACATGGACCAACTCCAGGCCATTCTGAAAGAGCATCAACGGGGCCCGCAAATCAAACCGGGCACCTTTAAAGGAAGCACTTCTGAAAGCAAAACCAGCGATCAGGAAAAAGAAGAACCTCCAGCCGATAACGATCAGCCAGCTGACGGAACAGGAGCATGAGCAAACTCAAAAGCCTCTGCGTCTTTTGCGGTTCCAAAGCGGGAAGCGATCAGCAGTACCAGCAGTCTGCCATTGAACTGGGTCGTCTCATGGCGCAACGCAACATCGCGCTCGTGTATGGAGGTGGCAGTGTCGGATTGATGGGCATCATCGCCGACGCGGTACTGGAATCCGGGGGAAAGGTCATCGGCGTCATTCCGCGACAGCTGGCAACGAGAGAACTCGTGCACCCCGGCGTCAAAGAAATGTATGTCGTCGAAGATATGCACACCCGCAAAGCAAAAATGTCGGAATGCTCCGACGCCTTCATCGCCATGCCGGGCGGCTTTGGAACATTGGAAGAACTGTTCGAAGTCGTCTCCTGGGTGCAGCTGGGAATTTATTCCAAACCGGTCGGCTTGCTGAATACAGCCGGCTTTTACGATCCGCTGTTGAACATGGTCGAACATTGCATCGAAACGGAATTCATCAAACCCAAATACCGGGACCTGATCATCGCCGACGACAGCCCATCCACATTGCTCGATCATCTCGAACGGCACGAACTGCCGACCATCGAAAAAATCCTGAACCCCGATCAGATTTAACCAGCCAGATTTAATCCACGGCTTCCAGTGCTCGGATTACCCGGCGTTGCCCAGTGCGATCGCCGTTGCTGTCGCAAATTCGCGACTGTGAGATATGGTAATCAGAATCTCTTCAATCCCCATTTCTCCGGCGTAACTCTCTACTCCACCGGAAATCACAATAGTCGGCTTACCGCTTTTTAAATTGATGACTTCGATTTCTTTCCAACCGATTCCTTTGATAAAGCCGGTTCCTAACGTCTTCATCACCGCTTCCTTGGCGGCCCAGCGACCGGCATAATGCTGCTCCTTGTTCTTTTTAGAGCCGCAATACTCGTTTTCACTCTCTGTAAACACACGATTCAGAAACGTATCTCCATGCCGCTCAATCATTTGACCGATGCGTGAGATCTCGACGATATCTGTTCCCAATCCGACTATCACTGATATTTACCTTGCTTCTGATCGCATGTATAATGAAGGCGATTTCAAATCTTTCTCTGATTTCTGAAACAGAATCAATTCCGGCGGGGTATTTACCTCTAGAGCGGCTTGAGCAGAATCGTCCGTTCAATTTCGGTTGTTCTGCGAAGAAATCAAACCACTCTGAAAAACGCGACGCAACCTTCAACCCGATTCCGGGTTCGATAAGGAAATGGTGTTTTAAACAGAATCAGCGCCCATCATTAAATATGAGTTGAGAGGGGAGTTCAAGGTCGAATGCAACGCTTCTATTATCTAATCCCGGGATTCCTGTCGGTCTGTCTGTTTACCTCTTCGGTATTTGCTGCATCAACGGATTCTCTCATCGGAAAAAAGATCGAGAATTTCAGCCTCAAAGATTTTCGTGGGAAAACCGTGCAACTGAATGACCAGCAAGACAAAAAGTTGATGGTCATCGCCTTTCTGGGAACCGAATGCCCGCTGGCCAAACTGTACGGCGGCCGTCTCCAGAAATTATCAGACGAATTTTCAGAGCAGGGCGTTGCCTTTTATGCCGTCATGTCCAATCAGCAGGACTCGCTGACGGAGATCGCCGCTTACGCACGCAAACATGATATTCAATTTCCAGTCCTCAAAGATGCCGGCAATCATGTCGCCGATCAAATCGGCGCTGTACGAACTCCTGAAGTCTTTCTTCTCGACCAGGAACGAAAAATCCGCTACCACGGTCGTGTGGATGATCAATATGGCGTTGGCTACATCAGGGATGAACCCAACCGGGAAGATCTCAAAGTCGCCATCACAGAGTTACTCGCACAGAAACCAGTCAGCGTTGCTTCCACAAAACCGGTTGGCTGTTTCATCGGCCGCATCCGCGAGCCTGATCCCAACAGCACGATCACCTATTCCAATCAGATCTCCCGCCTGTTTCAAAAACATTGCGTCGAATGCCATCGAAAGGGAGAAATCGCACCGTTCGAACTGACTGAATACCAGGAAGTCGCTGGCTGGGCGGAAACGATCGCCGAAGTCGTCCGCGATCAACGCATGCCTCCCTGGCACGCCGACCCGGCCCACGGCAAATTTGCCAACGACCGCAGTCTGACCAAAGCAGAAAAAGAACTCATTTACCAGTGGGTCGAAAACGGCGCACCGGAAGGAGATCCCAAAGATCTGCCCGCACCGAAAACATTTGTCACTGGCTGGAAGCTGCCTCAAAAACCAGACGCCGTTTTCTATATGGATGACAAACCATTTACCGTTCCCGCACAAGCCGGTAAGCGAGGCGTCAAGTATCAGTATTTCACAGTCGATCCCGGCTTCAAAGAGGACAAGTGGATCACCGGTGCCGAAGCACTGCCCGGCAACCGGGCCGTCGTGCATCATATTCTGGTCTTCGCTCGCCCGCCTCAGGGAAAACGGGTTCGCGTCTTCGGAGAAGGCGATCAATTCCTCGTCGGTTACGTTCCCGGTTCACGCGAAGTCATGATGCACCCGGGAATGGCCAAGAAAATTCCCGCCGGCTCCAAGCTGGTCTTTCAGATGCATTACACCCCCATCGGCACCGAACAACAGGATCGCAGTAAACTCGGCCTGGTCTTCACCGAGGAATCTAAGGTGACGCATCAGGTCGTAACGGCGCAGGTCATCAACGAAGACTTTGTCCGCCGCCGGTTTAAAATCGCCGCCAATGACGACAACTTCAAAATCGAAGCGACTTCGCCCCCCAATGATCGCAAAGGCCTACTGTTGAGCTACATGCCGCATATGCACGTGCGGGGGAAATCGTTCCGCTACGAATTGAGAAAAACGCCGGATAAGCCAGGCGAAATTCTAATTGATGTCCCCGCCTTCGATTTCAACTGGCAGACAGCTTATGGGATCGAAAAACCTATTCCCATCGAAATCGGCGACTACATTCACTGTGTCGCGCACTACAATAACTCTGACAGCAACCCTTCAAACCCCAACCCCAACGAAGCCGTCCCCTGGGGTGATCAGACCTGGCATGAAATGATGATCGGCTACTTCAATGTCGCGATCCCCATAGAAGAAGCGCAGGAAGAGAACCAGTTCAAAACAGTCGCCTTCCGACTCGTCCGCCGTCGTGATAAAAATGCGAACGGCAAACTGGAACAGACCGAAGTACCACTGACGGAACTCCCCTTGTTCTTCAAGGCCGACCAGAACAAGGACGCAGTCGTCACCGTCGACGAACTCGCCACCATGATCGAAAAAACTCGCGGCAAGAAAAAAGAATAGCAGTACTTCGTATATTTTCGTTTCAAGCGAAAGCCACTGTCAGACGAGTGAAATCTTCTGACAGTGGCTTTTATTCTTTCTGCCTTCATTTCTGGCATGCTTTCCCCTTTCAGTAGACCAAATGAATAATAATATATATTTGTATTGATCATGCATCTGAACGGCCATAATATAGTACGAACGCAGTCAGGCCGCGCATCACCAGACTCAACTATGGAAACAGCTCTTAATCCCCACCTGTATTATCGATTAATCGAGTAATGACAAAGTTTGACCCCTACCAAAGATGGCTTGGAATTCCGCCTCAAGATCAGCCTCCCCATTTCTACCGCCTGCTGGGATTGGAGTTGTTTGAAGAAGATCCCGAAGTCATCAAAGCTGCCGCCGAGAACGCCATTGCCTTTATCCAGCAAAATGCCTTTGGCGAAGAATTACAAAAGTCGCAGAGGCTACTGAAAGACATCGAAAAAGTTGCCGCTTACCTGATGTCTCCCCCTCACAAAGCCAAATATGATAAAAAGCTGAAGGCCAAACTGGGAATGTCTCCCCCGGAGGTGACAGCCCCGGAAGCGCCCACGCAATCGACAAGCCCTCAACCCAAAACAGCAGCGCCAACGTCGCCCTCGTCTCAGGAAAGTCCCCGACCAATCCAGGTGGATTCACAGTCTGCTGTTTCAACATTGGAAAAATCAAAACGGGCATCCAAAATCAAACTGGCTGGATTCGAGATCAGTTATCCAGCAGCGGCGGTGGGAATTGCTGTCTTTTTAGCGGTCGCAATCCTGCTCGGCATGCAATTTATGGGAACCGATTCCGCGCAACCCACCAGCGTTGCTAAACAACCACCAGCGCCAGCAGCAACCAGCGAGTCTCCAAAACCACAAACTCCCCAAAATCCGGCACTGGTAGCCAAAGCGAACAAGCCTGTTCCAAAACCGCTAAAACAACCAGAAGATCCCAAGCCCGCTCCCCCAAAACCTGACGCACCGCTGCCTCCGCCGGCTGAAGAATTTGCAGGCCGCTTCACAGTGCGCGCAGATACATTCAACAAAAAACCAGGACAACAACTGCCGGACGTCACGGTTGACCTGCTGTATCAACCGGGGCTCAAAAAAGAGGGACGAATTAAACTGGGAACATTCATAACGGATGCCAACGGTCAGGGAGAATTAAAAGTCAAACTGACACCGCAGCAGCAAACCGGAAAGTTTCTGGTTAAATTGACCAGAAAAAACGAATCCTGGGAACGCAAACTGGATCACTTCCCCAATGAACTGACTCAAACTCTGAAAATACCGGTTCAGGCGGAACCAGAATACTTAAACCCGCAATGGATTGAGCAACGACTCACAGAAGTGAATCTCGACGATTTAATCGCTGAGTACCGGAAGGTAAATGATCCTGCTGTTCAAGCAGTCGCATCCGCTCTCGATTTATCCCGGCATATTCTGCACGATCACCCCGAAGCCCTGCGCGAACAATTACAACTAAGGCTCCAATCTCATCAGGAACCTGAACTGGCAGTTTTCCAGACACTGCCAAATGAGAAAATTCAGATCCGATCCGAATGGCCTACCTTCCATCAGGCGGGTGGGCCATTGGTCCGAACGATCGACAAAGCATCAGGATTCGGAAATTGCCTGGCAGTTACACCCGATGGGCAATATGCTGTTTCAGAGAAAAATGACAAATTATTAAGAATCTGGGATCTTTCAACCGGCGAATTGATACGCAGCCTCAAAGGACATACCAATAGCACAACTTGTGTCGCGGTCACTCCCGATGGTAAATACATTGTGTCCGGTTCAGATGACAAAACGCTCAAAGTCTGGGAATTCGAAACCGGAAAATTAATTCACACTCTCCAGGGACACCCTGAAAGCGTTACTTGCCTTGCAGTTTCGCCCGATGGAAAACATGTCATTTCAGGAGATTCTGACAAGAGCTTGAAGCTTTGGGACCTGAAATCAGGGAAACTGATTCGAACCAACAGCAGACACAAACAGGGAGTCACTTCTGTCGTGATCTCACAAGACGGGAAGACCATACTCTCTTCGTCTGATGAAAGCCTGATACTGAGTAACTTTGAGACCGGCAAAGGAATTCGAGAGCTTAAATCTGGCCATGGCTCATTCAGGGAATTTACGGTGACACCTAGTGCTACTATTCTCGTTTCAGGCGGTGGTCAACCTAAAGTCTGGGAACTTACGACCGGTAGACAGATTATGAACCTCGAATGCGACCGAATTGAAAGTCTTACCTGCCTTGCGGTTTCTCAAGATAGAATGCAAGTCATTGCCGGAATGTATCCCAACAGCCTGATCTTGTACGACTTGGTATCAGGAAAACAAATCCGAAAGTTCAAAGGACATTCCGATCGAATCAACAGTGTTATTTTTTTACCCGATGGGAAACATTTCATTTCAGGCTCGCTAGATAAGACTCTGAAATTATGGAACCTGGAAAATAATTATCCAGTCCCTTTCCCGGAAACTCATCTTAGACCAGTCAATGGCATGGCCATCTCACCTGACGGGAAACAGGCCCTGTCAGGCTCAGATACCGAATTGAAGGTGTGGGATCTACAAAAAGGTGAATTACAAAATAACTTCAAAGAAACATTACACCACAATACCTGGATCTCTTATTTACCCGATCAACGGTTTGCGATCTCAGGTTCTGGCTCACTGTTCACGGGCTGGGATCTAACGACCGGCACGATGACCCATAAGTTTAACGCCGATCAAGTCTTTTCTAACTTAGCAGTCTCGCCAGATGGTTCATATGGTATTACGGAATCACAAGATAACCGGACGAAATGGAATGAAATCTATGTCTGGGATCTTGCCAACCGTAAACAGATCCACGTTCTGGAAGGCCATGAAAAAAGAATTGCCTGTCTGGCTGTGTCAGCAGATAACAGACAGCTGTTCTCAGGAAGTAAAAATGAATTAAAAGTCTGGGATCTGGAAACGGGAAAACTGCTTCACACCTATCAGGACCAGATCGGCTTGATACGTTGTCTGGCATTATCTCACGACGGGAAATACGCTTTGACCAGCGCCTATGTTGACAAACAACGTGCGATACAGTTTTGGGATCTCATTAATCGAAAGCGGGTTCACTCACTTAAAGGGCATACTAGTATTATTCAATGTCTGGCAATATCACCCGATGGAACTTTCGCAGCCTCTTATGCACCGGATCACACAATCAGACTGTGGGACCCGCTCAAAGGCAAGCTGCTTGCAACTTATCACTTCGACGATTATGCGAATAAGATCGACATTGGTCCTGATAATAGAACGTTGCTTGTCGGCTGCCGTTCAGGACGCGTCCATAAGTTCAGAATTGTCATGCCGGGAGAAGTCATTCAGCCGGCGTCCCCGGTACTCGCAGAACAATCGACACAAAACTCGACCGCACAAATACAGCAAACCGCTATCGCAAAAACGCTGGATAGAAAAGTCAAAATCATTAATTCTCTGGAGATGCACTTCGCCTTGATTCCTGCTGGAAAATTTATAATGGGCAGCGGCAAATCCGCAGCAGAAATCGCCCAACAGTTCGACTCCAATCCATCCTATTTCGAAAACGAGCGTCCTCAGCACGAAGTTCAAATCGAAAAGCCTTTCTACATGGGAATGCATGAGGTCACAATCGATGATTTTAAACAATTTATCAACATGACCGGTTATAAAACAGATCTCGAACGAAGTGGCAGAGGAGGTGCAGGCTGGGACGATTATTCACAAAAATTCAGAACCGGGATCGCAGATTTTAACTGGGCAAAAACAGGCTGGTCCAAAAGTAATTTTCACCCTGTTGTCAATGTCAGCTGGAACGATGCCGTCAGTTTTTGCAAATGGCTCAGCCAGCGAGAGAAAGCAACATATCGCTTGCCGACCGAAGCAGAATGGGAGTACACATGTCGGGCCGGAACAACCAGCCTGTTTTACTACGGCAATGATCCGGAAGCGATGGCACCGTTTGGAAATATCTGGGACAAAACCGCCAACCAGCAGTTTCAAGTCAACTATGCAAATCTGAAAGGCATCTCAGCCGAGGACAACTTTGCCTTTACTGCTCCGGTAGGAAGTTTCAAACCCAATTTCTGGTCGATTTACGATATGCACGGCAATGTCATGGAATGGTGCAGTGACTGGATGGGGGATGAGTACTACAATACCCTCAAGGGAAAAGTCGTCTCTGACCCCCGGGGACCAGAGACCGGATCTGACCGCGTCCTGCGCGGGGGATGCTGGTCTTTCTTTCCTCAGCACGCCCGCGCCGCCTCCCGCTCGAAACTTGCCCCCTCCAGGTCCGCACATAATGTCGGGTTTCGAGTGGTTCTGGAAATTGAACCGTAAATCAACCGATTATTTCACGGCTTTCGCTTTCTTGTTCCGTTTTCCACCGCCGCGCTGATTCTTCTTTTTCTTCTTGCCAAGCGATTGATCGTGCGGTGCATCGGGGGCGTTTTTTTCAGGGAACCACTGAGCGAGTTGCCGCTTTACCGTCTTATAGTTGGGATCGTCCGCCAGATTCTTCCATTCCATCGGATCGTTCGCATGGTCATACAACTCCTCGCTGCCGTCCTTATAGCGAATCAAGCGATACTGGTTACTGCGAACCGCATGATTCAATCGACCGTGTGTCGTCAACGCCGGGCGGTCCCATGTCTTCTCCGGGTCTTTCATCAAAGGCACCATACTCACGCCATCCAGATGTTTTCCAATCGGCAGCGTACACAGCTCACACAGCGTCGGGTAAATGTTCATAAAATCGACCGCCTGCTGACAGCGTGAACCGGCTTTCGTTATACCAGGCACAACCATCATCAACGGCGCCCGCGTCGCTTCTTCCCAGAGCGAGAACTTGCGCCAGTGATGTTTCTCACCCAGGTGCCAGCCATGATCGCCCCACAAAACCACAATCGTATTGTCTGCATACGGGCTGACATCGAGTGCATCCAGCACGCGCCCCACCTGCACATCTGCAAAAGCGATACTGGCCAGATACGCTTGAACCGAATAACGCCAGTTATCCGTTTTCAGAATCTTCGCATGAT
The DNA here is from genome assembly GCF_007754425.1 of Gimesia fumaroli. Classification (NCBI taxonomy): domain Bacteria; kingdom Pseudomonadati; phylum Planctomycetota; class Planctomycetia; order Planctomycetales; family Planctomycetaceae; genus Gimesia; species Gimesia fumaroli. The sequence goes on from NZ_CP037452.1 coordinate 6,450,287, forward strand.
CTCCTTGCGGTCTTGCCATCCGCACGCCCGCCTTGGGAATATCATCCAGATCATTTTCCAGCACTTTGGGTAACTGAATTTTGTCAAGCGGATACATGTCATAATACTTACGAGGCACCTGCCAGGGCATGTGCGGCCGATAAATGCCACACGCCAGGAAGAAGGGTTTCTCATGTTTCTGGCCCAGATAATTGATGGCGTAGTTGGCCATCTTATAATCACTCATCTCCCGGTCTTCCACATCCAGCACGCCCCAGATGATCGTACCGGCGCGACTGTGCGGATCGTTCAAGACTGCGGGCGTCGGCTTCGGATCGCCGGTCTGCTTCAGATAATCATCCCACGAATCAGGATCGTTATAACGACCGTGAAAGATCTTTCCCGATCCCACCGACTGATAGCCGTGTTTGCTGAAATGTTGAGGCAGCGTCACCACATCGGGCATCACGGGTCGCCAGGGTTGCGAATTCAAATACACGCCGGAATTCGAAGGGCGAATGCCCGTCATCAAAGCAGCCCGCGAAGGATTACAGGCCGGTGCTGCACAATGAGCGTTCGAAAACAACACGCCTCGCGACGCCAGACGATCGATGTTGGGCGTCTTACAATCTGGATGCCCACCCAGGCAACTGATCCAGTCGTTTAAATCATCAACGGCAATAAACAGGACATTCGGCTGCTTGGTCTCCGCAGCGAATAAACTCGTTCCACCAGTAAATACGATGAACGCCAACAACAAGATCGAAAGGAGCGAGCGACTCATTTCCTGTTCCCCTGATAAATAGATTGGAAATACAACCCTAGAACAGACGATTATACCCGTTCAGCGCAGCCACGCGATAGGCTTCTGCCATCGTGGGATAATTGAAAGTCGTATTGATGAAATACAGCAGCGTATTCGCCGAGCCGGGCTGAGACATAATTGCCTGACCAATGTGAATAATTTCCGAAGCATTCGGACCAAAGCAATGAATCCCCAGAATTTCCAGCGTCTCGCGATGAAACAACAGCTTCAGCATCCCGACGGGACGATTCATGATCTGCGCACGGGCCAGATGTTTGAACATCGAATGCCCGACTTCGTACGGAATTTTGGCTTCGGTTAATTCCCGTTCGGTCTTACCCAAAGAACTGATTTCAGGACTCGTATAAATGCCCGTCGGGATATCGCGAATCAACGCCCGCTCGCATTCTCCGTTATCCAGATGACTGGCGGCGTAGCGTCCCTGCACATAAGCGGCACTCGCCAGTGATGGATAACCGATGATATCTCCCACGGCATAAATATGCGGCTGCGAGGTCTGGAAATCATCATTCACCTCAAGCTGCCCACGGGAATCGGGTTGAATATCCAGGTTCTCCAGACCCAGATTTTCCGAGTTCCCGGCGCGACCCGCTGCAAACAGCAGGATATCCGTCTTCAGTTTCTTCCCGGATTGAAGCGAGATGATCACACCGTCGTCGGTGCCATCGATCGATTCATAATGCTCACAGTGCCGCAGTAATACACCGCTCTCGCGCATATGATAACTCAATGCATCACTGATTTCATCATCCAGAAAATCGAGCAGGGAACTGCGGGTATTAACCAGATTCACTTTCATGCCCATCGTCCGCAGCATGGAGGCATATTCACAGCCAATCACCCCGGCACCATAAACGCTGATCGAGCGCGGCGTGAAACTCAGATCCAGAATCGTATCACTACAGAAAATCCGAGGATGGCTGAAATCAATGTTATCGGGTCGATAAGGACGCGACCCGGTGGCAATCACGGCATAATCGAATGTCACTTCTTCTGTCAGTCCATTGGGGGTGTCGATGTGAATCCGATGCGGATCCAAAAACCGCGCCTCTCCTTCAACCAGCTCAACACCATTTCGTTCATAAAACGTACGCCGCATGCCGACTTGTTTTTGAATCACCGAAGCGGCGGTCTTTCGCAGTTCCGGAAATTCCAGATCCAGAATCATTCCGGAGCGTCCCATCTGGCGCATGTAATTATTGATCTCGGACATTCTCAGAATTGAATACCGCAGTGCCTTACTGGGAATGGTCCCTTTATGCGTGCAGCTACCGCCAATCTCATAGAATTTCTCGATGGAGATCACCGATTTACCCTGCTTGATGGCTTGCATCGCAGCCCCTTCACCCCCGGGGCCGGTCCCAATCACAGCCACATCAAAATGTGCTTCTGACATCCTGAAACTTTCCTTGATAATTCGTATTAAGATATCGCTGAGGCGAGCAGCCAGATTTCAACAACGATAGATTAAATTAAATTGAATAAACGAAATAAAATAATAGAGCCGACAAGGATCTTTACCACCAGACCGGTTCTGCAAACAGGTCTTCTACTGTCATCGAAAAGTCAGGTAGTACTTCACCACCATTGATTTTTCCGCTGATATCAATCACCTGACTCCCCTGACCGGGCAGATACTCGAGCACTTCTTTCTCTTGAGGATCAATCACCCAGATTAATTCGACGCCCCAATTCACATACTCGGTCACATGTGTTTTCATCAATCGTCGCCGGTCAATCGTCGACGCCACTTCGATGATCACAGCCGGTATTTGTTCGGAAATCGCTTTATCGGTCTCTTCAAAGCGTTTCCCTCCTTTAAAGAGACTGACAGCAGGAAAACGAACCGTATCCGGGTTCCGTTCCACAAGCAATCCCAGATCGAAACAGGCGTATCCCTGATCGACCTTGTGTAAATAGACAGACAGTACCTTCGAAAAATTCAATACAATTGTGCCATGTTCAACATCGGGTGGCTCAAGAGTAATAATTTTTCCCTGCTCCAGTTCTGTCCAGCGGCCTGCATCCGGTAACTCAATCCGGGCATCCAAAAATTGTTCCGCAGTATAGGTTTGCGATTCGGGCATTCACTTTTTCCATCAGATTACGCTTATGTTATTCAGAAAATGCGACTGGTTTCTGACAAGTCCTGATCACCTTTCAATTTTCCTTCAAACATCATAGCATACAGGCCGCTCTCTCGTCAGTCTTACCTGAAGTTTCACTTTAACAATCTCCTTTGATTTACTGTCATGAAAATTCGTCCCTATCAGCCACAGGATTTGAATACCCTGAAAGAAATCACCGTCGAAGCCTTTCAAGGCGTCTCCATTGATGAAGGCATCGAACGTGAATTCGGTACCATCAATCACCATGACTGGAAATGGCGCAAAGCCCGGCATGTGGAAGCCGACGCCATACGTGAACCAGAGGGAATTTTCATCGCGGAAGTCGAAGAGAAAATTGTGGGATATATCTCCACCTGGCACGACCCGGAAGCGGGAATCGGCTATATCCCCAATATGGCATTTATTCCCGAATGCCGAGGGCAGGGCATGGGCCGCAAACTGCTGGAATATGCACTGGACCACTTTCGTCAGCTCAAGCTTTCCCTTGCGAAAATCGAAACTCTGGAACAGAATGCAGTTGGCAACCACCTTTATACTTCATTGGGGTTCAAAGAAATTGTGAAACAGGTTCACTTCGTCGCACCACTGTCCCCCTCTGATACAGAAGAGAGTCTGTAAGTCCAGATCTTTTGAACCAACGAAGAGAACGCGATGCAAATCACCATCATTGGATCAAAGGGGCAGTTGGGACAGGATCTGATGACGAGTCTCGCTGCAGCGAGCCATCGACTCACCGGCCTGACTCACCAGTCGATCGCCATCGAAGACCCCAACAGCTTCTCCGTCCTTGATGAAGGGGCTCCGGAACTGATCATCAACACCGCCGCTTATAACAAAGTTGATCTCGCAGAAACCGATCTGAAAAACGCATTCGCCATCAATGCATCGGGACCAGAGTTCCTGGCGCACTATTGCCGGCATCGGAACATCAAGCTGCTGCATGTCAGTACCGATTACGTGTTTGGGCAGGAAGCCGACCGACGCTCCCCGTACAAGGAGACCGACGCACCGGGTCCGATTAACGCCTATGGACGCAGCAAACTGGAAGGAGAGAGTTTGGTCCAGGCGATCTGCCCCCAACATTTCATCGTGCGTACGTGTGGTCTCTATGGAAAGGCCGGTAAAACCGGAAACGGAAATTTTGTGGAAACGATGTTACGGCTTGGTAGAGAACGTGATGAACTTTCTGTTGTCAATGATCAGCATTGTACGCCGACTTCCACACGCGACCTCTCGACCGCAATCACCCGGCTGATCACCACGAACCAGTTCGGCCTGTATCATGCGACCAATGGGGGACAGACCACCTGGTACGAATTCGCACAAACGATCTTTGATTTGACCGGGATCGACGTGCAGGTAAAGCCCATTTCGTCGGAAGAATACCCCGCCGCCGCCGAGCGACCGCGTTATAGTGTGCTCGACTGTTCCAAACTGGAACAAGTCACCGGCTACTCACTCCCTCACTGGAAGCAGGCTCTTGCAACGTATCTGGAATCGTGACATTCGAATCTCAATAAGTATCCTGAAATCAATCACTTATATCGACAGACGAATCTAGCGACGACACCGCTCCCACGTTGCGGGATCTATCGATTTTCACTGAGATGCCAGTTTTTTCCCGTTCACTGGCTGGCTTTCCCACTTCCGACCGATCAAACCATTGCAGCACCGATTTTGGTTTGATACACTCCCCTTTGCAGTTGTGTCGATTTACCGAAGTCTTGTTAGATTCAAGGCTTCAATCGTTGACATTCTGTGAAAAAAATAGCATAAAGAGTGCTTATCGCTCCCGTTACATCAACGGTCGATAAAGCCAGGAGAGATGGCAGAGAGGCCGAATGCGCCGGTTTGCTAAACCGGTGAGCCGTGTAAACGGTTCCACGGGTTCGAATCCCGTTCTCTCCGCTTTTAAACGAATTGTCGTTGTAAACGCATCCCATTCGGGCGTTTACAACGACTTTTTTATGCGCCGGCAACTCTACCACTGGCGGCACCACACCACACATCTGCCCCCCAGGCTGATCACATTTAACTTGACTCCCAGGGGAACCCGAACATGATCATGCGGATATAACGTCGCGCGCGCGAGTGAGCACCACAGGTTCAGTTGAGATTCCTCCTCCACTGCGAAAACCAGCACCATAAAATCCGCTTGCCTCAGCCACATTTTCCCAAACACTGCTTCCATGCACCTCATTTATCAAACGCCATCGCAGAACTTCATTCCGCAATCCCAAGAGTTCACAAAGCCACCCCAGGGGATCAAATGACGTTCCCAGAGAAAACAAGCAAGCCCGACTTGACCCACCCACGCCGTTCGCAATGATCGTTTTGACAAACATGAAGTCCTCCCAAAGTAGGGTGCGGCCCTATGTGGCCGCCCGCCTCGCGAAATTCGAACCAAAGAAAAGTTCCCATGGCACCAGCTCTCACTACCAAAGGTGAGCGGCACGGCCCGAACCGCCGTTTCAAAAACTGTGTACCAGAATGAATCCCCGGCAATCGAATCCTACCAGACATCACCGGCACCACCCCAGATGAACACACTGCACCACGCGTGAATCAATCTCACCTGTAAAAGCCCTGCTTCCGAAACCGTCCTATAACTTCACTGATATTTCATGATAGAATGAAATCTCATTTATCGGAGCCTGAGCACTTACCCTCTCTGATTATAGAGTCCAGCCCCTCTTTATCCTTCTGAAGGGGGCAGGAGTGAACGGCATTGCCCGTTTTTTTGCAATACAGTAATCGAGAAAACGTCAAATGCCTGGTATCAAAAGGCAGTAAAACCATGATAGCGATCCACAATTTCAAAAAATTGATTGGCAAGAAGGTCAGTCATCTTTTCATCGTTGTTTGGCCACCAATTGGGGAGGCCAAAATGTCAGATGTTGACATCTCAATTGGCTTGATCGTTGATGAGCATAAAAGTGTATTTCACATTCAAATCGACAAAGATGACTGTTGGACACCGATCGTTTCCGAAACATGTTTTGACAAAATCTTCGAATGGTGCAAATTTCTGCAACGCATTGAAGGTTGGATGAAAGATCAGATTGATAGCCCACTGCAAAACGAAGTTTTTAATGCGACTCATGAAAGCATTTTTGGCAACATTGTATCCGAGGATATTTTGGATATTGAATGTATTACTCAGAAGTCAGAGTTTAATCCATTTGCCATTAAAATTTGTTTTCGCAATGACTATATTCTTGTGTCACCTATAAGTGATGGGACTACCATCGAAACTTCTTTGTTCAACAAACTAGATAATTTGGAAGTGTTTAGAAAGTTAGGTGAATTTGAATTTGTTTCAGTGAGTAAGATTTAAGGTCAGATACTTACATTTTGAATCAGCCGCATGGCGTTCGCCGCGGTTCTTTTTACCTCACGAACAACCAGGCGAACGCCCTGTGGGACAGTAAAAGGGGGGCCCCCTTTATTCATCCGTCACTTAAAATATCAGGACTTCATCTGTGAGGCTATAACAAAAAAGATGGGTGATAAAAGACCAATCGCGGCCAGGATTTCGATTGTCCATGTAGTCATTCGATTTTCTTTTAAAGCAAGTAAATGTTGCTTTTTTGCAAAAGGGAGTGCGTCGATTTTTTTAATTTCGATTTGATTATTCTTGGGCGGATAAAATCCATCAGACTGAAGCTTTGGTGGTATTGAGAGAACTCGGTAGCGTTCCTCTGCTCTTCGGACAAGTATTTCTGAGAATTGAATATCATCATAATCGTATATAAATCGTTTTAAGACTCCTGCTTCAATCGGATAATCAATTTCAGAAGGTATTTGGAAATAAAATGAAGATGAAATTGAGTAAGGCAGTTGATGCCGCGCACCATTTGGTGCTTTTGAACCGATTGGAGTCACAAATATTAATTCATCCGTCTTATTCTCTACATCGAAATCAATTAGAAAAGCCAAAGCCATCGGATTGAGCATATTTAAAACAATCACGAGAGTCAGACAGGAAAATGGAGCAAGAAGAATTGCCAGCATTTTTATGAATTTTTTCTTAAAAAACATAGTCATAATAAATCTCTCTTTATAATGGACATTAAAAGGGGTCAGGACTCGAATGGCACTGCCGCTGTTTTTTGAGTTTGTGTTTGCGCAACGACTCCCGGGTGACGCAGTCACGGTTTTAATTTTCTGATTTTTTGCCAGTTCGCTGGAAATTGTGTTTGGCAAAACCTTTCCTGGCATTATGCTGCGTTCTGGCAAGACCTTCCTTGGGTTGGTGTGGGTAAAACATTTGACCAAGGAAGGTTCTATGCCATTTATATCAGCTTCCCATTCGAATGCAGCATCATTTTCTCTTTTCAAACGTTCGATGATGCAAAATGCTTCGCTTCCGCTATCTGATGTGATTGATGACCAGCGCTGGCAACAAACCTTTGATGAACACGAAATCAATTTTGGTTCCGGCGAGGATGACGTTTACACACCCGCAATCACGCTCTGGGCCTTAATTTCTCAGGTCTTCTTTTCCGGCGAGCAACGCAGCTGTAAAGCGGCCGTGATCCGTGTTGCCAGCCTGTGTGCCGCGCTGGGCCGACGGGTTTGCAGTACGAATACCAGTGCTTATTGTCGGGCGCGACTCAAAATCCCGTTTATCGTCATTCGAGACATTGTCCAACAAATTGCCGCTGATGCGGAAGCGGCCTGTGATCAGAATCGTGTCCAGACCAGAGAGCAGTCGGCGGCACGCCTCAGTCCTTCCAGCATCGCTGATGTGAAATCACGGAGCACCGGCGGTCGCATTCTGCTGGTTGACGGCTTCACCATCACGGCCGCCGATACTCCTGAGAATCAGCGTGCCTATCCACAGAACCCGACTCAGAAACCGGGGCTCGGGTTCCCCGTTCTACGCTGCGTTTCTCTGATCTCGATGACAACCGGACTGCTGGTGGATCTAGTGAGCGGGCCTTACAGCGGAAAAGGCAGTGGCGAAACGGCCCTGTTCTGGCAAATGCGCGATGCACTCCGACCGGGAGATACCCTGGTGGCAGACTCGTATTACTGCACGTACTGGCTGGTGAGTGCGTGCCGTGCGCGGGGCGTGCAGATTCTGATGAAGAATCATCACCTGCGTGACGATCATCCCCAGAACGCGCGGCGGCTGAGCAAACGGGAGCGACTGGTGACCTGGTCACGACCATTGCAACGTCCTGCCTGGATGACCCGTCAGGAATTCTGGCAACAACCGCTGACGCTCACTCTGCGTCTGGTCGATGTGCAGATCAGTCAGCCGGGGTATCGCGCCAAAACGTTTACGATTGCCACCAGCATCACAGATCGGAAAGCATACCCGGCGCGCTGGATCGCCGCCGTGTATCAGAGCCGCTGGCTGATCGAACTGGATATTCGCAGCATCAAGTGTTCGCTGGGGATGGATATTCTGCGTGCGAAGTCTCCGGACATGGTGCTCACCGAACTCTGGTCGTGCCTGCTGGCGTATAATCTGATTCGGTTAAAAATGCTGCAAAGCAGTCTCTCAACAGACCGTGATCCGCGTTCCCTCTCGTTTGCCACCACGCAACAGATGCTGGCTGCCAGTTGGTTGTTGGGAGCCGTCACGAAGCTCACGGATGAGTTGGTTGCACTCGGACAACAGGTCCCCAGCAGCGAACAGGTAGGCCATCGCACCGGCCGAACAGAACCCAGAGCCAATAAACGCCGCACCAAAGTGCTGGCTCTACTGAAGCAACCCAGATGCCATTACCATCAACAACGGAAGGCAATCGTATGAACGCAAACTGTTACGCTACAACAGGCAGTGCCATTCGGGTCAGGACTCTTTTTCATAGAGTCCTGACCCCTTTTATCCCGAACCATGATACTCTCTCCAGATACAGGGGCGAGTCGACGTGCTCGCCCGCCTCGCAACGCCCAAGCCCAAATCACCACATCACAGGATCCAGACCGGTCCACAAGAAAAGTGAGCGGATCGGCACTAACCGCCGGTAGAAACCAGATCAAAGAACCAAACCCCCGACCGACAGTAAAAAGGACAGTAAAAAGGGGGCAGGACTTTATAATCTAAGAGCCCTGACCCTTTATTCTGTCAACGCCCGGATTCGTGGCTCCGGTTCACCGTTTTGTTAGGTGGCTAGCGCGCCGTGCACGCGGATGAGACGAAGGATAGTCTGGCGCAGGGTCTCCGGGGTCATCGATTACATTGAATTCAACTCGTTGGCCAACAACCAAGTCTTTGAAGTCTATACCATCTAGATCTTCTGGATAGAAGTGCACGGATCCGATTTTGCAATCAATGTGCGCAATTCCGTCGCCAATTTCGTATACTATGCCTTGGATACGTTGTGAATTGTCTCGTACATAGTGTGGCGGCGACGTTAGTGGCTCGCCCAATTCGACAGACTGGACTTTGCAGTTAAGGAGCTTAGATAGTGATTTCGTATCGTAGGACTTAACCAGTTTGCCAAAGGCATCCTCACGACCTTCAAATACAATAATCACGCTTCCATCTTGTATGTTTGAGATCGTCAAGTTCACGTCTCCAGAGATTTGGCGAAGTTTCGCAACAATTTCATCAAGTCGATTCTTATCGAACTCCTCTACAGTTCCCTCAATCCGCATATGCCAAGGACCGATAGTCGGGACTTTTTCGTCGATACGGCTTACTCGCTTTTGAGATTCAAAAATTTCACGTATTCCGCGAGCAACATCCTGAAATGCGGAATCTCGATTCGGCCATTCAGTAATTGGTTTCGCGTCACGGGGTAGTGCTTGAAGCTTCGCAAATGGTGCGGAATGCCAGTCGACGGGCCGAAGCACGACTGGAATCACACGTGCCGTCCCTTCGCTATGACGCTCTAGTGCTCGATTCATCTCGATGTCGTAGCAGTAGTCCGATGCAACAAAATCAGCACTCACGAGTAGCAGAATTACATCAGCTGACTCAAGTGATTCGTCGATTTGACCGGCCCATTCGGAACCTGCGGAAATTCGACGATCATGCCATGAGCTAATCGTACCGCTTCGTTTCAAAAGGCTGAGATGCTTCTCCAATTCATCGCGTAGGGACTCGTCTTGATGTGAATAGCTAAAAAACAGCTCAGCAGTCTGAACGAAGGATTGTTCTGTCATAAATGTACTTCCTCTCTTGCCTCTAACCCTTTATTGACCTGCACAGATCTGTTCTGAAAAAGAACAAATAACCGCATATTTACCAGATTTCCTCTAAGTGTGATGTCCCAATGGCTACAAATCACATATGGAACCTGATCATCATATAAGAGAAATGTACATAATACCCCCTCAAATGGGCGTTACAATATGTAATTTTATCCATAGTGAATATTTACATTAACTAATTACGGAGAATTTTAAAGGTGTCAGGAACCTATAATTCAATTCGCACCGTCGCACGATTAACCGGTGCGAACGCCCAGCGGCTGATTATTCGCTACTCGCCGCCTGATCCGAATCTCTCTTTTGACTGTTTGTGCGGGGTCGATGCAAACCATAGAGGGCTCGTTGGAACACAGGCGTTAAAAACGCGCCAATGACGGCGGCGAACAGGATCACTCCTAAGATCGCGTAGAGCGTCACAAACAGTTTGCCGCCGAATGTGACGGGGCGATCGACGGGGCCGTTTCCTGTGACGACCAGTGAGGCGTTCAGGCAGGCATCCATCCAGCCAAGCCCTTCCAGATAATGAAAGCCGACGGCTCCCGCGACCAGAGCGATGCCGTCAACCAGCACGGCCCCACCCAGAAAGAGGGCAATCCGATACAGAAAACGGAGACGCGGCGAATGAATGTGGCGGGGCGATTTCAACATTGTTTCCTACTTCCATGCATTTGACGTGGTTCGTCGTCTTGAAACGGTTCGAACATCCTGGCGATCAGCAGCACAACCGATCGACTCTCGCCGTTTCCTGATCGATGGTTTCCAACTCAGTATCGAAATTCACGGCTATGATTTCAGTTTTTTCCACTTCTGGCAAGACCAGAGGCCGCGGAACAATGTAAAAGCGGGAAACCTGATTTTTCACCGGCTTCCAGGTGCGGTCATTTTCGCGAATTGATATACTAATCAACAACCCACTCCTCTCTCACAGTCTATGAAGCCCATAACCAAGATGGAAATTTCGGCACAAAATCAGGATGATGACTCCCCCTCTGTGAATCCCCCACAGCAGATCGGAATCCGCGCGGACCTCGATCTCTGCCTGAACTATGCCTCCTGGCAGAACTCGGTCCCGTTTCTCAAAGCACTGGAAATTCACAATCATTCGTCAGAAATGATGAGCGACCTTGTGCTCGAAATGCAGACCGAGCCCCCCTTCGCCCGCCCGAAACAATGGCACTTTGAACGAATCGCACCAGGCACCAGCATCAAGGTCAACGACACCCTGATCGATCTCGACCCCGCATACCTCAACGGCCTGAACGAAGCGGAACGCGGGCAGGTTCGCTTTTCCCTGCAGCAAGGGGAGCGCGTTCTTGAAGAACGACTTGATGATGTACGTGTCTTAGCCCGTGATGAATGGGGCGGATTCTATGCGATGGCAGATTTACTGGCAGCGTTCGTCATGCCGAATGATCCCGCCATTGCCCGAATTCTCAAAGCGGCTGGCGAAATCCTCGCGCAACACGGACACTCTGCTGCACTCGATGGATACCAACAACAAGATCCCGCCCGGGCTTTCATGCAGGGAGCCGCCATCTGGTCGGCGATTGCTGCAGAAGGTTTGACCTATACGAATCCACCGAAAAGTTTTGAAACGGTCGGGCAAAAAACGCGCAGGCCTGCCCAGATTTTAAATGACGGACTGGCGACCTGCCTCGATTCCAGTCTGCTGTTTGCCGCGGCCCTGGAAGCAATCGGTTTGAACCCGGTGCTGATCCTGGTAGAAGGACACAGTTTTGTCGGCTTCTGGGTTATCGAACGCACCTTTCATCATCTGATTGAGACCGATTCTGCAGAAATCCGCAAAGGCCTCGCGGCCAGAGAGCTGATTACATTTGAAACAACACTGGTGACCCATCGTCCGCCCTCCCCCTTTGAAGCGGCCATCGCCGCGGCAAAACTGAGAACGCTGGAATCGGTTTCTGATGAGTTTGTCGCCGCGATTGACGTCAATCGTGCCCGCATGGGGCAGATCAGGCCGCTTGCTTCGCATGAAGATTCTCAGATAAAAGAGGTTCCTCCGCATACGGGAAACGTTGCGATTCCGCTGCCGGCTATGCCTGCACCGGGGGAACTGGCCCTCGATTTCTCCGAAGAAACACCGAAAACACCTGAAGGACGAATCGAACGCTGGCAACGTAAATTACTCGACCTCTCACTAAGAAATCGACTGTTGAACTTTCGTTCGACCAAACAGACCGTGCCTTTCTTTTGTCCGGATGTTCCTTTATTGGAAGACCGATTAGCCAATCAGTCTTCGATTCGCGTGATTTCGCTCCCCGAGCAGAATCCGTTGGGCGAGCGCGATGCCAAGCTACATTTTCAGAAAACCGGTCAGGACATCCATACCGAATTTGCCGTCTCGGCTTTAGAACGAAACGAAATTTCCTCACCGCTGCCACGAATGGAACTCGATGCCCGCTTGACCAACCTGTATCGCATTGCCAGAAACGACCTCGCGGAAGGGGGAACTAATACGCTGTTTCTGGCTGTGGGATTTCTCAAATGGAAACGTACGCCGGAAGACGCGCGCTCGTATCGCGCGCCGCTGTTGCTGATCCCTGTCAAGCTCACCCGCAAGAGTGTATTGTCACAGTTTCATCTGCGTCATCACGAAGATGATGTGCGATTTAACGCCACGCTGATTCAACTTCTGAAGAAAGATTTTGACCGCGATATCTCGCATTTCGAAGCAGATCTTCCCCAAGATGAGAGCGGCATCGACGTTCCCCTGGTACTGGATCAGATGCGCAGAGCGGTCCGCGACATTCCCGGCTTTGAAGTGATCGATGAAATCGCGTTGTCCACATTCTCGTTCTCAAAATACCTGATGTGGAAAGACCTGGTCGATCGTACGGCGCATCTGGAAGAAAATCGAGTCGTCCGACATTTAATCCGGGATCCCGACAAACCGTTCGAATCCGATACCACCACGGCGATTCCTGCTCCGCAAGATATCGACCGGAAGTATATTCCCACACAACTGATTCATCCCCTCGCAGCCGATTCATCCCAGTTGGCAGCCATCATGGCGGCTGCGGAAGGACACGATTTTGTCCTGATCGGCCCGCCCGGCACAGGCAAAAGCCAGACCATCTCCAACATGATCGCGCAATGTCTGGCGAATGGAAAAACGGTTTTATTTGTTGCCGAGAAAACAGCGGCCCTCGATGTGGTCTATCGGCGTCTCTGCCAGAACGGGCTCGGCGATGTCTGCCTTGAACTGCACTCGCATAGTGCAGAGCGGAAGCAGTTTTATTCGCAACTGCAGAAAGCCTGGAAGGCGTCTGGAAAAACCGACCCGAGCGAATGGATCAAGGTCAATGATCGCTTGAAAATTAAGCGCGATGAACTGAATCACTACGTGGCTGCGCTGCATGAGCTCGATGCCAGCGGCTGGACGGTCTATCGCGGGATGGGCGTTTCCGTCAAGTATCGCAGTCTGGAAGCCCCACTGCTGGACTGGGATGATTCGGTCCAGATTGACGAACAAAAATGGGAAGCCCTTGAAAACATCATCGATGAAATTGCACTGACGTTTCGTACAATCACACCCAACCCGGCACTCAATTCCATTCGAACCACCAACTGGTCTGCCTCATGGGAAGCAAATCTGTTACGCACCATCGATACTGTGATCCCCGCCGTAGCAGCCCTGGAATCACCGCTCCGGAATTTTGTCAGCGCTATCGGGCTGGAAGAATCCGACGACTATTCGCTGGAACTGTATCAGCGGCTGCGCATGCTCGCTGGCACTCTACAGGAAGCGGCCAGGGAAAAGCTGCGGATCATATTTGACAAAGACTTTTCCAGCCTGGCCGATCAGGCGAGAAAACTGAAGAAAGACATCACCGCGTATCAAATTGCGCAATCAGCAATCAGTGCGACCTATGAACCGGAATCGCTGATCTCAATCCCGGTCGACGATCTCGATTTTCAATGGCGGCAGGCAAAATCCTCGTTCTGGCCCATTTCCTTTTTTGCAAAACGCAAAGTACAGAAGTTATTACAAACTTATGCGGCGTCCGGTGTCTCAGATCCGGAAAAGGATCTCTCCCAGATTCGGTTGATGCAAAAATATCTCACCAATATCACAAACAACGCGCTGGCCAATCGAACTCCGCACTGGAACGGCTTGCAGACCGAGGTGGGCGAACTGACGTCGTTTCTGCAGCGGGCACAAGAAATCCGGCAAACAATCGTAGACTTTGGTCAAGCAACGGACTCACTGAAGCTGATCTCCTCCAGGCTCGCGCCGGTGATCATCGACGATTCGACAGACCACCCGCTACTGGAGGCTGCCCAGGCACTGTTAGATGCCAATCAGGCATTCATCCAGTCATGTACCGCGTTCCGTGAAATTGCCGGGGGCAACCTGTTCCATAAAGAGGAACCCCGTCTCATCAATTCCACGCTGGCGACTCTGGAATCGATCAAGGCAAATCGAACTGAACTGAAACGCTGGGTTGCCTGGTCGGCGATGAAGCAACAGGCTCAGAACAACGACCTGGATCAGTTTGTAGAAGCACTGGAGACACAGCAAATTACGCCCGAAGGGCTGCGTCAGACTTTTGAAGTCTCCTTTGTCCGCTGGTGGCTACCCCAAGCCATTGATCGAAGCGACACACTGCGGCAGTTCCAACGCTTCAAACATGAAGACACCATCGAAGATTTCCGCCGACTGGATCAGCTGGCGCGCACCGAATCAGCAACTCAGGTTCGTAATCAGGTCACCCATGATTTACCGAAACCGGATCAGGTGCCACGCAAATCGGAATTGGGTCTATTGCGGCATCAAATGAATCTGAAACGGCCCAGCAAAGCCATTCGTGAAGTCATCTCGGGCATGCCTGAGACCTTCGCCAGGCTGGCGCCCTGTTTATTGATGTCCCCTTTATCGATCGCGCAATATCTCCCTCCCGAACAGGCTTTGTTCGATGTCATTATCTTTGATGAAGCGTCCCAGATCACAACCTGGGACGCCATCGGCGCAATCGCACGCGGGCGGCAGACCATTATCGTGGGTGATCCCAAACAGTTGCCGCCAACCAATTTCTTTGGCCGCGCCGACGATGACGAAGAGAATGAGGAACTGGAAGACTATGACCGCGACCTGGAAAGTATTCTCGACGAAGCGACCGCCTCGGGGCTACCGCTCCTGCAGTTAAACTGGCATTATCGCAGCCAGCATGAATCGCTGATCGCATTCTCAAACTGGAATTACTACGAAAACAACCTGATCACCTTTCCTTCCGCCGTCACCGATGATCGTGCTGTTTCGCTCAAACACTTGCCGGAAGCGATTTATGACCGGGGCAAGAGCCGCACCAATCGCATCGAAGCAGAAACACTGGTCGCCGATGCAGTTGAAAGAATGAAGTCCTGGCTCTCACTTGCTGAAGACGAGCGCCCTACGCTGGGGGTGATTACGTTCAACAGCCAACAACAAACGCTGATCCAGGATTTATTCGACCAGTCTCTGCGGGAAGCGCCCGAACTGGAATGGTATTTTGATGATGCACGAATTGAACCGACGATTGTGAAAAATCTGGAGAACGTTCAAGGGGATGAACGTGACGTAATGCTGTTCTCAATCACAAATGGTCCTGATGAAGCCCACCGAGAAGCCGGTCATGTGTCTCTCAATTTTGGTGCCCTCAATCGCCAGGGCGGGGAGCGGCGTCTGAATGTCGCCGTAACCCGAGCCCGACAGGAACTGATCGTGTATGTCTCCTTCCTGCCTGATCAACTCAAAGCAGAACGCACAACGTATCAGGGCGTGCGCGACCTGAAAGCATTTTTGGAGTATGCACAGAAAGGGAAATCAATTCTCGGCGCAAACACGGGTGACGCAGGGCACGAATTTGAATCTCTCTTTGAAGAGGCAGTCGCATCCGCTTTGACGACAAAAGGCTGGCAAATTGTGCCTCAAGTAGGCGTCTCGGCGTTTCGGGTTGATCTGGGTATCGTGCATCCGGATAAACCAGGATCATTTCTGGCGGGAATCGAATGTGACGGGGCCGCCTATCACCGCGCAGCCACCGCCCGCGATCGCGATAAAATCCGAGAGCAGGTTCTCCGCAATCTAGGCTGGGAAATCCTCAGGGTCTGGTCTCCCGACTGGTGGTACGATTCACAAGGAGCGCTCGATACCATCGATCTCCGGTTGCAGGAATTGCTAGAGAACAGCCGTTCTGAAGACACTGCACTCGATGATGCAGAATCAACGAACCTGATTGTTGAACCACGCGCCCCTTAAAGCTGAACTCCACGTTCGTGATGATGTTCTGATAGAGCAGTGCGGGTATGCGACTCTGAAGAAACGAATAATGAAACCCTGCCTCTCACTCTTCTCGAGCGCATCACATTTTCCTATAGCGTGTCTCGATCTAAGATACTCGGTCCAAATGCCCTTGGAGACGATACAGTAAAACGAGACACAGTCTAACGATCACATTCAACAAAAATGCAGTTAGTGCATTCGAGCATCACTTTATTTCTTTGAGAGCAACAGGGAGGGAATTCCCTGAGAATCATTTTGCCAATTCTGCAAAATTGCAGTGAAATCCCTGCACATTCACGTGTGTAAACGATCATTTAAGGAAGTTTCCCCACAATTGAATCATTGTGGATAATTCACAATGATTTCCTGTTTTTTGAATTGCTCATTTTCTCTCTCGCCGACAACCGAACTTTAAGGAGTACACTTTTTTTAGATCAATTCGGTTCTGTGTCTCCATCAGATCCGATCAGGCAATGTTGTGTTATCATAGAATTTGGCAGGCGTTATGAAATCCCCCTCCTTGGAACATGACGAGGATCATCGTTCCCGCTCCTCACACATTTATTCCAGGTTCAAGTTGTTGCTGCGAATCCCGTTGGTGCAGGCGGGAATGATCAGCCTGGCAATTTTTCTTGTGGTCTTTCTGCTGAATGAGCAGGCCCACAATCGAAAAGTTCGGGAAGCGGCCTCCCTGGGAGAAATCGTGGATATCGTTGGACGCCAGCGAATGTTAAGTCAGCGAATTGCGAAGAATCTGCTACTCATCGAAAATGGATCGAATCAAAACGACGCCCACGCGACACTTGAAACAGATCTCGCAACCTTAAATCGGCAACACAAGCTATTAACAGAAACAGTCTCACTCTATGAAAACTCACAGGAGCAGAACGAAACGTCGCCACGCAAGTTGCTTAACCAGATTTCGCCTCTGATCTCCACAATCACACAGATCGTTACCGAAGTTTTAACAGGCCAACAGACTGCGTCCTCATCACTCCCCACCGTCTTAACCAGCGAACAACGGCTGGTACCGCTCCTCGATCAATTTAACGCATCTTTGACCACGGAAAAAAACCTGCTGGAAAGCAGTCAACACAGAATTCAACTGACCAGGGAGTCCCTCTTTCTGTTTGCGCTCATTTCAGTTTTGTTTTGTGCGATCTGGTTCATGCTGTCACAAGTTCATAAGTACCAATCCAAACTAAGGCGGGAAAAACAAAGACTGCTCAAATTGACGCGTGTAATGAAAGACAGGCAGCAGAAACTTTCAGCGGCGATTTCTGCATCATTTCACGAAACCTGGTCCTGGACACCAGGTACCGGGGAATTCTGGTGTTCCGAATCCTTCTGGCGGGTGTTTGGCTATCAGGAAATCTCAGAGTTTCCCGACGCGACATATCAAACTTTTCTCGAACACATCGACCCCGATCATCGCGGTCTGCTCGAAACAGCTGTCCAGCAACAAGTTGAGGATGGGGCTCCGATTCACCTGGAGCTATCAGCCAGGATTCACGGTGGAGTTTATCGCTGGATTCGAGTCCAGGCAAAAATGATTTCAGATCAAGCCGATGGAGCGGAATATCTCGCCGGTACAGTCGAAGATATTCATGAACACAAACTGGCGAAACTTCAACTGGACCATAAGGAAACACTTTTGACGAAAGTAGGGAAAGTCGCCAAAATTGGTGGCTGGCACCTGGATCTGAAAACAAATGAACTGTTCTGGACGTCCGAAACATACAAGATTCATGAAGTTGATACTGACTACCGGCCTACGGTGGAAACCGGCATCGCCTTTTATGCTCCTGAAGTGCGCCCCGTCATTCAAAAGGCAGTGGAACACGCCATTGAAACGGGAGAACCCTGGGACCTCGAACTTCCGTTTATTACGGCTAAAGGGCGTCATATCTGGGTGCGGGCTCAGGGAGAACTTGAATACGAAAACAACATCCCGGTCCGACTGGTCGGCGCATTTCAGGATATTTCGACAGAGAAACAACGCGAGAGCGAATTCCTGATGATGCAGGATGACAAATTCAGTTCGCGTGCACAACTGCAAGGCGTCATTTCTGCTGCCACTGAAGTTTCGATCATCGCCACCGACCCGCAAGGGACCATCACCTTGTTTAGTCCTGGTGCAGAACGCCTGCTGGGCTATTCCGCGGAAGAAATGATTGGTATTCAGACACCCGAATGTTTCCACCTGGCTGAGGAAGTTGAACAACGAGGGCGCGAACTGACAGAAAGTCTGGGTAGAACGGTCAAGAACTTTGCAGTGTTTGTCACTCCCGCCATGCTGGGTAGTTACGATCGACGTGAATGGACTTATGTCTGCAAAGACGGTATTCATCGAACGGTAGAATTGACAGTCACCGCGATCAGAAACCAGCAAGACGATATCAAGGGATTTCTGTGCGTTGCCCTCGATATCACCCAGAAAAAACAGAATGAGAAACAGCTTCTGGAGAGTCGCGAAAAAATTCGCCATTTGATGGACGCGTTACCCGTCGCAACATACACCTGTGATAATGACGGGCTCATCACCTATTACAATCAGGCGGCTATTGAATTTTGGGGACGAACGCCTTATCTGAATGATCCTATTGACCGCCACTGCGGCTCCTTTAAACTCCTGGATGCCGAGGGAAATTTAATACCGTACGCTGAGAGTTGGACTGCAATTGCACTCAAGAAGCAGGAAGTGCTGCATGGAAAAGAACTCATCATAGAGTGTGAAGACGGCACCACCAAAACAGCGTTAGCACATATTTGCCCCATGCATGACCATGATGGCAAGATGACAGGGGTCGTGAATGTTCTCGTCGATATTTCCGAGCGAAAAAAGTTGGAAAAATCGCTGAATGAGACGACGACACGCTTAGAATTATGCCTGAAAGTTCTCGATCAACATGCCATCGTAGCAGAAACAGAACTTAACGGGTGTATCAGACATGTTAATGACATGTTCTGTCAGCTCACCGGTTTTGAACGGCATGAAGCAATCGGTAAAACGCATCGAATTGTCAATTCCGGCGTGCAGTCCAAAGAGTTCTGGAAAGATGTGTTCAAGACGATCGCGGATACTGGAATGTGGCAGGGAGAAATCTGCAACCGTAAAAAGAATGGAGACCTGTACTGGGTCGACACCACCATTGCCGCGATGAAAGATGGTGAAGGAATCGCTACCGGCTACCTGGCTATTCGCAACGACATCACCGAACTCAAGCAGGCCCAGGAAGCAGCGCTCGCCGCTTCACAGAGCAAAAGCCAGTTCCTGGCGAATATGAGCCATGAGATTCGCACCCCGCTGACCGCCATTCTAGGCTATGCCGATCTGCTCAAAAATGATCCCGATTTTACATCATCCCCCGAAAAAAGAGACCAGGCTGTCAATACAATTCGTGATGCTGGAACGCATTTATTAACCGTCATCAACGATATTCTTGACCTGTCCAAAATTGAAGCCGGAAAAATGAGTCTTGAAAAGGCTCCGACTCAAGTTTTCAACACCCTGGAACATATTGAAAGTCTGTTACGACCTCGCGCCATTGAAAAAGGCATTCTACTGGGTTCTCAAATTACAACTCCCATTCCGGATCTGATTGAAAGTGATCCGACTCGACTCCGACAGATCTTGATGAATCTTGTTGGGAATGCAGTAAAATTTACGGAGCAGGGAAGCATCAACATCGTTGTCAGGCAGATCGAAGAGGGAGATCAGAAGCTCATTCAATTTGACATCGAAGACACGGGACCGGGAATGTCACCAAAACAGGTCGAGAAAATGTTTAAAGCATTTTCACAGGCAGACGCCTCAGTCACGCGCCAACATGGAGGCACCGGTCTGGGACTGGTCATCTCCCGAAAACTGGCGCGTTTAATGGGTGGTGAAGTCTCACTGGCCTGGACGGAGAGAGGAAAAGGAACCTGTTTCCGATTCGAAATGCCGGAACACGCTCTGCCTCAAACGCGTTATCTGATCAGCCCCTCGCTTGCTGATTCAGAAGCGGTCAAGAAAGTAACAACCGCAGTAGGGTATCAGGTTCCTGAAAATACACGCATCCTGCTTGCCGAAGATGGGCCCGACAACCAGCGACTCATTTCCTTCCTGTTGAAAAAACTGGGCGCATTAGTTGATGTCGCCGACAACGGCTCTGAAGCCTATCGGAACTACCTCGAAGCAGAAATGGTAGACCAGCCTTATCACCTGTTGATTACCGATATGCAAATGCCGGAAATGGATGGCTACTCGCTGACAAAAGTTCTGCGGGCCGAAGGTGCCACCTTGCCCATCATCGCCTTAACCGCGCATGCGATGGCAGAAGATCGCCAGAAGTGTCTGGATGCGGGCTGTGATGACTACCTCAGTAAACCCGTTGACCGCAGACTCCTTGCACAAACCATTGAGAAATGGATGATCCACATCCAACAGACAACAGAACAACCTGCCGACTCATAGGCTCGAGACAATTACGCTGGATGGGCACCGGGGGTCCCCGCTTCCACAACAAACGCCGCCCGCGGTGAAACATGACCACCCGGCTTCGTCACATCGTCAACCACCATATACTCGCTGCTCCATTTCTGAGGACTCACAGTACAGCGGACATAACCACGCTCGGAATTCTGGAACTGCACACACGGGTTATTCGACAGTAACTCAGCATGGCCTTTTCGCTTCTGCACGCCATTACCGCCACTGGAAATGGATGTTCCCACAAATTCCGTCGCGATCACGGGTGTCTCCGTATTCCGATCATCCACACGCAAATTATTCACCCAGTTCGAATGAATGTCACCCGTCAGCACGACAGGATTC
Organism: Gimesia fumaroli; assembly: GCF_007754425.1. NCBI lineage: Bacteria > Pseudomonadati > Planctomycetota > Planctomycetia > Planctomycetales > Planctomycetaceae > Gimesia > Gimesia fumaroli. Next base: position 6,471,496 of record NZ_CP037452.1, read on the forward strand.
GGAACCCGCCGCTCCTCGAGAAACTTCATCAGCCCCATCCGTTCATACGCACATCCAGGCCACTGGTCCATCGAATAGGCGAGTGGCCCCTCTTTCTGAGTGAAGCCGACCATGCCCATCATCACCTGTTGCGCCAGAATATTCCAGGTGCTGTCAGATGAAATCAGACCAGACTGCAGCCAGTTACGCTGGCGACTCCCTAATAAGGAATTCTTTCTGGCCAGCGCGGCATCATTCAGGGGTGACTTCTTATCCCCGTTCGGCTGATCCGTACGATACTGCCGGGTATCCAACACGAAGAAATCAGCTAATCGACCGAAAGACGCCTGTCGATAGATCTGCATATGCGGCCCCTGTGGCAACGAACGTGGCCGGAGCGGCATCATTTCGTAATAAACCTGATAGGCGTTCGCACGACGCAACAGATATTCAACCGGGTCGACCTGCGACTCTTCCGAAATATCTCCCGCGCAATTGTTATCAAATTCGTGATCATCCCACGTCAGAAACCAGGGGCATTTCGCATGCATCTGATGCAGCAAAGGATCGGAACGGTACTGGGAATAACGCACGCGATAATCGCCCAGCGATTCAATTTCAGGTCCCAGATGCGTGCGAACTTTTCCATTCCGACCGGAGGCATATTCGTAAATGTAATCGCCTAAGTGGAAAACCAGGTCGACGTCGTCGCGGGCCATCTGCTCGTATGCGGTAAATAAACCCTGCTCAAAGTTCTGACAGGACGCAAACGCAAACTTCAGCTGCTCCGGCATTGATGATTCCACGGGCATTGTTCGCGTACGGCCCACGGGACTGACGGCATCGCCGGCCTGAAAACGATACCAGTACCAGCGGTCCGGCTGCAAACCGGGCACTTCTACGTGCACGGTATGCCCTAACTGGGGAGTGGCCTGTGTCGTCCCGGAAGCCACCGGTTTTTGAAAGCCTTCGTCGTCTGCGACTTCCCAGCGCACTTCCACCGCCTGCGGCCTCATCCCGCCATTCGGTTCCAGAGGTTCGGGGGCCAGTCGCGTCCATAAAATCACGCTGTTGGAATCGGGATCGCCGGACGCCACACCCAGTGTAAACGGGTCTTTCTTAAAAACCGGAGACCGGTCGGCCCATGCTGCCGGTGTCAGAAAAGGCAGCGACGATAACGCCGCCCCATAGGAGAGAAATAACCGCCGACTCACGCCGTTTTCGGATTTGATGGCTGCCTGGAGTTGTTTGTAATCAAACATGATGATTCACCTGTGTTGAATGAAATCGGCGGGAAAGCTCAATGTGGAATGAAAGTGGGTTTGTGCTGCGAAAATCGTATGTCGGCGGATGCACACGCGGCAGCTAGATAGATTTTAAAGTACCCGTGGACCACAGGCAACGAAAGATGATTTAAAAAGGACGTGCTTCGCTGACATTTCACGCGAACTTCACGATCCAACATTCTCACAACGGAATTTGCTCAAAGAGTTCTATAAACTCAAATCACCCATTTCTATCTTTGAATTTGATGATTTTAGTATATTCTAATTGCACATCCCTCTAGCGTTACACTCACATTAATTCAGAAATCATAAATGAAAATCCATATCATCTGTGAAGCAAAACTTTCTGAAGTTGCATTACGGTCACCTTCAAAACCTGTACCACACCGCATTTGGATTGCTCTTGGTGAAATTCCTCTCGTAGATAGTGATGATAACCTTGATGAATTCGAGCTATCACCAATTTACGAACTTAATCCTGATACGGGAAAGAGTGACTTAAGCGACCGCTATTTTATTGGTTCTTTTTCAACAGATCATATGCGCACAATATTAGAGTCTCACGAAGTGATTCATCTGACTGATTTTCCACAAGGAGGGGAAGCGGCATGGGACTTTGTTAAAAAGCTACATGATATTTTTAAACAGTTGGGACATGATGTATTGCTGATTGAGACGATAGACTACTGATATTGCTGCAAGCATCGATTCACTGAATAATTCAGCTCAAGATGTCTTTGATCACATGGCCGTGCACGTCGGTCAATCGATGATCTCTACCGCCGTGCCGGAAGGTGAGTGCTTCATGATCCACGCCCAGCTGATGCAGAATCGTCGCGTGAATATCGTGAATCGACAGTGGATCGATGATGACCGAATTGCCGAATTCATCGGTCTCACCGAAGGTTGTCCCCCCTTTGAAACCGCCGCCCGCCATGAACAGGCTGTAACCGTTAACATGGTGATCGCGGCCGCAGGTCGGCGTGACTTTCGGCGTGTGCGGTGTGCGACCCATCTCCCCCGCCCAGACCACCAGTGTTTCATCGAGCAGTCCGCGGAGTTTCAAATCCGTAATCAACGCTGCCACTGATTGTTCCGTGATACGGGCATTCTTTTCATGATTTTTCTTCAACAGGCCGTGCTGGTCCCAGGGGGAATTATTACTGTCAAAACTGGGGCAGGTAATCTCGACAAACCGCACTCCGGCTTCCACCAGCCGCCGTGCCCGTAACGCCTGCGTCGCGTAATAATGCTGATGTTCGTCTTTCGAATCAACGCCGTAAGCCCGTTGGATATGCAAGGGCTCGCCGCTGATATCGGAAATTTTCGGAACCAGTGTCTGCATTCGAAACGCGGTTTCATAGTTCGCTATGGCACTTTCGATGGGTGACGCTGTTGAAGCCTGAACGGCAAACGCACGATCCTGCTCTGCCAGCAAAGCCAGTTTCCGTTGTTGCAGCGCCAGTGAATCACTGGGTTTGATATTATCGACGGGAATCCCTTTTGCGCGGACCATCGTCGCCTGATGGGTGGCCGGTAGAAACGAACTGCCGAAATTTTCCAGACCGCCGTTGGGAACCCAGTCATTATTCAACACCACATACGCAGGCAGATTCTGATTTTCAGTCCCCAGGCCGTAGGAAACCCAGGCGCCCATGCTGGGTGCCTGACCGATGATGCGGCCTGTATGCAGTAACAAATTCTGCTGGCCATGCAAAGGCAGCTCGCCCACCATCGAACGCACCACGCACAATTCATCGGCCACCGACGCCAGCTTTGGAAACAGATCGCTGACCCACAGACCGCTTTCGCCCCGCTGTTGAAATTTCCAGGGACTCCCCAGCCAGACACGACCGGCGCTCGATTGTGAGCGTTTGGAAACGGCGCCTTCACCGATCGGCTTGCCCTCGTGTTTCTTCAGAGCCGGCTTCGGATCGAATGTATCGACATGGCTCGGGCCGCCATCCATAAAACAGAAGATGACATTTTTGACCTTCGCAGCATGATGTGGTCGATTTTCCTTTGTCGCCGCCTGGGCCTGTGTCTGCTCGCCCAACAACCCGGCCAGCGCCAGCCAGCCGAAGCCGGCACTGGTGTGTTTCAGAAAACCACGACGGTTAACGACAGGCAGATGTCCCGAACAACAGGTCGAATGTTTGCGTAAACTCTTCATGTCGATTACCGGTAATAAATAAATTCTTTGGTATTGAACAGCGCGTGTGCTACATGACTCCAGACATTCGGATCGGCCAGCAGACCTTGCGTGTCGCCCGTTCCTCCCAGGTCCTGCACCAAAGCCGTCCAGCGTTTGAGTTCCGATGCATCGGGTGCGCGTCCAAATGCGTTCAGAAACATGGTTCTGATGCGCTGCTCAAGGGACTCATCCTGTTGTTTTACTAATAAAGCCGACCATTCTTTGGCCTGCGCTTTCACAAAGGGATCGTTCATCAGAATCAATGCCTGATTGGGAACGTTCGTCACATCCCGTTTGCCTGTTGGCAGCTTCAGATCGGGCAGATTAAAGCCCACCAGAAATCGGGGCGGGTCCATGATTGACATCCGCAGATAAATCGACCGCCGCCCATCACCATCCAGGGGACCGTTAAACAACCGTTTGGCAGCATCTTCTTTGGAACGTGGTGCCTCAATCGGACGTCCATACAGTCGCCTGTCCAGTCGCCCCGACACCGTTAACAGTGTATCTCGAATCGCTTCTGCTTCGAGCCGTCGCGTAGGATAGTGGTGCCACAAACGATTATCGGGATCGACGGTGACTGCTGCCGCACTGACTTGACCCGACTGCCGAAACGCACGCGTGTGAACCAGCCGCCGAATCAGTCGTTTGGTCGACCAGCCGTCAGCCATAAATTCCCGCGCCAGATAATCCAACAGCTCCGGGTGCGTTGGCTGTTCTCCCAGATGCCCAAAATCGTTCGGCGTTCTCACCAGTCCTGCACCAAACACCCACTGCCAGACCCGATTCACATACACGCGTGCTGTCTGCGGATGCTGAGGGCTGATCAGAAACTCGGCCAGTTCCATTCGCCCGCTACCCGGACTCTGACTGACCTGATTTTGACCGGCGAAGACTTCCAGAAAGTCACGCGAGACCCGCGGCCCCAGTTCATCCACGTTGCCCCGGACATTGAGAGGATAGCTGACAGGAGCAAAGCCTCGCTCATCCATACTGTTTGCGGTATGCGCAAACGGCAGCCGCTGTTCCACCCGTCGATAGTCTGCCAGCAATCGAGACAGTCGCGAATCGGTGTTGGCGGAATTGTTGAGCAGTTGTTTCTCTAATAACCAATTGACGAGCTTCACGTCCTCCGCACTCGCACGGTCTTCCGCCCATCGCTGCACTGCCGCCGACAACCAGCCGCCAAGACGCTGGCAGACTTCTACAGAACTTTGGGGAGCCGGCTTTTCATACAACGTTTCAAAACGGCCCCACTCATCAGCGGGAGTCCCCGCGACATCATGCGCCACAATACTTGTTACGCTGAACCAGCTGCGTTTATCAAAGCCAAAGTCTTCCGCCGGCAGCAGTTTGCCACCAGCCCGCGTCTTGCCCGTACGAGGTGGAAAATTTGGATTCAGATCGCTGGTCGCAATTTCAAACGTGATCCGTTGAATTCCATTCACCAAAGGGCGATCAGCAAACGTTTGCCACGTTGATTCATTTCGATCGAAAAAGACGACATTCTCAGTTTGAAATGCATTGTCGGGCACGCGCAGAAAGCCGCTCCATTCACCGCCCGCTAAATCCAGACTCACAATTTTCCCCGGGATATCCCGTTCCGACGGAGGCCGGATCGCGCCCGGCAACTTTGAAGAAAGCGCCTGTGTGTGATAACCGCGAGGCAGCACACGCTGAACAACTCCCGCCCCTTCCAGTGCAATTAAGGGAGTCCCATGGGAAACATAGCCATGGAGGATTCCATCTCCTTCGGTCTGCCAGCCATCAGGAAAGCCGGGTTGTTCAAAATCGGTGAGTACCTTGAACCGTTCCTGATTCTGTCGGCGATGCGTCTCGTGCGCCGTTTTCCATTCGGTCGACAGCTTCTGCCAGACCGCGTTCACTTCTGTTGGCTTCGCTGAGAGTAATTGTTGCGCGGGATAAATCACGTCACCCGGTTTCGCCTGAGCTTCCTTTTTCTCTTTACCTGAATTCAATCCAAATGCGTTGCGCCAAAGCACAGCGCGAGGGCTGTCTGATTCACTCTTTACCGCTGCGGAAATTTCTTCAGAGAATTTCGACGCCTCTTCGTTCCACTGTTGCTTTAACTCCCGATGAATTTCACTGCGCAACTGTTTGAGTTTCTCAATGGAGGCAGCATGCTTCCCGGGCACGTCAATCACGCGTGATGTCCAGCGGGGCGTCATGAAAACTGCAGCCAGCGCATAATAATCGCGCTGTGAGATCGCATCGAGCTTATGATCATGACAGCGGGCACAGGCAACGGTATTCGCCAGAAAGGTTTTCGAAAAAGCGTCGATCTTATTGTTGATCATTTCCTGATGGATGCCATTGAAATTCACACTGTCGCCGTGACGATGCTCTCCCATGTGATAAAACATGGGACCGATCAGACTTTCCTGAAAACCGCTGTTCTGATCAATGCGAGGCTGTTCCAGTAAATCGCCGGCAATCTGTTCGCAGACCAACTGGTCATAGCCGATGTCCTGATTGAAGGCCCGAATCAGATAATCACGATATTCCCATGCTCCCTTCGCCGGGTTATCCCATTCGTATCCATAGGTGTCGGTATAACGAACGACGTCCATCCAATGCCGGGCAAATCGCTCACCAAAGTGAGGCGAAGCCAGTAGTTGATCGACTAGTCGTTCATAAGCGGCCGCGGGATCGCGTTTTGAATCTGCGACGAATTGCGCAACGGTCTCAGGCTCGGGCGGCAATCCCGTCAGCACAAACGCCAGACGCCGCACCAACGTTCGCGGCTCTGCATCCGGGGCGGGATTCAGTTGCGCGGCCTGCATTGACGCAAGCAGAAAACGGTCGATCGGCCGTTGTGACCAGTCATTTCTGTCCGGGTCAGGGAGCGAGACTGTTTTCAGAGGTTGCAGGCTCCACCATTTCCGCCGCTTTTCAAAAATCGCTTTCCAGGAAAGCGACGCGGCTTCTGAAACGCTGGGCGGTTTATCTCGGGAATCGGGAGCCCCCAATTCGACCCACTTCACGAAGTCAGCGATGACTTCTTCAGACAGTTTCTTACCGGGTGGCATCTCGAACGACTCATGCCGCAGCGCGTCGAGCAACAAACTCTGATCGACTTTGTGAGGTACCACGGCGGCACCGTTTTCTCCCCCCGAGCGCAGCGCGTCGCGGCTGTCGACTCTTAAGCCTCCTTTGATCTCAGTCGTCGCAGCAGAATGGCATTCGTAACAATGCTCGATCAGCACCGGACGAATTTTATTCTCAAAGAATTCCAAACCGGGAGACGGCTTTTCCGCACTCGCTTCACCTGCCAGGCAAGACATGAGCAGTGCAATGCACGAGCACACAAGCATCTGAAAAGGAAATCGGCAGGCCGGAAACATGGTTGTTTCTCCGGAACGTGACTGAGGAAGGCGTCCAGAATCATATTAAGGATTGTTTATATACTCTTATCCTATGAGAACAAGAGGGAAAACTCAATCTGAGAGAGAACGAATTCCGTGAATTCGAAGCCCCTTATGGGGCGCCCGCACTCTGCAGCCCCTGGTTCAATTCCAGAACTTTTCCGATGATTCGCTCTTCGACATCAGGCTGATAAGGACGGCTCGCTTCATAGCCTCCTTCCAGCAGAACCCGTTTACTGGGGATATAACCGGAATAAACGTTCGAATAACCGGCGACCCAGATCGCAGGTCCTTCCTGCTCGAACAGTTCTTCCTTAATACGAAGCGAATAATCGACGACGACTTCGGTTCCCAGCGCGACAATGGTTAATCCCTTCCCGAACTGAATCACCTGCACGGGATAATTCCAGGGTTCCCGTTTCTTTTCTGGCAGATACTCCAGTTCAACGGTTCCGTAAGCGGTCTTGAGTGGCCCATGCAACACATGCTGATGCAACAGCGTGCGCTGATTGACTTCGAGGGCGGCTTCAATCGCCGTCGCCAGCGAACGACCGTGTTTATGTGCATAATGCAGTTCGCTGCGCGGATACGGATTCTGATCGCCCCCACAGCCCATCATGAACAGTGCAGTCACGCCGGGATGATCCTTTTCAAAGTACTCTTGCGCAAACCCGGCATAATCGCCCAGCCATTTGCGAAAGCCCATCGTCGTATTGTGACAGGCATAACCAAACATGACCGCCTTCAATTCCCCTTTCGGATCGTCCACACGCAGGACAGGCACCTGATGGTCGACCAGACCGTTGGGATTGGGATGATTACGATATCCCGTCGCGGTGGGCGTACGGCGATTCATGGCGACCGAACAGCGGGCCGCCGACCAGCTCAGCTTCGCAGGTTGCATGCCTTCAATGGCTTCGCCAATGGTTTTCACCAGAGCCGGCACCAGTGTATCATAATATTCTTTCGCATCATCGCGGCCATACGCGGGACCACAGTGTGTATGCGAGGCATTCATCAGCAGTGCCTGCGGCGGCAGATTGTATTTCTCCTGCACCTGTTGTGTGACATCAGCTCGTAAGCGGTCAATCACGCCAATCAGATCGAGCGTCAGAAAGACAACCCGGTTGCCTGCTTTGTCTTCGATCGCCAGTGCTTTGCCGTACAGATCCTGCTCGGTTCCTTCTGCCGGTTCCTTGCGGCCGGCGTAGCCAGCCATTCGCAAAGGCTTCGCAGGTGTGATCTTTGCTGACGCAACTCCGACTTTCCATTCCAAAGGCTCCGCTTTGGCAGGTTCGGCTGCGTTGGAGTGAAAAGTGAAACTGAAAACAAACAGCAAACAAAGCGGGAATCGAATCATGCTGGGGAACCTTTTTGATTACAGGAGTGTAAAGGTGCTATCAGAATCGAGTCTGATTGCGGAGAGACTCAGCACCTTGATCGTAACCGGCCCCAACCCAGTGATCAACAATTTCTTATTGATTTGAATTTAATCACTATCCCGATGAACACGTCACAAATCAGCGCAACGCATTCTGGCCTTTTCGGGAGTAATCGATGGATTCCCCCAGAATACGAGCCGCCTCTTGTCCTGCATGAAAACCAGACGAATTTTCCGCTTCCACATAATCCACATAAAACGTGGCTTTCCGCTGCCACTGTTGCGCTTCCTTGATTTTCTCTTCAGAGACCCCGTTCGCTTTGGCAGCGTTAATATCATTAATCAGATCAATGACACTATTCAGGGCAACTTTGACTAGTTTCTGATGACGAGACTGAATTATTTCCGTTCGTGCGATCAATTCCTGATCATCCGATTTGTGACAGGTACCACAAGCAGTATTGACGTTGAGCAGGGGACTGCGAATGTGATGGTCGCTGATCTTCATGGCGCCGACACGTTTGTAAGCCATATGACAGTCCGCACAGGAAACTCCTGCCCGGGAATGAATGCCCTGTGACCAGAGTTCAAACTCCGGATGCTGTGCCTTCAACATGGGCGCCCCGGTCTCGGCATGCGTCCAGTCTTTGAAATTTTCTTTTTCGAAGTGTTCATAAGCGGCATCGACTGTCAGGCCTTCCGTCCAGGGATATGTCAGTCGCTTCTTGTCGCCTTTAAAATAATATTCAACATGACATTGCCCACAGACATACGACCTCATCTCCTGTCGCGTCGCATCGCGGTTGACATCGTAATCCTCGATTCCCTGTGTCGCTTTATAGTCTGCAATGCCCTCCATAAATGCCGGACGGGTAATCCGCAGCGCCATCGTGTCGGGTTCATGACAGTCAATACAGGCCACCGGATGTGTGACGTGCTCTTTGGCTTCCATGTAAGGCATCGTATTCAGTTTTTCGAACCCGGCCAGAATATCACCGTCACCCAGTTCTTTCATCGCGCCATATGTGGAAGCGTGGCAGTGAATGCAGGTACCAGGCTGACCTACTTTCTGCCGCTCGGTATAAAGTTGATCGGTCAGCATATAGGCATGCCCACGTTTCTCGCGATAATCTTTTGAAAACCCATAACCGGCCCACATTTGCTTTAACTGGGGGATCATTTCGAGTTTACTGCGGGAAACGATATCGCGGGGATCTCCCTCTTTATGACCATTGGGGATCGCTTCGCTGCCCCCATAGGTGGTTTGCACCATGTCGGCCGTCTTGAGGTAATCGTCGTACTGCAGAGGGAAATTTTTGCCCCAGACCGCCGGATCAGTCGTATTGTCATCGATTTCAACCACGCGCATGATTGTTGTGCGCGCTTCCTGCTTGCGTTCAAAGATGTTCGTCAGCAGTGCCACAACACCAAAACAGATCCCTGCAGAGAGAACTGCCACCAACAGCAATGTAGACACTGAAATCTGACCAGTTTGTTTTTTCATTTTAGATTCCGAAAAAGTAAAGAACGATCAATGAAAAGGAGATAAAAACCGCGGCGAATCACGTATCGTGTCCGACTGTTGAATGACAGCGGATACAGGCGTTCGATTCCACGCGCTCGGAAGCATTTTTATTGAGCTCACCAATCGCAAGAATATCGATTTGATGGACAAGATCTGTATGACATTTTCGACAGGCCTGCTCGGTGACACTCCGATTGTAATCTGTGATCCGCAGGTTTTCTTCAAAATCTCCAGTGGTAAAAGCGAGCGAGTGAAAAAAGCCATTCCTCGCTTTACAATAATATGCCGAGACAGCACTGTCGTGGGGCGCATGACAATCATTACATGACGCAAACTTTCCATGCGATGACTTGACCCAGGCATCGAAGTGACCTTGCATGACATGACAATTCGCACACGATTGAGAATCCGCCTTCAGATAAGAGGCCCCCTTGGCGTAACCGAAAGTGAACGTTCCAATTCCCACAATTCCACCGATCAGTACGGCAATCAGCAAGTATAAAACAGTCTTCTGTTTAAGCCCGGTAATTTGCTTCATATCTTGCTTGAGGTGCGCCCTCGCCTTGAATTTTCTGGAAGAGAATAACAGCTTTGTAGTGTGGCTGATATTTTCAAAAATGCAAGCAGAAATCCGGCATTCTATATAATGAGACGCTTTGAGAAATTTGCGGCGAATTTTCATTTCGATCAGCTACAACTGCCCCTCAACGATTGCTATCATAGGGTTTCACATTTCACGATTTCGCGGAATCCGCTTAAAATTCATACAGGAGACTCAACTATGAAATACCTCTGTCTGTCTGCATTTTTACTGTTAACACTGGCGGCAGCGCCGATCGAAACCCCCGAACCCGATGAGCGGATCGCTGTCTGGCCTGATCGCCCTTTGTTGGATCAAAGTGATGATGAAGTCTCCTACAAAAACATAATTCGTATTACCAAAGTCAAACGGCCCGCCATTGAATTCTATAAATCCAAAAATGCCAAACCGAATGCACCGGCGGTCGTGATATTTCCAGGTGGCGGCTATAACGTACTGGCCTATGATCTGGAAGGCACCGAAATTGCCGAATGGTTGAACTCAATTGGCATTCACGCCGTCGTCGTTAAGTACACGGTACCCGGAAATCAGCGTGAAGCAGCATTGAAAGACGCCCAGCGCGCCATGGGAATTGTGCGCAGTAAAGCCAAAGACTGGGGCATCAACCCTGAACAGATTGGGGTCCTCGGTTTCTCCGCCGGCGGTCATCTGGCGGCAAACCTCTCCACCAATTATCAGAAACGAAATTATGAAGCCATCGACGCCGCCGACAAATTAAGCTGCCGCCCCGACTTCACCGTGCTGATTTATCCCGCCTATATCTACGAAAAAGAAGACAAGCGAAAGTCGGCTCCGGAAATCAAAGTCACCGCGCAAACCCCGCCCGCCTTCATCGTGCAGACCCTCGATGACCGTCGACTGGTCGACAGCGCGTTCAATTACACGCGCGACCTCAAAGACGCTGAAGTTGACGGCGAGCTGCATCTCTACGCGAAAGGAGGGCACGGCTATGGCCTGCGTCCGTCCGAGAACCCGATTTCCGGCTGGCCAAAACTATGCGGCGACTGGCTCAAACGAACCACCGGAAATTAAACACGCATTCGCACCCCTCAGGGGCCGCCGACTACTTTGAAGCGGCCCTCTGGTTGCTTGTCTGCTTTCTGGAATTCGACTCGCAAATCAAGCTCGCCGCGATCTTTCCGGTCGATTTCAAATGTCAACTGAGTGCGACCGCTGGGCAGCAACAACAGCGTCGATTTTTTCAACGAAATCGGCGTCTCGTTCTGCCAGACCTTCAAACCTTTGATCGAGTTGAGCTCCATCTGCACATAGCCCGGCTGATTCACATCCACAAACGCGATAGCGCGGGTCAACGGTTTTTGCAGATTCAAATCACTGGCCGGCAACGTCCCATTCACCATGCTGTATGCCGCCGCCGTGGACTGTTCCAGTGATTTGAAGTTCGCCAGATCTTCTGACGTCAACGGTGCCTCGGCCCCACTTAACCGCCAGCGCCGGACCACCTGTGCAACACTCGTTGCATAAGGACCGGGGCGACCGAGTTCCGTCACGAACTTCACCAGATCCAGAAATTCCTGCCGATTCTGCAATTTACTGGCAAGCCCCTGAGGCATCAGCGAAGGCAACTTCTTCGTAAAATCAATCTGCTCCGCTGGAATCGTCACCAGTTTCCCCTGCTGAGCCGCGTCTTTGAGAACCACTTTCTGATCGTCCTGGACGACCAGAATCCCATTGAACACGCGGCCCTCATCCGTAACCACCATCAGACTCTCATAAAATTCCTTGATCACCTTGGACGGCCTCAGAAAGGAATCGACAATATAATCAGGGGGTGAACTGGAACCGATGGCAGCCAGATCGGGACCAAGAACCGGCCCCGCATTCGAAATACTATGGCACTTCATACAGGCCAGTTCCGCTCTACGAAAAATCTGCTCGCCGCGTGCGGCGTCTCCCTGTTCGCGGACTGCTGTCGCCAGTTCCAACACATTCTCGTTGAGCAATTGTGCTTCCAGTGAATCCTGCATCACCGTGCCACCAAAGGCGGTAATCAACGCCTGATTCGTTTCTCCTGTTTCAATCAGGTACTGCCGGATCTGCTCGGCCACGCGCGGATGAATCGACGCCGCTTTCAACTGGTCGGCCAGAATTTCCGAGCCTCCCTTGCGTTTCGTAAATGCGAGCAAGAACCAGGCGGGGTCGGTATCTTTCGGATCTTGATTCAATATTTCGGGCGTCAACGCTGCCGCCTGTTTCATGTCATGTGCGGCCAGACCATATACGCCCAGTAAGCGTTGATCGATTGGCTTTTTCGATTTCGCCAGTGCGTTCAGAAATTTAAGCGAAGCTGCATCACCAAGCATGCCCAGTGATTCCGCCGCCAACTGTTTGACTTCCGGGTCTGTATCGGGTGCGTTAATTTGACGTTGCAGCCGGCGACCTTCGCGCGTCAGTTTCCAGGAACCGATCAAGCGCGCGACCGACTTTTGTACCGGCAGCCCCGGCACCACCGCAGACCGGCTGAGCATTGAGCCAATGTTGCCTTTGGGAATCACACCACGTTCACGGGCGGCACGATCCAGGGCATTCAGCAGTGTGCTCAACGCTTCCGGTGAAATCCCTTTGCCTCCCTGCGTTTTATACTCGCGCGTGACTTCCACCAGACTCAACACCAGCGGCTCCAGCTGATTGGCGTTCGCTCTTTCCGCAACGACCTGGGCCGGGCCTTTCAGCAATTCCGCATCAATGCTGCCCGCGTTCAACAGATCGATGATCACATCAATCGACTCATTCGAAAGCAGGTTCGCCAGCGCGTAGTTTTTGTGATCTGTTTTCTCGAATTTGACTTTGCCCTGCTGCCGCGGTTTGACCCAATGTTCCTGTAAACCATCAATCGTCAATTTCAGTGCATGTTCCAGATATCGGTCCATCGGCGCATCAATGGCTTTGACGGCGATCGTCACCGAACGCGGATCGGGAATATAACCGGCAGTCAGAACGGCTTCGAGACGTACACGCGGATGCGGATCATGAATGGCCGTCTCCAGTAAGTCCAGCGGATTTTCAATCTGCGGATACCAATAGCGTAATACCCGCAAGGCGGCTGCCCGCGCACGAGACTCTTTTGATTTGAGCACATCACGCAGCAATGGCTCGTTCACCACGCCGATGGTCTGATAACACCAGAGTGCTTCCAGTTGATGATGATCAAAATTCGCTTCCAGCGAGTCCAGTTTGGCCACCCAACTGTCAAGGGCCTGTTTCGCATCATCCTGGTCAGCGTCATAGAGCACGCGTTTGACCTGCTGCCGGGTAAAACTTTCGGGATCTTTCAAATGCGAAACCACCTCGGCCAAGGGCACGCCCACTAATTTCGGACGCTCCACCAGCGGACGATCTTTATACGTCACTCTCCAGACACGACCATGCGTCGTATCACGGCGTTCGTCACGGAAACTGTGTTGCATGTGGCCGATCAGCGGATTGTACCAGTCCAGAATATACGCGGCGCCATCAGGCCCCATCTTCAAATCCACGGGGCGAAAGTAAGAACTGCTGGATTGAATCAGCGGATCGAGTCCCTTAATCGTATAGCCGGCACCGTCATCAGATACTTCATACCGGGCGACAACGTGTGATTTGTACTGGTTGGTCCAGATTTCGCCTTGCACTTCTGCCGGAAAATGGCGACTGGCAACAAATTCGCCGCCACACTGCTTCGTTCCCTGACCGCTGGCTTCATAGCCCAGCTTGGCTCGACTGTTGGCGGTTAAGGGAGCAGTGAAATAGAGTCGCGGGTTATCGATCACAAAAGACTGCCCCCAATCATCAAACATATGCCCCCAGGGGTTCGACGCACGATAGTCGGCAAAGACATTCAACTTGCGGCTGCGGGGATGAAACTGGAACACGCCCCCATTCTCCAGTCGCACCGTTCCGTAGGGTGTTTCCACCTGCGAATGCATGAACGTCCCTTCCTGGAAGTAGATCCAGCCGCCCGGCCCCCAGCGCCAGGCACTGATGGAATGGTGGTTGTCTTCCGTCGCAAAACCGGTGAGCACCACTTCGCGGTGGTCGGCTTTCCCATCGCCGTCGGTATCTTTCAGAAAGAGTAAATCCGGTGCATTCGCCACATACACGCCGCCATCACCGAGTTCCAAACCTGTGGGCACATACAGGCCCTCCGCAAACACGGTCGATTTATCGGCCCGGCCATCATGGTCCGTGTCTTCCAGAATCACAATCTGATCGTTTGGTTTTTCACCCGGCGAGACCTGGGGATACGAGGTCGAACAAATCACCCACAGTCGCCCCTGCGGATCCCAGGTCATGTGGATTGGATTAACCAGCATCGGTTCCGCAGCGAACAAGTTCACTTCATAACCGGGCAACATCGTAAACGTTTTTCGCTCGACTTCGGGCGAATGATCCTGCGTGAGTTCGAACGGTCGTTTCAAATTGGGCGCGGAATTCGCGACTGCCATCCGCTCGGGTGTTGTTCCCACCGGTTTTTCCAGACACCAATGAACGCCATTAACCAGCAAGCGGTTGACCGCATCCAGCTTAAACGAGTCTTCATGCCCCAACGTGGTCGTAAACACCCGGCTGCCCCATTCGTTCTTCCAGGTCCAAGCGACAGGCCAACTCATTTCGGCTGAGAGTTCATGCGTTCCAAACTGATTCTTGACGATCCCCGTCCGCTTTGACTTCCCGGTACCGGTCAATAACGGCGTTGCATCGGCGGGAATCTTTGTTTTGTATAACGTACCCGGATCGATAAATTTTGCAGCCACGCCGTTCAGAATTTCGTGATTCCGATGCGAGGGCACATGCTCCACGACCGTCTCACTGGAAAGGTGCAGGAAATATTCCGAACCCAACACCCGCTTACCAAACCCCCGATTCCATTCCGAGAGGGGATGACCTTTTTCATAATCGAAGGCATGCGTACTGGTGCGCAAGCCGATCACCGGTTTCCCGGATTCAATATAGTTTTGAATGTGTGCAAACTGCTTGGGCGGCAGTTGCAGAAACCGCATATAAAACACCGCCAGATCTGCCTGCGCAAGCACTTCCAGGCCGGGCAGTCCCACCCCGTTCTGATTCCGCTCCGGATTTCCTTCGGGGAGAATCACCGTGGTTTTAAAGCCATACTGCTCTAAGCGTTTTGCGAAAGCGGGAATCGTCTTCTGAGGTGAATAATGTGTCGTCCCCACCACGAATACCACGTGCGGTTTCTCAGCCTGTTCGGCGGCAAGACTTTGGCGCGCTGACAGAAACAGTCCACAGCAAACGGAGAGCACCAGAGGGCATTTCAGAAACGTCAGAGACTTAAACATAATCAACTCTTATGATAAAAGGTTTTGTGAACCAATATTTGACGAAGTATTAGAGATCAATCGCGTCAGGAGAGAAATCCTTATTCAATACGCACCAGTTGCCAGCGTGTTTCTTCCTGAGGCCGGTCCTGACTTCCGATCTTGGACTCGCGTCCCTCGATCAACGCGGCAAAGGTCAACATCTCGGGAGGAAATGAGACCGCACCAAAGGGCTTGGTACGACGGCCGAAAATATATTCTGCGTTATGGGCACGATAGACATAGAAAAACAGTTCGTTCTTTCGGTCGATGTGCGACCGGAGTTCATTCACCTGCGCCTGCGCAGGTAGGTTCTGCAAAAACAGACCGCAGCTCCAATCGGCTGCGCTGGCTTCGGTAATCGTTGTCCCGTTGACTAGCAGACGATATTTGCCGTCCGGTAAATGCTTGACAGTCAGACGAGGTTGTGCCGCCTGTAAGTCAGTGTCCACAATCGCCGATTCCGGAGCCGCAGGAATCGGCAGGGTACTCGCTTTGAAGGTAAACTGAATTCGCTCTGGCTCGAATGTCTGCTGAGAGATTGTGGCATTCGTGGCAGCGACTGTTTTGGCTTGCATATCGACCAGCAATTGGGAACTCTGAATTTTCTTTCCCAACAGTTCACTGGCGATAAATTGACTGACCGCCCAGTAGCCGTACTCATTCAGATGAATGCCATTGCGGGTTAATTTCTGCGAAGGATTTTGAGCCATCCGTTTTTTCGTCTCTGTGAAGAGGTCCACGAACGGAACTTGGTGTTTTTCTGCAATCACTTGCATTGCCCGCGTATACGCCGACAAACTCTGATTATGTTTCGCGGGGTCGGGAAAGGGCGGGCCCATGTTTTCATGCGCGATCGGAGAAATCATGACCACCCGCGGTGCGGAAGCGTCATTATATTTTTGTGAAGCCAGATGCTTGAGAAACTGTTCCCAGTGTTCCGTATACGCCTTTAAACCCTCTTGCCCGTCGAACGATTCATTCATGCCGAAACAGGCGAGAATCACATCGGCTTTCTGCTGTTTCAAATGATCATCGAGCGAACCAAAATTGAGCGGTCGCGGCTGCAGATTCAGAGTATCGCCCGACCAGGCCAGATTGCGAAACGTGAGTCCTTTGACATCCGCCTGCGACGTCAACAGCGTTTCCAGATAGTTATACAATCGCATTTGATCGGCGAACGTATTCCCGATCAGGACAATCCGATCTCCTTCTTTCAAAACCAGTCGTTGCGCTACAGATTCACTTTGCCGCGCGTCTGCCGCAAAACCTGTTGACAGATAACTGACGCAGACAACCAGCATGAAACTCAACAGTGAAAACGAGGCTCGCATAAAATCCGATCCTGAGTAGAAATCTGAAAAAAGTGACTGTACCTGCACTCCATTATGAGAGTAACAGCGGGCAAATAAAAGTCCTCTTCGCACAGAGAAACGAACAGTCTGGCGTTTTCTTGCCTGATTCCGATTGAATTGATGCCTCCTCGGCTGCACAATACAAGAGCCTCTTTCCGTCTTCCTTTAAAACAGCAGGAGTCATTATGCCCACTGCATCTCTCCACCACCGACGTCATTTTCTGAACACTGTTTTTCAAGGCTGCGCAGCCGGCTCCCTGTTCCCCGCATTTTCCACACTACTGGCTGACGAACGTTCTCAGTCAACACGTCAGATTCCCGCGGTTCCGGGTAAGCTCTTGATCCACCTGAGAAAACGGACCGCCAAAGCACCTTTGAAAGCAATCAATGATACGGCGGAATGGGACGCTTCAGAAACCGCCATTATCATCTGCGACATGTGGGCCGACCATCCCTGTAAGCTGGCTGCGCAGCGGGTGGACCGGATGGCGCCGCGGATGAATCAGGTTGTCTCACTGGCCCGCGATCAGGGCGTCGCCATCATTCACGCTCCTAGTGGCGGGATTCAATTATACGAAGAGACGCCGTTTCGCAAACGGATTAAAGAGGCCAAACCATCGAAGCCCCCCGTTCCGATTCAAGGCTGGTGTTACCTGAACCCGGAAAAAGAACCGCCGCTGCCTGTGGATGACACAGTAAAACGTTCCACGGAATCGAGTCTGCGGGGCTGTGATGATCCGATTGCCGATTACAAAAAGAACACCGACCGCCACGAACACCCGGCGATTAAGATGGTCGGCTACGATGTGGTTAGCGCTAACGGTCAGGAGATCTATAATTTTCTGGAACAGGAACAGCGCAAGAACATCGTGCTGATGGGCGTGCATACCAACATGTGCGTTCTGGGTCGCCCGTTTGGAATTCGCCAGATGAGCTATCTGAGCAAGAACGTGGTCCTGTGCCGCGACTTGACCGATGCACTCTACGATCCCCGTGACCGTCCCTTTGTCAGTCATACCCGGGGCACGGAAATGATTATCGAACACATCGAAACGCACTGGTGCCCTTCCATCCTGGGTCGCGATCTCACCAAAGTTATTCCAGGCTCGAACAATCCGGTGTCTTAAGGCACGCCATGATTTACTTCACCAGCGATAATAAAAGGGATAATAAAAGGGGTCAGGACCAATCCTGTTCGGCACAGTTTATGCTACCTTTTAAAAATCACTGCGAACAGGGAGTTTTCGTGTAATTCGTGCCGTTCGTGGTTTGTAAATTGGTCAATCTGCACACAGGAAGGCGCGTTGACTGTTTGAGACTTCTGTCATGCCACGAACGAAGCGCGCCAAGATTAAAGAACAGGAAATCACCGGCCTGAAGTATTTCCGACAGTTGGGAAGCCTGCTGCAGGAACTGCATGACGTCGGCTGTGAACGTGACCGCGCTGGCAATCGCAGTCTGCACATGGATCAGTATTGCACGATGATCCTGCTCTATCTTTTTAATCCCATTGTGACGTCTCTACGCGGTCTGCAGCAGGCCAGTGAACTCAAAAAGGTCCAGAAAAAACTGAAGTGCCCCCGCGCTTCTCTTGGCTCGCTCTCTGAATCCGTGGCTGTCTTCGATTCGGAACGACTGAAGCCGATCATCGCCACCCTGGGTGACAAGCTGGCGCCAATTGCGAAAGACAGCCGACTGCAGGACATCAAGCATACGATGACCCTGGTTGATGGAACCGTAATTACCGCGTTGCCCCGCATCGCCCAGGCTTCATTTCTCGAAACACAATCCGGTCATTCCAACCTGATGAACTGGACGCTGCATACGCACTTTGAAGTGGACTGCCACGTGCCGACACGAATCGACGTCACTCCCACCGGCGGAGGAGAATTCGACGAACGAGCCGTGCTGGACCGCGCCGTTGAATCGGACCGCACATATGTGATGGATCGCGGTTACGCGAAATTCGAACTCTTTAATCAGATTGTCGAATCTGGCAGCAGCTACGTCTGCCGGATTCGTGACAACAGTGTCTACGACGTTCTATCAGAGCAGGAACTGACAGACGCAGACAGGGCCGCTCACGTCATGAGTGATGAGATCATTCAACTGGGATCAACTCAAGCGAAATCAAAACCCAATCATCAGCTCCGGTTGATTCAGATCGAGATGGAACCACATCAGAAGCGAACTCGCTATGGCGGCAAGAGCACGGGGCCTAACTGCGATGGCGTGTTGCGGATCGCGACCAATCTGCTGGACGTTCCCGCTGAAATCATTGCGCTGATGTATCGTTATCGTTGGACAATTGAAATCTTCTTCCGTTTCTTCAAGCATATGCTGGGCTGTCGTCACCTGTTGAGCAGATCGCAAAACGGCATCGAGATTCAGACTTACTGCGCGATCATCGCCTGCATGCTGATCAGTCTGTGGACGGGTCGCAAACCGTCGTTACGCACCTATGAAATGATCTGCTGGTATTTCACCGGCATGTGTGACGAGGAAGAACTGCTGGCGCACATCTCCCGGTTGCAAAAACAGAACGACTGAAACACGGGCCGTCGGTACGTCTCGTCTGCCTTACTTCACGCTGCGCCGATTTATCTGAGAGCGAGTGCTCGCATTGCCACTCCGCAGATTTTACAATCACTCAAGGCCCTGATCCAAAAATCAAACGCCGTGAGCAACTGCCGGGCCGAACAGGATTGGGTCAGGACCGAATGGCACTGCCTATTGTAGCGTAACAGTTTGCGTTCATACGATTGCCTTCCGTTGTTGATGGTAATGGTATCTTGGTTGCTTCAGCAAAGCCAGCACTTTGGTGCGGCGTTTATTGGCTCTGGGTTCTGTTCGACCAGTGCGATGCCCCACACGTTCGCTGCTGGGGACCTGTTGTCCGAGTGCAACCAACTCATCCGTGAGCTTCGTGACGGCTCCCAACAACCAACTGGCAGCCAGCATCTGTTGCGTGGTGGCAAACGAGAGGGAACGCGGATCACGGTCTGTTGAGAGACTGCTTTGCAGCATTTTTAACCGAATCAGATTATACGCCAGCAGGCACGACCAGAGTTCGGTGAGCACCATGTCCGGAGACTTCGCACGCAGAATATCCATCCCCAGCGAACACTTGATGCTGCGAATATCCAGTTCGATCAGCCAGCGGCTCTGATACACGGCGGCGATCCAGCGCGCCGGGTATGCTTTCCGATCTGTGATGCTGGTGGCAATCGTAAACGTTTTGGCGCGATACCCCGGCTGACTGATCTGCACATCGACCAGACGCAGAGTGAGCGTCAGCGGTTGTTGCCAGAATTCCTGACGGGTCATCCAGGCAGGACGTTGCAATGGTCGTGACCAGGTCACCAGTCGCTCCCGTTTGCTCAGCCGCCGCGCGTTCTGGGGATGATCGTCACGCAGGTGATGATTCTTCATCAGAATCTGCACGCCCCGCGCACGGCACGCACTCACCAGCCAGTACGTGCAGTAATACGAGTCTGCCACCAGGGTATCTCCCGGTCGGAGTGCATCGCGCATTTGCCAGAACAGGGCCGTTTCGCCACTGCCTTTTCCGCTGTAAGGCCCGCTCACTAGATCCACCAGCAGTCCGGTTGTCATCGAGATCAGAGAAACGCAGCGTAGAACGGGGAACCCGAGCCCCGGTTTCTGAGTCGGGTTCTGTGGATAGGCACGCTGATTCTCAGGAGTATCGGCGGCCGTGATGGTGAAGCCGTCAACCAGCAGAATGCGACCGCCGGTGCTCCGTGATTTCACATCAGCGATGCTGGAAGGACTGAGGCGTGCCGCCGACTGCTCTCTGGTCTGGACACGATTCTGATCACAGGCCGCTTCCGCATCAGCGGCAATTTGTTGGACAATGTCTCGAATGACGATAAACGGGATTTTGAGTCGCGCCCGACAATAAGCACTGGTATTCGTACTGCAAACCCGTCGGCCCAGCGCGGCACACAGGCTGGCAACACGGATCACGGCCGCTTTACAGCTGCGTTGCTCGCCGGAAAAGAAGACCTGAGAAATTAAGGCCCAGAGCGTGATTGCGGGTGTGTAAACGTCATCCTCGCCGGAACCAAAATTGATTTCGTGTTCATCAAAGGTTTGTTGCCAGCGCTGGTCATCAATCACATCAGATAGCGGAAGCGAAGCATTTTGCATCATCGAACGTTTGAAAAGAGAAAATGATGCTGCATTCGAATGGGAAGCTGATATAAATGGCATAGAACCTTCCTTGGTCAAATGTTTTACCCACACCAACCCAAGGAAGGTCTTGCCAGAACGCAGCATAATGCCAGGAAAGGTTTTGCCAAACACAATTTCCAGCGAACTGGCAAAAAATCAGAAAATTAAAACCGTGACTGCGTCACCCGGGAGTCGTTGCGCAAACACAAACTCAAAAAACAGCGGCAGTGCCATTCGGGTCAGGACCGAATGGCACTGCCTGTTGTCGCGTAACGGTTTGCGTTCATACGATCATTCTCCGTTGTTGATGGTAATGATCTCTGGGTTGCTTTAGTAGAGCCAGCGCTTTGGTGCGGCGTTTATTGGCTCTGGGTTCTGTTCGACCAGTGCGATGCCCCACACGTTCGCTGCTGGGGACCTGTTGTCCGAGTGTAACCAACTCATCCGTGAGCTTCGTGACGGCTCCCAACAACCAACTGGCAGCCAGCATCTGTTGCGTGGTGGCAAACGAGAGGGAACAATGGGAGTCGCTGAAGTACGCCGCCTGAAGCAACTCGAAGAAGAAAACAAAAAGCTGAAACAGCTTGTAGCCGATCTCAGCCTGGATAAAAAGATGTTGCAGGATGTTGTCCAGGGAAAGGTATGAGGTCCGATCGTCGTCGAGTAGTGGTGAAACGGTTGCAAGTCAGTTATGCCGAAAGTGAACGTCGTGTTTGTAAAGCCTTGAACTT
Organism: Gimesia fumaroli; assembly: GCF_007754425.1. Classification (NCBI taxonomy): domain Bacteria; kingdom Pseudomonadati; phylum Planctomycetota; class Planctomycetia; order Planctomycetales; family Planctomycetaceae; genus Gimesia; species Gimesia fumaroli. Next base: position 6,493,446 of record NZ_CP037452.1, read on the forward strand.
TCCGCGAGCTAGCCACCGTTACCAAAGTGTTCGAGACGAGCGGGCCGAATTACGAATCCGGTTACGTGATCTTGCCAGTACCCGTGTGGATTTCGGTTATCGGCGGTTACATATTTTCTTGTTGCGTGAAGGATGGAAAGTAAATCATAAGCTGGTTTACCGACTTTATATCGAAGAAGGCCTACAAATGCGTCGAAAACGTCCACGGCGGAATCGAAGTTGTCAGGTCCGAGTAACGCGACCGAAAGCCAGCTGCACTAATGAGAGTTGGAGTATGGACTTCATGTCCGACCAACTGTTTGACGGGAAGCGATTCCGGCTGTTAACGTTAGTCGATAACTTTAGTCGTGAGAGTCTGGCCATTCGGGTCGGTACCCGGATGACGGGGGATGATGTCGTAGCAGCTCTGGAGCGAGTCAAAGAGGTTCGGGGCTGTCCTCAATCGATTCGCGTGGATAACGGTCCTGAGTTCATTTCGAAGAGCCTGGACTGGTGGGCTTACTTCAACAAGGTAACTCTGGATTTTAGTCGGCTTGGAAAACCGACGGATAATGCGTATATTGAATCGTTCAACGGACGGGTTCGCCAGGAATGTTTAAACCAGCATTGGTTTTTAAGCCTGGCAGATGCTCAGGAACAAATCGACCAGTGGCGGCTGGACTACAACGAAAACCGCCCACATAGCTCACTGGGAAATCAGACCCCGGTGGAGTTTGCGAAAAAATCATGCCCGGCGCGCCGGGCATGATTACCTTGAATTTCTAACATTCCAACTGGATCAAGGTTGGGGGCAAGGTCACACTACTTGGCTATTTTAAATACTCCGATTTCTTAATTGAAAATATCAATCTAATAAGTGATGGAAGTATTCCCACGTTAGATTTAGCGCTTCCCTTAGCGATATCATTTTTTACGTTTCAGCAAATATCTTATTTAGTAGATAGTTATCGACAGGAAACAAAAGAGTATGACTTTTTAAACTATGCGCTTTTCGTAACTTTTTTTCCACAACTCATAGCAGGTCCGATTGTTCATCATAAGGAGATGATGCCACAATTCGCGCAAGTGAGAAATAAAGTGAAGAGTCATAAAAATATAGCAATGGGGCTTTTTATCTTCTCCATCGGGTTGTTTAAGAAAGTTGTAATTGCTGATACTTTTGCTGTCTGGGCTAATGCTGCATTTGATGCTGCAACAACTTTGAATTTCTTTGAGGCATGGGCTACCTCATTATCATACACGTTTCAATTGTATTTTGATTTTAGTGGTTATACAGATATGGCCATTGGACTGGCATTATTGTTCAACATAAAGCTGCCGATCAATTTTAATAGCCCCTATAAAGCAACTGATATACAAGACTTTTGGAGAAGATGGCATATCACGCTTTCAAGATTTCTCAAAGATTATGTTTATATACCTCTTGGTGGGAATAGAAGAGGGGAATATGCAACTTACTCGAATCTTTTAGCCACTTTTATCATTGGTGGTGTTTGGCATGGTGCAGGTTGGACTTTTATATTTTGGGGTTTTCTCCATGGCGTTGCATTAGTTGTTCATCGAGCCTGGAATAAGTTAGGTTTTAAGATTTGGACCTGGCTAGCCTGGTTAATGACATTTAACTTTGTAAATGTTGCCTGGGTGTTTTTCAGGGCTAAAAAATGGGACGATGCGATTAAGGTTTTGAGTGGGATGGTTGATATCAGAAATGTCAGTCTAATAGAGTTTTATGAAAAAAAACTGCTTGCATTAGAAGGTATGTATCTTGCTGCTACTGAAACTTCAATGATGTATTTCATCAAGCACTTCAGGGATGCTGAGTTTGCTTTTTTGAGTATTCTCGCATCATTTCTAATCATTCTCGCATTCAAAAATTCTTCACAAATGATGAAAGGATTCTCATCTAACATTCTGACATTGTCACTCAATGTTTTATTGTTTGTCTTTTCAATTTATATCATAAGTGCAGGCACCTATACCGAATTCTTATACTTTAATTTTTAAGGTGTCATATGTACGAAATGAATAACAAAAAATATACTCTTTGCTTTGTATTTCTAAGTTCTGTCAGTTTGAGTCTAATTTACATGACAGTGTTGAGGCCTATCTATGAATATAACTTAGATAGAATTTATGACTTAAGACAGGTTCCTATTGAATATAGAGTATCGCTACAGGAAGACTTTATAGACAGGACATATGAAAACAACGCGGTTCTTTTGTTGGGAGATTCACAACCTTATGGGTATAGACATGTACCGAAAAGAATCTTCTCTCGACTTTTATCTCAGAAGCTTGGCAAAAAAGTATTTAATCTTGCCTTCGCAGATAAAAGCATTACTGACAATATCAATACTTTGAATTATATCGTCAGCAAAAAGATGAGATTTGACAGCGTTATTTTCAACGTAAATCAAGCCCATCCCAAAAGTCCAACTTCACAGAGATTAGACCTCATAAATGAAACTGATTACAAGTTGGGAATAGTTCAAAACAGAAAAGCGTTTGAAATCTTTATCGAATACTTTAATCCCAAAGCAGATTATACAAGAGGTTTTTTTCAACAAGAAATATCACCTGACTATTATAATATGCCATTAAAGAACTTTTCAATTTATCTAGGTAAAGTCGAACAATTAATCTCACTAGCAAAATTAGCATCGAACAATGTAATAATATATGAAACACCATATGCTGAAGAAGATGTCAAAAGACTTCAACTAGATATGAGTGACATGGAAATGTTTACGAACGATATCAAAAGAATTTGTAGTAAGCATAGGGTGGTGTTTTTAAAACCTAATATTAGTAAGATCGAATATTTTGATGATCTGGTTCATTTCAGCAAAAAAGGCCATGTAAAAATGGCACAAATCTTATATGAAACAATTCAAAATAATCAGAAAACAAGATATCAGGAAGTTCTGAAGGCGAATCAACTCAGCTCTAACCAATCAACCCGCTCACTGACCCGCTGAGATACAATACAGGTTGTCAACGGTGCGAATATAGATGCTGCCGTCGGCAATGGCGGGGGTGCCCCAGGCTTGCTGGTCGAGTTTATTGAAGGCCACCACCTTCAGTTGGTCACCTGCAGCGATGACATGAGTGTTGCCGTTGGAATCCAACGCAAAGAGGTGTTTCCCGTCGGTCCAGGGGGAGGCCCAGAATGCGCGGGCCCCCGGGATGCGGCTCTGGTATTCCAGACGCCCCGTTTCGAGATCGACACAACGAATGATGCCCCGGCGACGTTCGAAGAAATACAGGTTACCGTCTAACCAGGTCGGCGACGCCATTTGAATGCCGGAGCCGTCCATCCGCCACTCCACGAACTCTCCCTGCATGCCATCTCCCGGCAGAGTAATATCGCCCTTTCCGCCCGGCTTGATCGAGTACAGCCGCCCACCGCCGTCATCATCGCCGCCCCGGTTGCGTAGTTCGTTCCCGATGAAAAGCCGATCGCCAACGGCCACGGGGGTCGCCGACGAACGCCCTTTATTCATATCCAGTGACCAGAGTAATTTTCCGGTCGCAGGATCATACGAACGATAAACGGTTCCCCCCACGATCAGTTCATTTCGCAACGAATTTTTCCAGATCATGGGGCTGCTGTATTGCGACTTTTCATCGCGGTTGACCTTCCAGATTTCCTCTCCGGTTTTCGTGTCCAGGGCGACGAGGAACGATTGCTCCTGATTATCAACCTGAATGAACAGCCGATCTTCGAAGAGTACAGGCGAGCTTGACGTGCCCCAGCCGGCACGCATTTCATAAACCCCCAGATCTCTCTTCCACAACACGTTGCCTTTCAGGTCGAGACAATAAACGCCGTTCATGCCGAAGTACGCGTAAATTTGTTTCCCGTCTGTGACCGGTGTTTCCGTGGCATAGGTGTTGGTGCTGTGCCGCGGCATCGGCGGCTTGCCTTCTTTCACCGTCTTCTTCCAGATTTGCTCCCCCGTGGCGGCATCCAGACAGACGACCTGATATTGATACAGCACGTTGACCAGATCGTTACGATCGCGGCCGTAGCCGCCTCGGTTGGATTCCGGCCGAGCTATCTTTTTCTTTGCTGGATTGGAAGTCACCGCGGCCGTCATATAAACGCGACCATCCCAGATAATCGGCTGAGACCAGCCTTCCCCCTCAAGCGGTTTCTTCCAGCGAATATTGGTTTGTTCTCCTTCCGCATCCGACCACTTAACAGGCAGCGGCGTCGCAGACACGGCATTGGAATTCGCACCCCGAAACTGAGGATAGTTTTCGGCCAGACAGGTATGCCCCCAGGACAGAACAACAAACAGCACGACATAGCGATAAGTAAAATTCATATTCTTTTCCTGACATCCATAACACAAAGCGGTAATGAACTGACTACTAAATAGTGTAAGGGCTGCGAACGAGAAAGAAATAGCAATTCCGCACGAGAGAAACAGGAGCCGCAGGTCTGATTCCGGGTAGCGTTTATTGAATCGTTCTGAAAGTGACTCTGGGGACGATAACATGACCCAGGTCAAAATGAACCGTGTCCGATGTTGTCACGTACTCTAGTTTTCAGGAACATTGACCGCAGAAAAGACCAGTTAGCCGCAGGGCATTAGCCCCGGTTGGGCGTCTTTGGTAAGGACCGTTCGAACTAAGAAACGCGACCTGGCAGAACTAATCAGAATGTTTTCGGCAATGGTTACTTCCATTTTGCATGAAATAAAAGGGGCAGAGAGCCGCCCAGGATTCCCCCCGCCAGCACACCGGCGGGAACGGAGAAAAACAGAAACCCCCAGCCAGCCTGTACGAAATCGCCTCCCATGAGGGGGCAAAGAAAATATAGACCATAGAACCCCACGACGGCACCCAGAATCATGCCAATCCCTGCAGAGGCGATGGCCAAAACCCATTTCATGGCTGTTGTGATTTCGTCGTCAATTCCATCCTGGATTTCGTTTGCTGCTGACATGCGGGAACCTCGGGTTTCAGTCTGGTAAAACAGGGAAGTCTCGTTTTCTCGTACAACTGTAAGGCGTGGAAGCGAATCAGATATCACGCATTGAATGAAAAAAATATCTGATTGAACAGAAAATGGTGTCAGTAAAAGCGTCGGCGGCCCCTTGATGCTGGTGCATGGTCCCTCTTGAAAATGACGATGGAGTGCAAAAAATGACAGGTCATTCAGGCCCGCCTGCTTTTCTTCCGGGCGAAGTACCCTATAATAACGGCCATGAACTTCTTCGATATCGCCGGCATCCTCGTGGCCCTCGCAGCGGCCTTCGCATTCATCAACCACAAACTGCTCAAGCTGCCGACGACGGTAGGCCTGATGCTGCTGGCAATGCTGCATGCAATCATCCTGCTGCTGATTGATCGGTTCGTACCCGGGGCGACCGTGCTCACCGCGGCCGAGACGCTCATCGGCTCGATCGATTTCGATCAGACGCTGATGCAGGGCATGCTCGGCTATCTGCTCTTTGCCGGGGCGTTGCATGTCAACCTCAACGACCTCAAGGAACAAACCGCGGCCATCGCCCTGCTCGCGACCATCGGCGTCCTCGCGACAACATTCATCGTCGGCGGGCTCACCTACGTCATCACCGGCTGGCTCGGCATCGAGGTCCGCTTCATCTACTGCCTGCTCTTCGGCTCGATCGTCGCCCCCACCGACCCGATCGCAGTCCTGGGGATCTTCAAGAGCCTCGGCGCACCCAAGTCGCTGGAAACCAAGATCGCGGGTGAGTCACTGTTTAACGATGGCGTCGGCGTGGTGGTGTTTATTGCGCTCCTGGGCATCGCGGGGCTGGGTGGGCATGGCGAGTCGCCTGAAGACTTAACTAAGCCGGATGCGTCCCATCGTGTCGTTCAGCAGAGCGAACAAGAACATCCGCACGATGTTCAAGCAGGCAGCGAGGTGACGGAGACGAACGCAAGCGACGTCGCGAAGCTCTTCGCCCTCGAAGCTGGCGGCGGGATTGCGCTGGGCTTTGTGCTGGGGCTGCTCGCGTTCTTTATGTTACGATCCATTGATCACTACGCGACGGAGATTTTGATTTCGCTGGCGATGGTGACGGGCGGGTATGCACTGGCGATGAAGCTGCATCTGTCGGGGCCGTTGGCGATGGTGGTCGCGGGGCTGATCCTGGGGAACCATGGCCGAACGCTGGCGATGTCCGACAAAACGCGCCAGCACCTGGACACGTTCTGGGAGTTGGTGGACGAGCTTCTGAATGCGGTGCTGTTTGTGCTGATCGGGCTGGAGGTCCTGGTGCTGTCGTTCCAGGAGAAATATCTGCTGGCCGGGGCGCTGGCAATCCCCGCGGTGCTACTGGCGCGGTTCCTGTCCGTGGGCACGGTGATCACCGCCCTGAAGAAGGCGACCGGCCGGGAATTCACGCCACACGCGATTAAGGTCATGACCTGGGGCGGCCTGCGCGGCGGGATCAGTGTTGCACTCGCGCTCTCGCTCAAGGAAGAAATTCACGCCCGGCAATCACAGTACGACAACATCGGCGAACTCATCCTGACCATGACCTACGTCGTCGTCGCCTTCTCAATCCTCGTCGGCGGACTGACCATTGGGCCGATGCTGAGCCGGATGGGGCTTACAGGGCAGAGCAAAACAGACGCCCACTAACTACTGATCGCGAGAAAATAAAGAGGGCAGCGACTGATTGCACATGGATATCGGAAATCACTTCCTCCGAAATATGCAAAGCTTCAACCTTCGGTAAGTCGGCTGCAGTGAGCGACACGCCGAGTTCTCCCAGTCTGGCTGAAAATTCTTCTGGCGTCATTTTATTAACCTGATTTCATTAACTGAGGTCGCAAAAGGGCAGGATTCTTTCGGACGGTCCTTACCAATGTACGTACAACCGGGGTTAACACCCTGAGGTTAATTTTGGATCTTTCTAGCGATCCTTAACTTTTGGTGGGGCATTTCTGGTGCAGGATGTTTATCTCTCTGGTTGTGTTGCTTTGTGGTAAAACTGGTTTGCTGCGTGGTCGTTTTTTACCGGCGGCTGGTGCTGACCCGCTCACCTTTTTTGGTCGCGCTGGTTCCATTTGATCGGTTGTGATTAATTGAATGTCGTGAGGCGGGCGGACACATGGGTACCGCCCCTACAGGAGAGAGCATCATGATTGTGAAACGGATTGTCTTGAACGGCGTGGGGTGGTCAAGGGGGATCTGGAAAAACTTGTGTGGTGGGAGTGAGCAGACATGTGTTGTGTCAGTGTCGAGGTGTGTTGTATGTGTGGTTTTATGCGTCGGCGTGTGTCGACCCGCATAACTTTTCCGCGGTTGGATTTTGAAAATCGTCCTGAATCAAGCGGTTTATCACATGCTGCCGTTTGTTTCGTTCCTGGTATGCACCTGAACCAGTACTGTTCTCGCGCGCGACGCATAACCGGGATGATGGGAAACGGCTCGCAGGCGTCAAGCTGTCTTTATTCAGTGGGCGGTACTCGATTTTCAGTCGTCCAAACGGGCACGGATGGTGTTAGCCCTGAGCAGCGGGAAGGGGGACGTTTGTTTCGTGGAACCAGAGGCAGGTTTCTCGATATTTCGGTTGCGGTCACGCTGAATCAGGGTAAAATAGGCGTACTGCCTCAAGCGTTCGTAAATGAAGTCACCTTACCTCACTCAAACACCCGATACCTGTTCCAGGTATCCTACCACGGCCGTCTTACCCGTGATGTCGCGTTTCGCTGCTCCAGAGGAGAGATTAAACGGCTCCCGAGAAACGCTGAGATCACAGAGAAACCACCGGACTGTTTTCTGAAAGATCGATCATGCTGAACCGTAGAAAAATGCTGCAAACGATGGCCGCTGGTGCGGGTTCTGCACTCGGATTCTCACTGCTTCCCGAACAGCTGCTGGCGATGCCGAAGTTGAAAGAGACCCCGAAGCGGATTGTGTTCTTCATGCAGAACCAGGGTTTCGATCCAGCGACCTGTATTCCCGAAGGCATGAAACGCAGTGGTTCGCTGGCGAAGGTCAAACTGCCCGAGCCGATCAGTCCGCTGGAACCATACAAAGATCGTATGCATATCATCAACGGTCTGCACGGCATTCACACCAGCCCGTCGCACAGTGCGTTCTTTGGCGCGCTGGGCGGCTATCGCGGGAGCGACGGAGTTCCCCCCAGTGCAGCGACCATCGATTACGAGCTGAGCAAGATCCTGCCTCAAACTCTGCTGCCGCATCTCTGCATCGGCATGGACTCCATTGAGAATATGCGGACCAAGCCGACCATCGCGACGCTGTCTGCCAGTGGCGCCGGTCAGCCGATCTTCATGCACTCCAATCCGAATCACTTGTATCAGATGCTGTATGGCGGCATCTCCACTGGAGACATTCGACGTCAACACGAAGCCCGTTCCAATGTCTTCAATCAGATTGAACAACTGGCCGCCGCAAAGGGTAACGCACTGCCTGCCGCGGACCAGCAGCGATACGGTCAGTTCGTCGACGGCTTCAAAGAGGTCAACGGCCTGCGAGATCGCCTTGATTCGGTTGCCGGTCATTTAAGAAAATTCGCGCCCAAAGTCGACGGCCGTTATACCAGTCCCGAGCATGAAACCGACTGGCATGATGTGCTGCTGGATCTGGGGATTTCGTCACTCACATCAGGCATCACGAACACGCTGACGATTGGTTCGGGCCGGGGCGAGATCTTCGGTGCCTGGAAAGGGCTGGGTATTGAACAACAGGGCCACAACCTGGGCCACATGGAACAACCGGGCAATCCGATCTGGATTAAAATTCGTCAATACAACAGCCGGATGCTGGTGCGGATCATCGAAGCTTTGGATTCGATCCCGGAAGGGAGTGGCACGATGATGGATCATACGCTCATCGTTTATACCAGCAACAATGCTGACAAGCAGCACACCAGTGGTGCCAACTGGCCGGTGATGCTACTGGGGAATTTCGACGGCGCCTTTAAGACGGGCTGCTTCACCCAACTGGATGGCAAACGCCCGATCAACTCGCTGTATGCAACGCTGCTGGAAGCCTCGGGAGTTCCCTGTGAGCACTTCAATATGAATGAGAAGCTGGCCCGGAAGTTTGATTCCGGTACAGGCCCGCTGCAGGAAATTCTGGTATGACCGGGTTTCGATTTGTTTCCGTTCTCACACTGCTGTTGAGTTTTGTCGCCATAGCAAAAGGCGAGACTTACATACCCGGGCAAAAGGTTTCCAAAAACTTCCAGAGTTTTGCTAAAACCTTTCTGAAGACGCACTGTGTTGACTGTCATGGTAAGACCGAACCGGAAGGGAATCTTTCACTGCACGACCTCGGCCCCGTGGATGAAGTCAACGCGGCGACTTGGCGCAGTGTCTGGGCACAGGTCACTCTGAAAGAGATGCCGCCGCGGGACATGACTCAGCCGAAAGTGGTCGAACGGCTGCAGTTCTCGGACTGGGTTGTCGGCGAGCTAACCCACGTGATGCAGGACAAGGGCGGCTTTCATGATCACCTCGATCCGAACAAAGCCAACTATGTCGATCACGAGTTACTCTTCGGTCCTCTGCCTGAGAACATCAAACTCATCCCGACCGCTTCACCGGCGCGTCTCTGGCGGTTAACGCCGCAGGAGCACATCACGCGTCTGAATGAATTGATCAATAAAGAGCCGGAGTTTGATCCGAATAAGCCGGGCCTGCGGACGCACGGCGATGTTGTCCCCACGAATCATGGCGGCGAACTCAAGCTCTACTTTGGAACGGATCGCATTATCAAATGGCAGGGGGGAACCGTGGCTTATGCGACCGCCGTTAAGAGTGTCCCCGCCATTCTCTCCTCGGCCCGGACACACGGACTGGAAAACTATCCCGATTTTTACACCGTCAACAGTGCGGAAGCGACACAGGTCCTGAGTATGTCGGCGGACATTCTGCGCTATATGGCTTATGGCCCGTTGAGCATCGCCAAGCCGTATCAGATCACCGATGATCCCCGTTCGATCGCGGACAAGATGAAAGGCGATATTCGCGGTCTGCCTACGAGTCTCGTTTACAGTACGAAGGTCAAGAGGCCACTGACCCCCGTGTATGATCTGATGGAACAGGAAGGGGTTAGCGATGCCAGCCTGCAGGCGGCCATTAGTTATCTGTTCGAAATGCTGACCTTCCGTCCGCCGAGTGCAAAAGAATCGGATGAATATCTGACGATCGTGAAACAGTCGATTGAAAAACTGGGCAAAAAAGAGGGCGTGATTTTGGGGTTGTCGGCTTTGTTTCTTGAACGCGACGCGCTCTTCAGGCCGGAACTGGCAGAGGCTGGTCAACCAGATCGATACGGGCGCGTAATGCTCCAGGACTGGGAACTGGGACTGGCGGTGAATCATGCACTGCGTTACATCAAGCCGGACGAAGAACTGCGAACCGCGATTGTCGAAGGGCGGATGCGGACCCGTGCGGATGTGAAACGGGAAGTCGAACGGATGCTGGCGGACGATGGTATCAGGAAGCCGCGCATCCTGCGTTTCTTTCGCGATTATTTTGATTATGACCTGGGCGGTTACATTTGTAAGGATGCCCGGGCTCTGGCAAATACAGGGGTGAGCAATCGAGGGCAGGCCCATTATCGGGCGATGTTCGATTCGACGGCGAGTACGGATCGGCTGATTGAGTTGATTCTGAAAGAAGATCGCGATGTATTCAAGCGTCTGTTAACGACCAACCAGGTGGTCGCGACCAAAGCAGATGAGATTTATTTTGGTGAGCGACGAACCCGCAAGGAAGAAATCGCTTCCCGCAAGGCCGCCCAGGAACGCGCCGCAAAAGAAGCTGCGAAAACCGGAAAGAAACCTAGTAAGGCCGACAAGAGAAAAGCCGCGCAGATCAACCATAAAGTCACACCGACGAAACTCACAGGACCGGAGATCTATGCCCGCGTCAGTCGCCGCAGCTTCGGTAGAGGGTCCATGAAACCGGAGCGGATTCTGGCCACTGTCCCCGCCGATCAACGTCTGGGAATTCTGACTCAGCCGAGTTGGCTCGTCTCACATTCCGATGCCATGGACAATCATGCAATTCGTCGCGGCCGTTGGATTCGCGAACGATTACTGGGCGGCGGCATTCCCGATGTGCCGATTACCGTGGATGCGATGCTGCCCGATGAACCGACGAAAACACTCCGCGAACGGATGCGGGTCACCCGCGAAGAATACTGCTGGACCTGTCACAAGAAAATGGATCCGCTGGGCCTGCCGTTCGAAATGTTTAATCATGCGGGCCTGTATCGCAAGACCGAACTGGAAAAACCGGTTGATACAACGGGCGCGATCATCGATTCCGGCGATCCTGAACTGGACGGTGAAGTCGCCAACGCGATTGAACTCATCGAAATAATCGCCGCCAGCGAGCGGGCTGAGCAGGTGTTTGTCCGTCACGCGTTTCGGTTCTGGATGGGCCGCAACGAAACCTTGAACGATGCCCCCGTGCTGCAGGCAGCCTATCGCGCCTACAAAGACAACGACGGCAGCATGAACGCGTTGCTTGTCTCCCTGCTGACGTCTGATGCGTTTCTCTATCGCACCCGAGATACCAGGTAGCGTTTCTTTATTCGAATCCGCCTTTAAAAAAAGTCTGTGAACCGGAGCAAACGCCCTGCGGCTAATGAATCTTTTCTGCTTGTCACGAAGGCGGGAAGATGCATCTTTGAAACAGGCGTCTGAAAGATTCCCAACAGGCGAAGTCAAGAATTTGGCAGAAATAGTGCTCAAACGTGAGCATTGCAAGTCAATCCATGTGTATATGCATCAGATAAAATTGCATTTATTACCACACCTATTTCATCCTAAATGTACATTGTGTACTATAGGCCAAAGGCACTTGTGTATCGACTATGGGTTTTGAAGAACTTTTAGATCTCAACATAAGTCACAGAGGGTTTACGGTTGTAGGACAGCTCAATTCATTATCGTCATTCAAAAATACAATCGGGTCTTATTCAAAGTAAGGGGATTGGTATTCGGATTCTCTATAATCACAGCGGATTAATTGGGGGGGGGACCATGAGCAATCTTTCAATCCACAGAATGGAAAATTTGGGTCCGAGGGGTGTGGCTCATGTAATACTGAAGCAACGATATCAAGTAATGAAGCATTGTGCTCATATGCGTACCACTGCTCTTATACTGCAGGTGTCTGTCATTTAGGTGGAGGTAACCCGTTTGCTTCAAATAGAACGATACAGAAATCTCCTAAATGCCCCGGAGGTGGTTAATGCTTTGTCTGTATTCCCCTGCCTGACAACAGCAGGCTGGAAAATGATGATGCGTCAGTCGCTGTCAGGGAATTTGTAGTGTATGAGGGCATACTTAATTTATACATTCTTGAGTAGCTGGAATAGCAGAGTATTTTGCATGCAGCAGAATACTCTGCTCACTATTTACGGGACGCATAAACATGATCACCAATTTCAATTTTCGTCGCATTCCTACCCTCTTATTCATGTTGATCATGGTCGTCTCAATCTTGGATGAAGGATTTACTGAAGAGGCTACGGCACAAAAGAATCCCACAGATTCGACAGAAAAATCGCCCCCTGTCAGTAAGATGACCATACGCAATGCGATTCAGTCAGCAATTGCAGAGCGTGATATGGTAACATCAGGGGATCTTAGTCTGGATATTGAAACGACATCTCCCAGAGGAATTGATCTCTATGGATATCGAATTAAATTTGACGAAAATTCTGCTCGCGTTACGCATATCAGTCCTTATCCATCTGACAGTCGTAAGGGAGTTTTTCAGAGAACTTTTATTACTGGTAAGGACCGAGCTTATACTTATTCAGATGAAGAGCTGCTGAATAAAGACTCCGTAATGGTTTTGCAGGTTGATAAACGCAAAATGGATCGTGATATTTTTGTTGGATTACCGAATCCACAGAAACTCGGCATGTTTCCTCTACACACCAATGCCTATTCAGTATTCGAGAGAGACTTTTTTTTAAAATGCTTAGATCGCGAAGACTTGAAGGCCAGTTGGGTTGATCTCAATGGGACTGAGTGTTTGCTGTGTGAATATCAATTAGCAGAACGCCATTCGAATGTGAGAATGTGGTTAAACCCGGTTTACAATTTTTCGATTGTCAAAATCACTCTATCTGAATTCTATGACGACGATATCGATGTCATTCAGAAGGTGGACGTGAGCTACCAGAAAATCAAAGCAAGCTACAAGAACAAAAAAACGGACATCTGGTTTCCGGCGTCGGTTCACTTTGAACGTCTGGAGAATGGCATTCCCCAGACAGTTGAGTCTGTAAAAGTAGTGGTCCATTCATTAAATGCAGGAATTGATCAACGGGAACTGGAAATTCCAAGTCTAAATGTACCGGAGGGGACCCCGGTTTCACTCGTACTTGATTCTCCAGATCAGAATGAATACGTTTGGAAAGATGGTAAGATCAGTAAGATTAATATAAATGATATGGTTTCATCGCATTTATCCGCCGTTTCCAGACGAACACAAAACGCTCGTGCTTTCTACATTCTGATTACTGTGAATCTTTTACTTCTGGGTATTATTATTTTGTACTTTTATTTTCGAAAGAAGAAACCTGAAATCAAGTAACTTCCCCTGTCAGTCTGGTTCAATGCTGCCCGTACCCGAGGATATCAGGAACCTATATCTAAACGTTCCGACTCCTTTTGTGTCCCCTGTCGGGAACCTGATTGATATGGCACCTTTTTCATTCTCACGATTTGTTCAAACAGCACTTTTTGTATTTCTTACCACTTCCACAGGGACAAGGATCGTTGCGTCCAATTCGTGCTTCTTCCCTGACGATTGTATTTGGGAAGTAGGTTGGTTGAGTCACTGGTTCGATCTCCGTATCAGCAGCGTCTTCTTCAAGATCGACCAGCAAATCACCTGAGAAACCGAAGGTATGATTTCCAAGCTGTTCCGAGTAAAGAGCCCTGCGGGTTGACTCAGCTTCTTCATTGGCCTGCTTCCATACTTCGTATTCGGGAAATTCGACGCCCAGTACGGTACTGACCGCAATCAGCGTTTCGCGCAAACTAAGCACGTCGGGATCAATTGCGGTGGTGCGAATGAATTCACATACCGGTTCAATAGCATCCGTTGAAAAATGCGAGAGGGTCGCCTGGCCCAGAAAGGGGAGAATCGTATCGTCAGGTTCCTCTATGAAAAGTTCGATGCTCTTTTGAATGGCAAGATCACTGTGTATATTCTCCAGTACACTGGATCCGGAAATCTGGAAATGCCAATCTTCCGTAGGAAATTCATTCACGACAACTTCGACAACCACGTCGCCACCAATTTTGACAAGTGCTCTTTGGGCTTCTTCGTTATGCCAGTCATCGATGATTTTGAGAGACTCAATCAACAATGGCACTGACTCTATCAGTCGTAAATCACCAGCCAGGTATAGCAGGAATCCCTGCATCAAAAGCCTCGGCGAACTTTCGGAATAGTCAATCTCTTCATTCAGTAGTTCCAAAACCCGATCAGCAACCTCGGAACCCAAACGTCCCAGGGCTTCAGAAAGCCGGCATGCATGTGGTAAATCCATATCATATAGATCTGGGTCTGATTCACTTTCACAAAAATCAAACAGTTTTTTCCAGAGGGAATCGGCATCCTCATCAAGTAGCTGGATACGTTCAGAAAAGGCATATGCCAAAATTCTATCAAAGCATGGTAGAGCCAGGATCTCCGACTCCCTGGTCCGCGTCAGCTGAGGGTCCGCGTGAGTCAGTAGATCGGACAGGGCATAGGCATATCGAGAATCATCTGAATTTTCATGATGTCGTAGTTCATCGATGCACCACTCAATCGTGGTTTGGGTCTGTGGTAAATGGAAACTTTCCTTGATCAGGGGGATTGATGGCTCACGACCATATTGTTCAACCGCTTTGATGACGAGCGGCATGATCGTAGTATCTTCAGTAAATGATTTGGTGAAATATTGGAGCGCCAGGGTTCTGGCATCAAGATCGGGATGCAGGATCGCTTGTTTGATTTGTTCTTCCGGCAGTCGCATTTCATTCATTCTCCCTGCAGTGTCTTGCTTGGCAAAACGGACATCATACGTGTTCCAATGCCCCGATTCTAAGTGATTTTGAGAGAAAGCAAAAGGTTTTTGAATGGCTGGGAAAAAGGTTACGAGCATTTTTATTTACACTCGCGTTCTCATGCTCATCTGCGGTGGTGCCAGTGGTTTGTTTCCGCGCTCTGGTTCCATTCGATCTAAAACATTCGTGGTCAGCGGACTCCTCAACTTATCACTGTCCTCATATTCTTACCCAACAGTTCCCCCACCAGTCGGCCGCTGGTGATGGCCCAGGCGATGTGCAGGCCGTGCCCCCAGAGAACCTGACCTCCCATGCCGTTACAGCCGATCGCAAACAGGCCGGGAATCGGCGTTCCGTTTTCATCGAGGGCCTGCAGACTCTGATTGATGGCCACGCCCCCTTCAGTCGTCGTAAAATACGCTTTCGCCGGTCCCAGTAACACCCAACGAGTACCCTGCAATGGGTGCGTATCTTTTACACGGCCGAACGGGTCTGTCTGCTGACCGGAAACATACTCGTTGAATTGATTGACTGATTCATGCAAGTCAGCCACATTCAGATGACGCTGCTCCGCGATTTCTTCCAGCGTACCAGCCATGCTGACATCGGGCCGGAGTTTGAGGTAATCATCCACATAAGCATACGCGATCTTCGGCGCCGTCGAAATAAAATGAGGCCACGCACTAAAATGTGCGGCGATCCGTTCGTCCAATAAAATATAAGCGGCTTTGCCCGGCTGTTCCGAGATCGCGATTTCCCGCCCGTGAGAATCTTTTTCGTTACAGAATCGGTGGCCGTCCGCGTTAATTAATATTGCTCCCTCGTCGAACAGAGAATTTTCCGGATGCTGCCAGGTTAAGAGCAAGCGTTTAATCCGCCAGTTGATGAGAAACTGAGGCAACAAAGGAACGAGTCGACCCATCAGTTGTGCCAGGAACCCGCTAGTCGGCAGAAGCTGTTCGAACGGATCGCCGGGCGGTGGTACAAACCGGAGTTCGGGACCATAGGTGATGTCCATATTTATCAGTTGCGCGCCGACGTTTTCTGCGAGCAGATGTCCGTCGCCGCCCGCTTTGGGATTCACGCCTTCGATCGACTTGAACTGGTTGCCTTTGAACCGCCCGATGATTTCCGGCGCGTTCGCGTAATCTCCCGCCGCCAGTACAACACCCCGCTTTGCTTTAATCGTTTTCCGTTCGCCTTCAATCTGCGCGACCACACCTGTCACTCGTTGTTCTTCCAGCACCAGTTCTACTACCGGTGCATCACAGACAATCGTCCCCTTGTGTTTTAAAATCTGAGCTTGAAACGCGGCGATATACGCTTTCGCATTAGGCACAATATTATGCATTCGCGGCACCCGGTTGGGTGGTTCCGGATTGGGTCCATGAAAATACAGCCCCATGCCGCGCAGCCATTCCAGCGTCTCAGCGGTCTGTCCCAGAAAAAATCGGCGGAGCTCGTTGTTGCTGTGCGATTCAATCTCCGATGCTGCAAACTGGCCGGCGTCGATTTCGTGATCATCGGCATTGTCACTGATCCCCGCCGCCTGTTGAAGACTGGTTCCATTCGCTGTGAAAGAACCGATGGCCATCCCCGTGGTGCCTCCCAGTTGAGGCTGCTTTTCCAGCACCAGCACCTGCGATCCAAACTCCAGTGCGCGCGCCGCTGCTGCCAGTCCACTTCCGCCCCCACCAACGATAATTACGTCATATTCGGATAACACGCTGTACACTCTCTGTTGAAGATCAATTTGGATTTCATCTAGCAATCATCGTAGCAAAACCATCAGTCACATCAATCAGGCAGACTATAGCGATTAATACTATACAGGCTATGAACAGTAAAAAACTGGTGTCCGTCGCTTCCTGGTGCCGAAAGATTGTTAAGATCGTTGACTTAAACGTATCAACCAAGTATGATCTATGCTTGTTCACTAAATCTTCCCATAACGCGTACGACTACTCCTGCCAAATAGAATTTGTCGGCCATGCGTAAACGAATCACCCGGATCTCTGCAGCTTGTTGTTTTCTCGCGATCTCGTTCTACGCAGAAGCACCGGCCTGGAGTGCAAAGAAACCATCTGGCAAATCAGCCCAGGCAAAGATGGACCCGAAGCAGCGGGCCTTTTTTGAAAATAAAATCCGCCCCGTGCTCGTCAAAAAATGTTATTCCTGCCATTCCTCCAAATCAGAGGAACTGGGCGGCAAACTACGGATGGATACCCGCGACGGCATGCGCGTCGGGGGTGAATCAGGCCCCGCTTTTGTCGAAGGGCGCCCTAATGAGAGCCTGTTGATTCAAGCCCTGCGATATGATGACCTGGAAATGCCGCCCGATGAACCATTGTCGGAAGCCGTCATCAATGACTTTATCACGTGGGTCAAGATGGGTGTGCCCGATCCGCGCATCGATCATCCGTTGATCGCTAAAAAACCGACGGAAGATTCCACGGCAGCAAAACCGGAACTCTGGTCGTTTCAACCGGTCAGAAATCCCGCGCCTCCCGCCGTCCAAAATCAAAGCTGGGTTTATGATCCTCTTGACCAGTTTGTTCTCTCACGAATTGAAGCGGCCGAGCTCACTCCCACGCACGATGCAGCACCCATCACGCTGGTGCGACGTTTGTACTATGACTTGACTGGCTTGCCTCCCACAGCAGAGCAGGTGGAAACATTCCTGGCCGACTATCAACGTCGTCAACAACAGGCGGTCGCTCATCTGGTCGATGAATTACTGGCGTCTCCTCATTTCGGCGAACGCTGGGGGCGTCACTGGCTGGATGTCGCGCGCTACGGTGAATCGAACGGCAATGATGGTCTGGGACGCAATCCGACCTTTCCCCATGCCTGGCGCTATCGTGATTATGTCATCCAGGCATTCAACAACGACGTTCCCTACGACCAGTTTCTCACCGAACAGATTGCCGGCGATCTATTAACCGCAAAGACTCCCGAAGAACGGGATCGCCTGCTCATCGCAACCGGATTCCTGGCCATCGGCTCGAAACCTGCCAAAGCGATGAACGTGAACTTCCACATGGACGTCGTCAACGATCAGATTAATGTGATTGGGACCGGTGTGATGGGACTGAGTGTCGCTTGTGCCCGCTGTCACGATCACAAACACGATCCGATTCCGACAGCCGACTATTATGCGATGGCCGGCATTTTCCTCAGCACCGAAACGATGTGGGGTTATGCCGCCAATCAACCTTTGACAGCGCCGGAAACTCCCCTGCATGTTTTAAAATCGAAGCACCACTACGTACCGCCGCCAGACAGCGGTGCGCAACCGAAAGTCGATAAACATACCCTGTCCCGAAAAAAGAAACCCAAAAACGTCTATCCTCCCGGTACAGCATTGGCGATGGGAGTCCGTGAAAAGAAAAAACCGGTTGACTGCAAAATCAATATCAAAGGGGAATCCAAGAAACTCGGGCCGAGTGTGCCTCGCGGTTTCCTCTCGGCCTGTAAGATAGAACAGCCCCCGAAAATCGATGCCAAACAAAGTGGACGCCTGCAACTGGCAGAGTGGCTGACCTCGGCAGATCACCCGCAGACATCACGCGTGATGGTCAATCGGATCTGGCTGCACCTGTTTGGCCAGGCACTGGTTCGCACCCCGGATGATTTTGGCATCTATGGCGAACGACCGACGCATCCCCAACTGCTCGATCATCTGGCGACGCGTTTTCGTACGGAAGGCTGGTCGATCAAACAACTGATTCGCAGTATTGTCCTCAGCCGCACGTATCAGCTCAGCAGTTTTTGTGACGATTTGATCCTGGATGCAGATCCGGAAAACAAACTCCTCTGTCGGCATAACCGTCGCCGCCTGGATGCGGAATCGTTAAGAGACAGCATCCTCGCCGCCAGCGGTCAACTCAACAGAGAACCCGGCCTGGGTTCTTCGATCGCACATGTGGACGAGCTGGTCAACAAAGCAGGCAACCTGCATCTGCCCGATAATCACCGCAGCATTTACCTGTGCATGATGCGTCATTCTGAACCACCGGAGCTGTCCTCGTTCGACCTGCCCGATTCGACCAAACCGGTTGGCAAACGGAACGAAACCACACTGCCCACACAGAGTCTGTTTCTCATAAACAGTCATTTCCTGATTGAACAGTCACAATTATTTGCCAAAGACATTTTGTTGAATCCCAAACTGAATGATTCTCAACGCATTCATCTCGTATATCGGCGCGCTTTAAATCGTGTTCCGGAATCGTCTGAACTGGCGCGGGCTCTGGCATTGATTCAAGACGTCGACACAGCACTGAAAACAGAAATATCCCAGGAAAAACTGCGTCGTCAAACCGTCTGGGCTACACTCTGCCAGGCACTATTAAACACCAACGAATTTCGCTACGTTGATTAACGACCAGAATTGAAATATAGAAACTCCCCAAGGAATACGCTCATGCTCGGAATGTCGCGACGGGAAATGTTGAAATCAGCCTCTTGTGGCTTTGGCTATCTGGCGATGTCTGCCTTATGCGGCAAGACATCCTTCGCCGGGGGTTCCGCTGCCATCGCGAATCTGAATGCCCGACCTCCTCAACTGCCGGCCCGCGCGAAACGCGTGATCTTCCTCTGCATGAGCGGTGGTCCCGCCCAGCTCGATACTTTCGATTACAAACCTCAAACTGGCAAGAAGAAACACGCCGGTTCTGCTTTCAAATTCGCACAGCACGGCGAAAGTGGTCTCTGGATCTCTGAACTGCTCCCGGAAACGGCCAAACACGCGGACAAACTCTGCGTTTTGAATGGCATGTACGCGGATATCACCAATCACGCCCAATCCTTTCTGCAACTGCATACCGGCGATCGACTGCGTCCCCGTCCCAGTCTGGGTTCCTGGGTCGTATATGGATTAGGTACCGAAAACCAGAATGTCCCCGGCTTCATCAGCCTCTACCCTTCAAAACCATCCGTTTATTCCAGCGCCTTACTACCCCCCGTTTATGAGGGGACACCGATTGGCCTCAACACCACGAATATGTCAAAGGCGACCATCAATAACATCAAAAGTGATCACGTACCCACGGTAGTCAAACGACGACAACTCGATTTCGTACAAGCCATGAATCGCGAGCACGCTACCCGTCGTCCCGATGACGCCCGCCTGGAAGCCGTCATTCAATCGATGGAACTCGGTTTCCGCATGCAGATGGCGGCGCCTGAACTGCTCGACATCAGCCAGGAAACAAAGTCGACCCTCGAACGCTATCGCGTCGGTCAGGGTAAAGTGGTCGGCACCTGTAAGAATTCCGACTTCGGACGCCAGTGCCTGTTAGCCCGCCGTTTTGCAGAAGCCGGCGTGCGGTTCATCGAAGTCAATCATGGCAGCTGGGACCAGCATAAGAATCACCGTGCCGACCTGACGGCGAACTGTGAATCGACAGATGCTCCCATCGCCGCCCTGCTGGAAGACCTGGAACAACGGGGCCTGCTCGATGAAACACTGGTTGTCTGGGGAGGCGAATTCGGCCGTCCCGGTCTTGTCCCGGAAAGTAAAAAAGACAGCACCGGCCATAACGCCCGCGGCTTCACGTTCTGGATGGCAGGAGGCGGCCTCAAACGCGGTCTGGCTTATGGAAAAACCGATCCTACCGGTGCCCGTGCCATTGAAGGCAAAGTCCATTTCCGCGATCTGCATGCCACGATTTTACATCAACTCGGCCTGCAGCATGACAAACTGACCTACAATCAGGGGGAACGGGAATTCCGCCTGACCGGAACCGAGGGCGGGAAAGTCGTGCACGACATCATTGCCTGATCAAGGCATTTCGTACACAATGGTGAGTTGTAAGTACATGGATTTCGTTGATCCGTGTTTCAAATGAATGACTCAACTCACGTTGGCTAAAACATGATATTGCACCATTCCCGAGGCTGGTTTCTACTCTTCGTTCTGTTTCTGTTCGCCCCGCTCACTTTTTCTGAGGCAGCAGAACGACCGAACTTCCTGATCATTTTTACCGACGATCAGGGCATCAACGATGTCGGCTGTTATGGAAGTGAAATTCCCACACCGCACATCGATCAACTGGCAAAAGAGGGCCTGCGGTTTCGTCAATATTATTCGGCTTCCGCAATCTGTACCCCTTCCCGCTTTGGAATTCTGACGGGCCGTAATCCGAGTCGCTCTAAAGACCAGTTGCTCGGCGCGTTGATGTTTATGAGCGACGTCGATCGGAATCGCGGCATTCAACCCGGCGAAACCACTATTGCTGACGTTCTCCAAAAGAATGGATATCAGACCGCATTGATCGGGAAATGGCATCTGGGTCACGGTGCGAAATCGTTCCTGCCAACCTCCCACGGCTTTGATCTGTTCCGGGGACACACGGGCGGCTGTATTGATTACTTCACGATGACGTATGGCAATCTTCCTGACTGGTATCACAACCAGCAGCATGTTTCCGAAAATGGGTATGCGACCGATTTAATCACCGAAGAAGCGGAACATTTTTTGAAAGCACAACGGACCGCGGATAAACCGTTCTTTCTGTTTCTGTCTTATAACGCCCCGCATTTTGGGAAAGGCTGGTCTCCCGGCGATCAAAGCCCGGTGAATATCATGCAGCCACAAGGAGCCGATTTGAAACGAGTCGGCAGCATCAAAGACAAAGTCCGCCGCGAATTCGCTGCCATGACCGTCGCGCTGGATGATGGCATCGGACGCGTGATGGCAACCCTCAAAAATAACGGACTGGATGAAAATACGCTGGTGATTTTCATGACAGACCACGGCGGCACCTACGTCTATGGTGGCAGTAATCACCCCTATCGCGGTGCAAAAGCCACACTGTTCGAAGGCGGAATTCGCGTTCCCTGTATCATGCGCTGGCCTGGAAAGATTAAAGCAGCGACAGAGACAAACGAAGTCACCTGGGCGCTGGATCTGTTTCCCACAATCTGCCAGTTTGCTAATGTAAAAACCGGAGGGTTGACCTTGGATGGTCAGGATATCTCAGGTCTGCTCACCCAGCAAACCCCTGTCGGAAAGCGAGAACTGTTCTGGCAACTGGGTCCACATGAAGAATTAAAACGGGGCCGCTGGACCGCGCTGCGGCAAGGAGACTGGAAATACATCCAGAACGAAGAGGGAGACGAATTCCTCTTCGATCTCAAAACCGATCCTTATGAGAAGCAGAACCAGCTGCAAAACAAAGCGGCAAAACTGGCAGAACTTCAGAAACGCCGAGATCAAATTGCCGACCATTTATCGCCTTAGTCTTTTGTAGCAAGTCAATCGACGCGACACTCAACGCTAACAGCAAAGATCCTCCCCTTATGTCACAGCACGTCAAAAAAAGTTTCGGGTTCCTGAAAACCACCGCCATCGGGGGCCTGATCTTTCTGCTCCCGTTGATCGTCATCGGTGCCCTGGTTGGCCAGATCGTGCCTATCGTCCTGACCGTGGCGGAAGTGCTCTCCGACTATATTCCCGTGAAAACTCCCGCCGGCATCGCGATGTTAATTGCCCTCTCGATCGGCATCGTCCTCCTGATGTGTTTCGCCGCCGGCCTGATTGCCCGCTGGTCAATTGGTAAAAAACTCTCGCATTTCGTCGAAAAGAATCTGATTCTACTGTTTCCCCGTTATGCCATTTATCGGGAGCAACTCAAAGGCAGCATCGGCGGTGATCATAATAAACCGGAAATGATTCCCGTCCTCGTCCGCTTTGATGATGTCACCCGCATTGCCTTTCAAGCAGAGCGAACCGAAGGTCCCCTGATCTCAATCTACCTGCCCGGCTCCCCCGATCCCTGGTCCGGCTGCGTGATTTTCATGGCTCCCGATCGAGTCGAAACACTGGACATCCCGTTTTCTGAAGCACTCGGCATTTGCGAACGCATGGGCCGTGAATCGCTGCATTTTCTCGATTCGCAACCACCGCTTACACAAAATTAATCGAAGTTTCAGTTTCGCCGAGTCCGTGCGTCGAGTAGGATAAAATTATCGAACTTCCGCACATTCCTGCCTGAATCAATTCCAACGTGGAGACCCAGCCATGCCCGTACATCTGCCCGCCCAGAACCGACGTCAGTTCCTGTTCACTTTAGGCGCAGGATTCATCACTTATAGCACCAGCGCCTTTGCCAGTGAAACCCAGTCGGAAGATCTGGTCTATCTGTTAAACGACACGCACATTGGTGAAAAGCATCCGACGAACTCTCCGGTCCCCAGTCATTTACGGCAGGCAGTCAGCGAACTGGTGAACCTCGAACAGAAGCCAGCCTGCGTATTGATTAACGGCGATCTGGCATTAAAAGATGGACAGCCCGGCGACTACCGTCACTTCGCGAAACTGATCCGCCCATTACGTGAAGCGAAAATCGACACGCATCTGACGCTGGGGAATCATGACGAACGCGACGTCTTTTACGGTGTGATGGAGGAAGAAAAACCAGCCACGCCGCCGGTCAAATCGAAACATATCTCCGTGGTCCAGACCAAACACGCGAATTTCTTCCTGCTCGATTCGCTGCACAAAACGATGGTCACACAGGGAACGCTGGGCAAAGAACAGCGCGCCTGGCTGACCAATGCCCTCGATGCACACGCTGATAAGCCCGCGATCATTGTCACGCATCACAATCCACGTCTTGGTGGCGATCCGAATCATTTCCCCGGTGGCTTAACCGATTCGGTCGAACTGTGGGAGATCCTGGCACCGCGAAAGCAGGTCAAAGCCTACATTCACGGACATATCCATGATCGGGGCAATGCCCAACACAAAGGCATTCACATTCTCAACACTCCGGCAACGTCTTATGTCGCAAACCCCAAACTTTCCACGACCGGCTGGACCGTCGCGAAACTGAGCCCGAACGGTGTTACACTCACGACGCACACCACAGATCCCAAACATAGCTGGAACCAGCAAGCTAAAACGCTGACCTGGCGCTAACAACAACAGAGTCAGTTCTGCCGCGGAAGTTTTAACTGCACTTGCTTCTTGCCTCGGACCACCGTCACCTCGGCGGTTTGTCCAGGCGTGAGAGCGTTCACCCCGTAAGCCAGCAAATCCGTCTCACGGGCCAGATCAGTTTTTCCATTGAACCCAATAATGATATCGCCGACTTTAAAACCAGAACGTCGGGCGGTCGCATGCAAACCATATTTACCCAGCCCACGAATATGCAGCGCCATCGGTGCATCTGCGGCTAAACCTGCCTGCTGACGTTGTTCGGCGGTCGTCGGTTCCAGGACAGCACCGCCGAGCACCATCCGCCGTAAAGGCCAACTACTCACTCGCCAGGACAAATCATCGCTCCGCTTCCAACCTTTTGGCAGCGCGATGGTCAGCTCCAGCTGTTTTCCATCCCGCTTGACGTTTGCTTTCAGTTGATCCTGCTCCCCCGCGTGATGCAGCACCCACTGCACATCGGCAATCGAGAGCAGAGGCTGACCCGACAAAGACAGGATTTCATCGCCGGGTTGAAAACCAGCCTGGGCAGCGATTGAGTTTTCCTGCACTTCTTTCACGGTTGCTTTCTGCGTGGGGTCCAGAATCAGTCCTAGAATTTTGGGATGCGGGTACTGAAACAGAATCCGTTCCGGCAGCGGTTTTTGTTGGCGTAAATAAAAGTCCCGCTGTGCATCACCCACTTGATGACAGTGAATACAACTTTTGACGATGTCTTTTTTCTCGTTGATTCGTGAACGATACTTCCCTGCCAACAGAGGAAATTTCTCGGGAGAAGGCTCCTCGGGCTGCTTACCCTGTTTGTCTTTCAGTGATGCTTTGATGGTGTCATAGTTCGCGTGCAGTTTCAAAGCCCCTTGCATCGCCTGCGCCAGCCCTTCGATCGAAACATCTTCCGACCAGAGCGTATGGTGCGAGCGCGTACCAAACCGCCCGTAAATCGTGCGGTCTGCATTCAGCAGGAACACGGCGAACGATTGATCGTAATCATACTGAAACAGCGACAGGTCCAGACCGTTGGTTGAGATCAGCCGCACACGCACAAACTGGTCCATCAGCGGCTTCAACTGCGGATCCTTCTCCATCAGTTCTTCGTCCAACTTCACGCACTCTTCGCAGGGAATGCAGCGCAACACGACCAGCATGGGCTGTTTTGTTTTCTCTGCCTGCGCGAAGCCTTGCTGCAGATCGTTGTAGATCCAATAACCGCCCGCTTCGACTTTCTCGCGATCCTGGCGCACTTTTTCTTCGCGCGTTTGTGCTAAGGAAATGGAAGTCGTCGTCAACAATAATAACATACAGACACAAACGTTCTTCAGCATCGCTCCATCTCCTGTCACCGGCGGGTTAGTGGGAATCAGACACGTCTACCTGCAGCATCGTTTACTGTAGCTGGTTCGCACCACCATTCTCTTTCTGGTGCAGAGTCACTGGCCAACCCGGAAACTCGTTCACAGGTTTTCCATCAGTGGCATCAATCAGAAAACGGTAAGAGTGAATCGTATAGGTTTTCTGTTCCGGATCGATCAGCACCAGACCAAAGCCACTCCCCTTCTGATGGGCCAGATCATAACGGTTCTTTTCCGTGCCCGGCTCCGGATTTCCCACCGCATAGACATAGACCTTGTTGCCAAAGCCATCCAGATATTCTCCGGTATTCGGCAATCGATGTTGCGGCCGATTCTCATGAGGCATGCCCACTTCATCGGGTCGCCACCAGCGGGGGTAACCGGCTGAAATCGCCGGCGTACAGAAGGACCAGCTGCCGTCACGCTGTTCGTCGGCTCCATATTGTGAGAGTGAGGTCAGATGCTGATCCCCGTTCACGTGCAAAGGCATCCCCTTGCGCAAAATCCGCACCGTCCGATTGCGGGCCGTCTGCGGCCAACCGCCGGAGTCGAGATCCGCCTTGAGATATCCATTATAACCACCATGATGTGTGGCGACCCCGGAAAAGACCGTCTGGCTGAATAAGACCTTGAGCGCGTGTCCCCGCCAGTCATCACACCAGTGTTCCAGGAATTTTTCCTGCCGCTCGCCCAGTAATTCCAACCCCGGCTTGTCCAGTTTGGATGTATCGAAGTTGGGATCTGTCACATGGTCAGCACGGCCGCTGCCGGTATCAACGTGTTCGGGACCGCTTTTGAACTGCCGATCTCCCAGAATGGCAAAGCTGACGTCGCCATAGACCATATCGCCGTAGTAGACACTGATGCCCTGCTTGCAGGGAGTCGGGTCATAATAATCGGGATGATGGGCGGCACACGTCTTATGCACGACATTCACCATCCGCGCCGGTTCCCGGTATCCGCCGTTTGAAGAGGTGGTCCCTTCTTTCATCTTCATGCCACCCTCTCCCCAGATATTCCCCTGGAACACATCGTGATCATCGGGAATGCAAACCGTGGGACGATCTCGCATCGCTTCTCCAAACGCCCAGCCGTGCATGTAAAATTTACGGAGGTAGTTCAATATCGCAGGTTCAGCGGGATCTCGAATCAAACCGAAGCCGCCATGATCTTCGTACAATTGATCGCCCGAGAAATACAACAGGTCAGGATCTACTTTGAGCAGATTGTTCGCCACCGGTTCGTAAGGGAAACCGTAATCTTTCTGGCAGGTCAGCGCGCCCAGCTTCAGAGGACGCCCTGAGGGATTCGAGCGAATGATGCCTGTTCTCTCATTCGTCGTTTCGGTCCCGTCGGTATGCTTTTCTTTATAGACCAGCTTGAACGGGGTCGCTTTTTTTTCGTTCCAGTTCGGAATCCGAAACGTCGCCGTCCAGGCATCCGTATCGAGGGCCGCAGTGCCCAGTGATTTCCAGGTATCTCCCTGCTTACTCAGCAGTTCAACGTCTTTATTGTCTTTCTCGCCTAACGGCCCGGTCAGCGCGCTGATTTTCATCACGAAACCTTCATCGCCGCGGGAATCGCTGAGGGTATACTGCGACCACAAAATCGGACCAAACTTATGTTCGGGCGAGACCGTGAATGCTTTACCGTCAACAGACCAGTCACTGAAGCGGTACCGGGCGCCGATTTTACGTTTGAAACGGGCATCGAAATTGCTGACCAGTGCCACATTTCCCAGCACTGCCTGTGGAGGAAATGTCTGTGACAATGTTCCCAGCGGTTTATCGGACTCTGATTGAGTCACGAGCAACGTCAGAGAATACTTCTCACCCTCTGGCTTACCGGTGACTGTCAGCACACAATCTTTCATGTCCACTGGCTGTTTGAGCTTCTGTTCTTTATTGCCCAGCACCAGTTTTCCGTTTACGATCCCGGCTTTGATACCGCTTTTCGCAAAACAATTGCTGCGGTATTCGTTGAGATCACTTTTAACGCCCACACGAAAACCAACGCCGCCATCCTGCTGTTTGACTTCAACCTGTTTGACATGCACCGACATCGTAAAGGGAGCACGCACATTGGTGAGTTGATGTGTCAGCAGTTGAATATTGCGACTGCCTGCGGTCGTCTGGCACTCGGCAGCGCCATCGACAATCCGCCAGTCTTCCATCGGATTAGCCCAGAATTCTTCACCCAGCCAGACTCGGTCATTCGTCTTATTCCAACGCCCCATGACAGAAGAGTCATTCTTCTGTTCTGCGGCTTCCAGAGTGTGCGATTTTTTCAAACCGAAGAAAGTCGTACCCAGGGCAAACAGTTTGAGAGCCATCCGGCGGGTCAGTGATTGCATCAACGCATCTCCTATCGAGCACAAACCGCCGATCTGAGTGGCGGTAAGAATATGAAATAAATGAGAATGGAAGTCTCATTATTAAGGGCGCAGCGGGCTTTGTCCAGCGTGGTTCAAAGAATGAACCGCTGTTTAAAGTTGTTTAGAAACCGGGAGTTGGCCTATGGGGCTTTCACCGCCAGATCATCCGTCACGCCTGCAGGCTGAGTGATTTTGACTTTCGCAGCGCCGGCTAATTTGATCAGTTCTGGCAAGTCATACACTTTTAACGCCCCGTGCACCGTATTGATCAGTTGGTTCTGCGTTTCCGGCGTTTTCACCACTGCGTCCCAGGAGGGAATCATCTGGCTCAGATTGACCTTCGAAAACATAGCTGGCTCGAGTGCCGCCGCATGCAGTGCAGGGATTGCCGTTTCACCAATGGCCGTCAAGACAACTGGCTCCGGTTTGTTCTTTGATTGCGTTTCTGAAAGAAACCGCGTCGCAACCAGAATATCTTCGGCCCGCAGCTTGACCATCGAATCGCCCAGCAGATACGCCAGCGCCCATTCATGATAGTTGGGACCGAGCAAACCGTGCGACCAGCCGATCTTCCGATTGTTCTTGCGCGACGTTTCACCAATGCAGCGTACATCGACGGCCAGGACTACGTCTCCCTGTTTCACCCGTTGCTCGATGGCGGCTCCTGCGCCCGCGTCAACATCTTTACCACCACCGTGCAGGTACAGGACGAGTTCCCCCGTCCGTTCTTTTGGCTGAAACAACAAAGCCGGTAGAGGCACGCCATGTCCGGGCTTAATGATCAGCTTCGTGATCTGATAATCGGGTCGTTGAATGCTACCCACTTCTTTAAACTCTGGTCGTAGCAATTCACCGAGTTTTTTGACACCGCTCACTTCACGCACGCGCTCACGCAGCGTTTTCAGCTCGCCGCTGTTCCACAACTCAGCCCGGTCTTTTGCCAGCTGTTGATTCAGACCGTCATTGATCTCAAACAGCGAACGCTCGCCGGCGTCGAGCAGAATCTGCCCCGACTGCGAACACTGCAGTTCTTCATCGGTGAAGACCGGCAGATCTCCTTCGAAAATCGGATTTTCTTTATGCATCAGCCAGCGATTCATCCAGCGAGCCGAACCTTCACGCAATTGAATCGTGAAACCGTGTGGTGCGTCGGCTTCAATGATATCGACCCGCTCGGCATAACCCATGCGTGTATAAAAGCGTTTGGCTTCGCGGAATAGTTCCCAGGTGCCATCGATTTTGAACGTGCGGTCATGCGTGCCGGCACAGATCAGCGTCGGCTTGGGAGCCCGCATCAACGTGTAGTCGGCGATATCCATGCCGTAAGCGAGTTGACCGAAAATCACCTGCTCGCCATCTTGAGGCCCGTTGAAATCAACCAGATAACGAAACATGGTGGAATAACAGACCGGAGCCGCAGCCTGCACTCGATCATCGAGTGCCATGATGTAGCTGGTCAACGTACCGCCGCCTGAGTTTCCGGTGCAGCCAATCCGTTTCGCGTCAATCTCCGGACGACTGATCAGATAATCAATACTCCGCATGCCATCCCAGATTCGATAGCGGGCCGAGTTGCCGCCCAGCGGAATCGAACTGACCGACATCAGCGTATGTTCTGCCGTACAATAATACTGCACCCGTGGATGAGGTGGACGATAGCGACTGCCGCCTCGGAAAAATTCATTCGGCTGTTCTGAGAGCACCTGATAACGTTCCCCCTGTCCAATGGGATCATAACAGAGTGCCGCCATCCCGTTTTTCGCCAGCAGAATACAGGCTCGTTGATACGCTGCAGCCGCTTTCCCATCGTGACTGTGTCCACAGGGAACCAGCACTCCCGGATAAGGGGGTTTCGTATTTGGCAGATACAAATTGGCGGTCACATGATGCCCGGGCCAGCTTTCGTAGATCACATTTTCGACATGAAAGCCGTCCCCTTTCAGTTTGCCAATCACGCGCGGATTCAACGGCGTTCGTTCAGGGAATCCGCCGATCTGAGTCCGGAAGAATTCCCGCATCCGTTTCTGATAAGCGACACAGTCTTCGGGTGTCTTCAGTTCTTCGTAAACCGACTTCCGTTTCGCAAACGCTTCATGAGCGCGCTGCTGCAGGGCATGATAGACCAGCCCGGACTCGGCTGCCTCTCCCTCCAACGGGGGCAGCACATTCAAGTCATCCGCCGCTTCCGCAATCAGAGAAACAACAAGAACAGAAAACAGAACGAGCAGCGACAGCAGTCGATTCATGGTCATGACCTCAACAGCAGGAATTCGGGAGGGTGTGTAAGTAAAGGTAGGAAACGGAGACTCGCGGATAAATAAACAATCCTTATTTATCGTACCCGTAATCCAGCCCAGACTCAATCGATTCCTGAAGATCGAAGGCGAATTCGTTATTTTTTCGCAACAGCCGCCGTGATCTCATGACTCAGGCAGTGCAGCGTTCCCAGTCCCCAGACCAGATCGACGGCATGAATGCCGATGACGCGGCGGTCGGGATAGAGTTCGCCGAGGATGCCGAGTGCCTGTGCGTCGTTCGGATCATTAAACGTCGGCACCAGCACGCAGCCATTGGTGACCAGAAAATTGACATAGCTGGCAGGGAGCCGTAACTCTTCAAAGTCGAGCCGGCCCGGCATGGGCATGGGTACGACATTGAGTTTGCTGCCGTCTTCTAACCGCGCCTGTTTCAGACGGTCAAGATTGTGTTCCAGGCGACGCTGATTGACGTCTTTTTTGTTCGGCTCCACACAGGCGACCACTGTCGTCGGATTCACAAAACGGCAGATGTCATCCACGTGGCCGTGCGTGTCGTCCCCTTCGATTCCGTCCCCCAGCCAGATCACATTCGTCACTCCCAGGTATTCCTGGAAAATCGCCGCGTAATCTTCTTTGGTGAAACCGGGATTACGGACTTGAACTTTTTGATCGAGCAGACATTCTTCGGTGGTGATCAGAGTTCCGCGTCCGTTGACTTCGATCGCTCCCCCTTCCAGAACAACAGGGCGTCCCTGATAAACCACTTCCGTTAAAGGTGCCTTTAACGTCTTCGCGACCGCGGACGGAATCTGCCAGTCCAGCCGATGATTGGCATACTTGGCCCAGCCGTTAAAGCGGAACTGTAGCGCCTCGCGTTTGCCGTCGCTCCGTTGTACCACGATCGGACCTGAATCGCGCATCCAGCTGCGATTCGTGTTTTGAACGATGTACCTGACCTGTTTCGTGTCGGCGTGCGCCTGCCGAAGCATCGCGTCAACTTTCTGCTGCTGTTCTTCCGACTTCACAACCAGCAGCACACGTTCGAACTCCGCGACCTTGCGAATGATTTCGACGAAGGCCCATTTGACGACTTCGTACTTGCCGGGCCAGTCATTGCCGTTATGCGGAAAGCAGAGCAGGGTGGCCTGATGCGGCTCCCACTCGGCGGGCAGTCTACGCGTGATCTCGCTCATGGAGACGATTCATCGTGATAGAGTTTGAGAATGTTGCCGTATGCGTCAATTCGGCGGTCACGGAGGAACGGCCAGTTCTGGCGGACTTCCGCCATCAGATCCAGGTTCACCTCTGCGACCAAAATTTCTTCTTCGTCTGTGGAGGCCTGCGCGAGGATTTCCCCCTGTGGACCACAGATGAATGAGGAACCCCAGAATTCCAGCCCCGGCTGCTCCGGTTCCGGCTGTTCAAAACCGACCCGGTTGACGGCCGCGACGAACGTGCCATTCGCAATCGCGTGGCTGCGCTGGATCGTCATCCAGGAATCATGCTGCATCGGGCCGTGCTCAGATTTTTCATGCGGATGCCAGCCGATGGCCGTCGGATAAACGAGCACGTTCGCGCCGCTGAGTGCCGTAATTCGGGCGCCTTCGGGAAACCACTGATCCCAGCAAATCAACGTGCCAATTTTTCCAAACTGTGTTTGTACGGCTTTGAAGCCCAGATCGCCGGGCGTGAAATAAAACTTTTCGTAGAAACAGGGATCATCGGGAATATGCATCTTGCGATACAGGCCCGCTTCGCTGCCATCCGCGTCGATAATATAGGCGCTGTTGTGATACAGGCCTTCGGTTCGCTTTTCAAAGAAGGGCACAATGATGACCACGCCCAACTCTTTTGCCAGTTCGCTGAACGCGGTAAATGATTTGTCATACAGCGGCTCGGCGAACTCGAAATATTTTGTGGTCTCTTTCTGGCAGAAATAAAAGGAGCTGTAAAGCTCGGGCAGGCAGATCACCTGTCCCCCCTGCTCGGCGGCGATACGAACCCACGCGAGACACTTTGACAGGTTCTGGTCAGGCAGTCCGTTGAGAGAAACCTGCACCAGAGCGATTTTGAAGTGGCGAACCATAAGATCTTTTTTCCGGGAACATGAAGGAAGCAACCTGTAATCCGACTGACGACGCGATAGAAAACCAGATCAATCCAGAGGACCTGATATTTACGATATCTGATTCGGAGTTGCAAGCAGTGCATCAGAAACTTCACCTGTTTCCAGGCAGAAAATCAGGGGCTTTCCGAAATCCGGTCAGTTTCTCAAGAGTAACATCGACAGACTGACGGCTTTTCTACTATTCTATGGCTGATTTCAGAGACCCCACGGGAAACTGCAAGGGGTCGACTCATCATCAATCCACGTCATATTCACATCGGGACAACCTAAGCATGAATTCAGGACGGTCAACAGAGGAATTTACTATTGAAAAACGCGGTGTCTTGCTGATTGAAGATCCGCTCCTGAATAAGGGGACTGCCTTCACTCAGGAGGAACGCGTCAAGCATGGCCTACTGGGACTGCTCCCCCCGCACGTGGATACGCTGGAAGAACAGGAAGAACGGGCTTACGAAGCATTCTGTGATTTCCACACCGATATCGACAAGCATATTTTTCTGAGACAGCTCCAGGATGAAAACGAAACGTTGTTCTATCGTCTGCTGCTGGAACACATCACCGAAATGATGCCCATCGTGTATACGCCCGTCGTCGGTCTGGCATGCCAGCGGTTCAGTCATATCTACCGCCGGCCACGGGGAATTTTCATTTCCTATCCCGAACGCGACTCGATGGATGCGATCTTTGAAAACATCGAACACGATGTTGATGTGATTGTCGTCACCGACGGCGAACGCATTCTCGGTCTGGGCGATCAGGGCGTGGGAGGTATGGGCATTCCGATCGGTAAATTATCACTCTACACGCTGTGTGGCGGCGTTGATCCTGCGAAAACTTTGCCCATTGTCTTGGATCTGGGAACGAATAATCAGGAACGCCTGGACGACCCGCGTTATATCGGCTGGCGGGAAAACCGGATCAAGGGCGCGGAATATGACGCCTTTATCGAGCAGTTTGTGACCGCTGTCAAAAAACGGTTCCCGCACGTGCTCCTGCAATGGGAAGATTTTGCGTCTGTGGATGCGGAACGAATTATTGATAAGTACCGCGATGATTTGTGTACGTTCAATGATGACATTCAAGGCACCGCCGCTGTGACCACGGGAACGATTCTCGCAGCGATTACAGCCGCGGGGGGCAAACTGGTAGATCAGAACATCGTGATGTTGGGAGCAGGCTCGGCCGGTGTGGGGATTTGCCTGCAGTTGAAACAGGCCATGATCGACAACGGGCATTCGGAAGCGGAAGCCCGTTCTCATTTTTATGTGATTGATCGAGACGGTCTGCTTCACTCCGGCAGGACGGATCTGGATCCACTGCATCAGAAACTGGCGCAGTCACCTGAAAATTTGAAAGGCTGGGACTGTGATGTCACAGGTACCATTTCGTTTGCGGATGTGGTGCGGA
This sequence comes from Gimesia fumaroli, assembly GCF_007754425.1. Lineage (NCBI taxonomy): Bacteria > Pseudomonadati > Planctomycetota > Planctomycetia > Planctomycetales > Planctomycetaceae > Gimesia > Gimesia fumaroli. Next base: position 6,526,950 of record NZ_CP037452.1, read on the forward strand.
ACAGCAAGCCAGGTGTTCTCGTTGGTGCCACAGGACAAGCCGGCGCGTTTACCGAAGAAATCATTCGCGAAATGGCGAAACATACCAATCGACCTGTGATCTTTCCACTTTCCAATCCTACTTCGCGTGCCGAGGCCATCCCCTCTGATTTGTTGAAATGGACTGATGGCAAAGCCGTCATCGCGACCGGAAGCCCCTTTGATCCGGTCGAATATAATGGCGTGACCCATTACATCGCGCAATGTAATAACAGTTATATCTTCCCGGCAATGGGACTGGGTATTCTGGCCTCGCGTGCACGCCGGGTGACCGATTCGATGTTTATGGCGGCGGCGTTTGCCCTGAAAGAAACATCACCGGCACTGAAAGATCCCGCTGCTTCGTTGCTCCCGTCTCTGACGACAATCCGAGAAGTCGGCCGCAAGATTGCCCGGGCAGTCGCTGCGGCAGCCATCGAAGCTGGTGTGGCCGATTCCATTACTGAAGAAGAGATTGATCAGCGGATCGAAGAAACCATGTGGACCCCCGAGTACTGATACAGCCCAACGTTTGATACACCAGGCGCATGCACGCATTCATTGATAGAAGGAACTTTCATGTCAGATCATTGCACTACCACCGTCGGCTCATATCTCGCTTCCCGGCTGGAGGAAATCGGTCTAGAACACTATTTCGCCGTACCAGGAGACTACAATCTTGTTCTGCTGGACAAGCTCCTGGAAAACAAAAATCTGAAAATGATTTCCTGCTGTAATGAATTGAACGCCGGTTATGCTGCCGACGGTTATTGCCGGGCTACCGGCGGTGCGAGTGCGGTCTTCGTGACTTACAGTGTCGGCGGATTGAGTCTGCTGAATGCTGTCGCTGGCGCGTATGCTGAAGACCTGCCGGTGATCGCCGTTTCCGGTGGACCGAATACCAACTCCGAAGCCGAGTTTGAAATGCTCCATCATACGCTGGGTGAACTGGACTATGACTACCAGCGCGAGATCTTTTCCAAAGTCACAGCGGAAGCCGTCACGATACACGACCCGCGCGAAGCGCCCACGCAAATCGACCATGCGATTCAGACCGCGCTCCGGTTCCGCAAACCCGTTTATATTGAAATTGCCTGCAATATCGCGTCAGCGGTTACTTCCGCGCCGAATGTACGTTCCTTCGGCGGGCCGACCGCCAGTGATCCGGTTTCATTGAAAGCTGCCGTTGAGCGTGCAACAGAGATGCTGAATGCTGCGACCAAACCGGTGCTGGTCTCCGGCGTCAAATTGCGTTCGTTCGGTGCAGAAACCAGCTTTCACAAACTGGCTGACGCATCCGGCTATGCGATCGCCAGCATGCCGAACGCCAAAGGCATGTTTGACGAGCAGCATCCGCATTACATGGGAACGTATTGGGGCCCCGTGGGTTCGCCCGGATGCGGCGAGATCGTCGATTCCTCCGACCTCTGCCTGTTTGCCGGCGGGACATTTACCGATTACACAACGACCGGTCATGCGGCTTTGATCGACCCGACCAAAGTGATTCAAGCCCGTCCCAACAGTGTGATCTTTCCCAATCAGACATTCAGTAATGTCAAACTGGCTGAATTCCTGGAGGAACTGTCTACAAAAATTAAATCAAACGACGGTTCCATGATCGCGTTTAAACGCATTCAGGAAGAGGTCACTCCACTCTCTCCCGGCGATCCCGAGACGCCGCTTTCCACGCGACAACTGTTTTCGCGCATTCAAAACATGTTAGGCTCCGACTCAACCGTGATTGCCGAAACCGGAGATTCCTGGTTCAACGGTATGCAGCTGAATTTGCCCACCGGCTCCCGATTCGAAGTACAAATGCAATACGGGTCGATCGGCTGGTCTGTGGGTGCGACACTCGGCTACAGCGTCGGCGCCCCCAATCGACGCCCGATTGCGCTGATCGGGGATGGCTCGTTCCAACTGACGGCGCAGGAAGTTTCAACGATCATTCGTTACGACCTCAAACCAATCATTTTCCTGATGAACAATCGCGGTTATACGATTGAAGTGGAAATTCATGATGGCCCGTACAACACAATCAAAAACTGGAACTACGCCGATCTGGTCAAAGTTTTCAATGCGGAAGACGGAAACGGCTGGAGCTGTCAGGTGAGCACTGAAGGTGAACTGGATGAGGCGATCAAAAACGCAGTTTCGCAAAATGGTCCGGCGTTGATTGAAGTCGCTATTGACCGTGATGATTGCAGTAAAAATCTGCTCGTCTGGGGAGGTCATGTGGCGAAAAATAATGGTCGTCCGCCACGCTTTGCTTAATCTAACAGAACAGTGTCGCCTCGAACTGTGTTATTTCGTCTGACCAAAAAGAGGATTGAATCACCATGGAAGAAGCCTGTGATCTGCCGGAAGGCAAACTGATTCTGCGCACACTGGCGATGCCTGCTGACACGAATGCCAACGGCGATATTTTTGGCGGCTGGATCATGTCGCAAATGGACATCGCCGGCGGTATTTTATCGAAAGAGATTTCGGGAACTCGCACGGTTACGATCGCCGTCGAGACGATGAAGTTCATCCGTCCGGTCAAAGTGGGTGATGTAGTCAGTTGTTATGGAACGGTGGAAAAAATTGGAACCACGTCGATGAGGTTGCAACTCGAAGTCTGGGTCGAACCGGTGCTGAGGCACGAAGATTCAAACTGTCCGTACTTCAAAGTGACCGAGGCGGATTTCACTTATGTCGCCATCGATAAAACCGGGAAAAAAACGCCGATTGTCAAACATGGCTGCTGACCGGCGCCTGAAATCGCTGTCTGCCTGTTACCGGTAAGTGGTTCCGTGTACAATTGAAGGGACTCTTTGAGTCCTGATCGATGTCAATACATCAGCAGTAAATCAGCGTGATACACTCCGTGGCTGTCGGCTGTTCCCGGTTGCCTGAGTTGAGTGTGAAAGGACCGGTACTGATGAAAAAAGTGGCGATTATTGGAGGTGGTTTCAGCGGAACGATGGCTGCTGTGAATCTGGCACGATTAAGCGACAGCCCGCTGTGCATTCAACTGATCAATGATAAATACCCACTGGGCCGCGGCGTCGCCTATGGCACGAAACGCGAAGAGCACCTGCTGAACGTCGCGGCGCGCAATATGTCCGCCGTCCCCGATCATGCCAATCATTTCCTGGACTGGCTCCGTACCCGGGTTGACTACAGTGATCTGCCAGATCCTCAGCTGCGTGAAACGTATGTGCCGCGTCGCATCTACGGCGACTATCTGCGCAGTATTCTTTCCACCTATATGCAGCCGATCGACAGCCATCACCCGGCGGAAATTCAGGTCATCGAGAATGAAGCGGTCGACATTGAATTCAACTTTGATGGCTGCGCAGTAATAACTCTCAAAGATGGAACTACCTTCGAAGCAGACCGCGTGTTACTGGCGACGGGGAATCAGCCTCCCTCCTCTTTAGACGATGAAGCATTCTCACACGAAGCTTATTCCCCCGATCCGTGGGGAAACTGGCTGGAAAAAATCCCGGATGCGCAGGAAGATCTGATTGTTCTGGGAACCGGCCTTTCGATGATCGATGTCTTTCTGACGCTCAGTGAACTGGAGTGGGAAGGCAATATGATTGCAATTTCGCATAACGGCATGATTCCACAGGCTCACTTTCGCGGGATTGAATATCCCGATTTTCTGCCAGACGAACCGGAAAATCTGGGGCTGGAAAATCTGGTGCAGTTGCTGGAAAAACATTGTCGTCAACTGCAACGAATTGGTGAGAACCCCGGCATCGTTGTTGACCGACTGAGACCACATACGCAACGGATCTGGCAAAAACTTCAGCTTGAAGAAAAACAGGAATTTCTCAAACGCTATGCAGCACGCTGGAATGTCATCCGACACCGGATTGCCCAACCGATCCACCAGCGAATTACCGAAGCGATCACGGAAGGCCGATTAAGGGTTGTGCGAGGAAGAATTACCGGCCTCAGTACGCAAGATGACAAAGTCTGTGTAAGTGTGCAGAACAAAACTGGCGGCGAACAAATCTTGCAAGGTGGGCTGGTTATCAATTGCACCGGGCCGAATTGCGGATTTTCCGATACCAGTGTGCCTTTATTCCAAAACCTGCTGAAGCGCGGGCTGATTCGCCCGGATGAACTGGACATGGGAATTGATGTCGGTGCCGACTTCGCCGTCATTGATGGGGAAGGAAATCACTCCGAGTTCCTGTTTGCCATTGGCCCCCTGATGAAAGGAACACTCTGGGAAACAACGGCAGTTCCGGAATTGCGGGGACAGGCGATGCGCGTGGCCCAACTATTGCTGGACGATGTTGCGATCGTCACTCCGGGTCATGATTATCGGATCTCGGTTGAAGAAGAACACGTAATCGAATACTACATTTAACAGTGATCGCCGATGGTCTGCGGCTAACAAACCGTGATCGCTACGCATCCTTTACAACGGTAATCACAGGATAAATCTGCATTGGCTCGGTTATCTGATCGAGCGTACGAAAACCTGCCGATTCCAATAGGCGCTTTATATCGTTCGCGCTCCGTTTCACATGCTGCAAGCCAAAGACTCGCTTGAGAAACGGGCTGCCGTTATAAGGATCGACTAAGCCATGCGTGATCAGAGTTCCGCCAGGCAGCATGACTTTATGCAACGCTCCCAACAACTCTGAAAACTGAGCATCGTCGAGATATTCCACCAGTCCGATTAGTTTAACGATGTGCGGTTTCACTTCGGGTAAGACTTTGTGAATCTGCCGCGCGTCTCCCTGTAAGAAATGGATGCCATCGGCAATTCCCAGTTGTTGTGAAAAGTGATGCCCATACTCGAATGCGTCGTCATCAAGATCAATCAGGTAGGCAGCAATCTGATCGGCATTGAAATTCAGTCGAGAAATCGCGGTCTGCACATGCCGGCCGGGACCTGCTCCTACGCCAACCACGGTGACTTTTTCTGTTTCCGCATATTGTCTCATTAACTCCATGAGTTTTTGCGTGACAAGCTGCAACCGATTCCGTGAGGCACGGGCAATGGGATTGTCTTGTAATGCCTGTCGGTCTAATGAGTCAACCGGTTCCCGGTTACGATACATCATCTCCATCGTGCGCCAGCCCCCCGGACGACGGAAGGTCTCCGCAAGTAATTCACTTTGACTGGACTTGAGCAGGCGCTGAAGCCATGTAACTGGAAGCAAATAATTTTTGTAGGGATTCGCTACCCAACCACCAATCCGCAGTGACAACGGCATCGCTTCCAGCGGTTGATTCAAATCAGCGGGAACCCAAATCTCCGGCTGTTTCAGTGTTTCTCGTGTATCACTACCAGAATTGATTACAGACATTCCCGTTGTTCCCTGTTCCTATTGGTCATCGATTTCAGCCGATTTTCTCGCATGAGAAAAAAGTCATCCCATCGCAACCAGGATTTTACGGGGCCCCTCGTAAGGCATGCGCCCATGGGCCACACTGAAATTATCCAGTGCCAGAACATCTCCCTGCTGCCAGGGAAAAATCACCGCGTTTTCCCACAGTGTATTTCGGACTGCTTCCAAGTCTTCATCGGTGATCGGTGAACCATCCCCGAAGTACGCATGCGTCGGCAAATTCTCTTCGCCGAAACGTTGCAGCATTTGCGCGCGATTGCGTTCGTTGACGTTGGTAATGTGCCACAGGTCTGCCTGGTTAAACCAGAGCATTTCCCCCGTGACAGGATGAGGAATCGTGGCGGGGCGAATCGACCAGGTCCTCAAGTTTCCATCGTCTGTCCATTCAAACTCAATGTCATTTTCCTTGAGATAGGATTCCACCTGATCTTGGTCACTGGTCTCGAAGTAATCCATCCAGGATTTGCCGATCCCCCGTTCCTGTCCATGCATGTTTTTTACATAGCGAACTCCCCGCTCTTCGAACCGGGCAAGTGTTGCGGGCGGCATGGACTGATAGAGCTTGCGACAATCGACGATGGGTGTTTCTCCGCCAGTCTCGGGAGCAATATGACAGTGAAAGACAATTCGTGGAGGCGGTGCTTTCGTATAAGACAACTCGTTGTGCAGGGTAATACGAAATTGTGCTGGGAATTCAGTCGAAGTATACACGTTTCCCGTCACTTTCGTACGGGGAGATTGCCCTTCCACATACGGTTTCAGCTCGGGAATCAGGGCCTGGGCAACGCGTTGGAATTCCTCGGTTTCCTGAATTCGAAAACCGCGGAACAGGACACCTCCCTTTTCCAAAAGGGTTTGATTCACCCAGTTCTGCTCTACAGCAATTTGATCCAATAACTGTTCGAGCGTTGCATTACCTGAACACATGGGTTCCACGATGCAAGGGAGCTCACCTACCTTCTCTAAATAAGATGTCTTGAGTTCCATCTGCTTTAACCCCAATCCCTAGCTATCCTTAAGTACTGAAAGCGATTTTTGCCCAAAGAATATCTTCAAAGACAACGGGGCTCTCCCAGCTCTATTTTCATTTGGCGGCGATAATAGTTCGCTCCCGGTTTAAAGTAAATCCCTTTACCCCAACCTCTCTCATGCCATCCTCTTCTCTCCAATTACAACAAAATAGACAAAGTGGGAAATGTAGCAGAAAAACAAGGTAAAAAACTGATAAGCCGATCAGTTTAATGAATCTCAATGTGACAGAACTTCCGATAGTAATGAGGGTATTCCCCTCAGTCTGTTTATTGGTCCAGTTAAAGAAAGATCGGAACGACTCCAGCTCAGGAACGAATTGCGTCCGCGTTCCCTGAAACAGGTTGTTTACTATGTGCTGTTCGACTGACATGATCTCAGAATTGATCTTCATCAATGTAAGCCAGCAATCAGCCCGATTGCCTGACTCAGACACGACATCACGCTGTCAGGAACCTTCCTCTGCCAGTCTTGTTGACCTGATTTCTGAAATCGCAGAGAAACGGGCTATTTACCCAGCCGTCTCTTCTGCAAACGAAACCTGGAATTACAGCAGTCTGATTTCTGCGGTACAGAAGATGGCTCGGCAACTGCGAAATAGCCCTGAGTTTCAACCTGGCAATCGAGTCTTGCTTCTGGTACCAAACTCGGTCGAATATATCGCCGCCTTTTACGGAATCCTGATGGCACAAGGCGTCGTAGTCCCATTGGCGACCAACCTGGAGAGTGGCACTTTTGAGAAGATTCTCAGATCCACTTCTGCGACACAGGTCATCACAACTCCTCAAGTCCTCAATCGACGTCCGGATCTGCAAGAATTGCAGGCAAAAAATACACAAAAGAATCAGCGTCAGGAAATCCATCGAACGGCCACCATTCATTCGAACGATGCTCCGGCAGATCTGGCGGCGATCTTTTTTACGGCAGGTTCCAGTGGGACTCCCAAAGGAGTCATGCTGAGTCATACGAATCTGATTTCGAATGCACAGTCAATCCAGAAATATCTAGAGCTGGATACATCAGAGCGTCCGTTATGTATCCTTCCCTTTCATCATGCATACGGGAACTCCGTCTTACAGTCCCATCTGCTGGTGGGAGCGCACCTGATCCTTGACGGCAATCCAACTTTCCCAGAAAGCATGATCGACGCATTGAATCAACATCAATGCACGAGCCTGTCGGCTGTTCCCGACCTATACCGGATTCTGCTGGAACGAACCTCGTTCGGTCAGACAGAAACCCCGTCTGTAAAATATATGACGGTCGCCGGGGGCGCTCTGGAACATTCACGTTCGGTTGAAATCAGCCAGTCGATATCCCCGGCGCGCTTCTTTGTGATGTATGGACAAACGGAAGCCACTGCCCGTTTAGCGTATGTCCCTCCCGAACAACTGGCGAATGTTTCCGCTAGCTGTATCGGACAGGCCATTCCTGAAGTGACTCTGGAAGTGGTCGATGAAAGCGGACAGCCTGTAGCGTCCACAGTGGTCGGTGAACTACGTGCCCGGGGTCCCAATATCATGTTGGGTTACTGGGGAGACCCGGCTGGAACACATGAGCGAATTCAAGATGGCTGGCTCTACACGGGTGACCTGGCAACCACGGATGAATCCGGGTGGATTTTTCTCAAAGGCCGTCGTAACGCGCTCGTCAAAATTTCCGGCTATCGAGTCCACCCCGCTGATCTGGAAGAGTTTGCGATAAGATCTTTTCCGATCGCCCAGGCTGTCGCTGTCCCTTTTGAATCGAAAAATACAGGAACCCGATTAGCCCTGTATATCAAGCCGGCTGCCGAGAAACCAGAATTATCCGTTTCTGAAATGACAAAGATCTGCAGAAAAAAACTGCCGCGACAGATGGTACCGGACCATATTCACGTCATTACTGATTTTCCATTGAACCACGCCATGAAAGTGGATCGACAGAGATTAACTCAACTCATGAAAGATGTCGAGTTAAAGCAGCAACTGTTGAAACAATAACGCGACCAGATAAAAGGAATGATAAATGGACTCATCAATTCAAATTCGATTGATTGATTTTCTACGCTCCGTCACCGGCCAGCAAGATATCACAGCAAGCACAGACTTGCTGGATTCCGGTTTACTCGATTCGTTGACCATGATGGACCTGCTGGTTTTTGTGGAATCCGAATTTGAGCTGCGTCTTGATTTCCAGGACATCAAACCTGAGTTGTTCAAAAGCCCGGAAACCATTGCCCGTTTGATTGCCAGCCGATTATCTGACCAAGGTCAATCGGAGGCTGCTTAACTGCACAGACAGTCCTCGTAAATACGCTATTTCACTTTCGACTCTCATTCAGGCAACAATTCCATGTACTGGTCAACTCACCATAAACCTGTGCCACTTTCTGAAATTGGTTGGATCAACACCACTTATCTGGGAAGCGCCTCTCTGCGCTGCGATCCCATGCTGGTCTGGGGAACCACTGTCGACATGGAAGAGATGGCTCCTTTTCTGGAAGAACAGAGAAACCAGCAGGGAAGCACGCTGGTCACAACTGCGCACGTGTTAATACGTGCTGTGACAGAAAGCCTGAAACAACATCCTGAAGTCAATCGGCGTGTTGTCGGGCGTAAAGTCTTTCAGTATGAAGGTGTCAACATTGTGATGCCGATGCTGCAAACAAGTACTGGTGAAGTGGACTGTGTTTTCATGCGAAATGCAGAAAATTTCTCTTTAGATGGCGTTGCCAGATATTTCTGGGAGGCAGCCCGTGAAAAAGCATTAAAAACGGCAGACGAGCGCAAGCGAATGAAAGCGGGTAACACATTCAAGAACCGCATCATCAATCTGGGAAAACGCTTGCGACTTTCCTGGATGTTACATACCTGCAGTCTGGGATTTACCGCCGGAAACTGGCTGCGTGCCCCCACCATCTGGCCCTGGCAACAGGGACTGAACCATGCCGGGGCATTTGTCAATTACCTGGGGTTCCCTGGAGCACCTCCCTTGATTGCGCATAAACCCGCCTCTCTGCCAATGAACTCCTACAACATTGCCGTCACGATGGGACCGACTGAACCGCGTCCTGTAGTCCTTAATGATCAGGTTCAGGTTCGAAAACAGGCTTCCCTGTTTGTTCGGCTCGATCACCGCATGGTGAATGGAAATCAGTCTGCAGCATTTATCAATACGCTACGCTCCTATCTGGCCGCGCCCCAGACATTGGTTCAAGAAAATGGATATCGCGAGCAGAAACGGGCAGCTTGAAAGCAAAACCATTCCAGAAAACACGCTGTTTTGATCCACAACGAGAAACGGAATTCTATTCATGTCTACATCTGATCCCAGCCACCTGTTCGGCCAGAATCAGCAAAACCAACACAAGCTGATACAGCATTCAGAAGACGAAACGTTGTATGAATTTCCGTTTCAAGATGCGTCTCTGAGAGTTGACTCCTCACATCATCAGGCTCCCACTGAAGACTGCAATCAGATTTTGCCATGCAGCCCTGATTCGACCGGAGACATCTCAGAATCAGAACTGCGGGAATTTATTTTTCAACATGGAAGATATTTTGACTCCTACCTGGCAACGGAACCAGGTCGCCTGAGTTTCTGGTCGCGCGGGCGGCGCGGATTGATTTCTTATAAACGCTGGAGAAAGCATGTCATCATTGGTGGTGGGTTGATCGCTCCCGAACACCACAAGCCACAATTAGTCACAGAATTTCTGGAGTACGCCAGACAGAATCGGCTCTCAGTCGCGTTTCATAATATCGGCGAAGAAGATCTTTCGTTTTTTCAAGACTTTCAGTTTCAGATCACTAAATGGGGCGAAGACCCGATGATTGATCTGGAATCCTGCACCTGGCAAGGAAAAGAATTCGAGTGGGTTCGTAGACAGACGAATTACTGTTTGCGACAGGGAGTTACTGCTTGTGAAGTACGCCCCGATCAGCTTCACCCGGTGCAGTGGCTTGAAACGATTTCGGAAGTCATTCAAGTTGCCAATGAATCACTGACTCGCAAGCCGCAAAAAAAAACGATGCAGTTTTTTGAAGGGCGGATTGATAACCACGACCTGGGTCTTCGCAGGCTGTTCATAGCCCGTCGCCAAGGCCGAATTGAGGGCTTCGTCATCTGTAATCCCATTCTGAATGGGACCGGCTGGGCAACCGAGCTTTATCGGCATCGGCTCGATTCTGTAAAGGGAACCATGGCATTCCTGATTCATCATGTTCTGCAACAGCTGAAACAGGAAGGAGTTCAAAAAGCCGGACTTTGCCTGGATCTGGGACGGGACTGCCATCCACTGCCAGGAGACAGTTTTCTGGTTCGACAGGGGCTGGTATTTGCAGAAAAGCACCTGACCAGCATTTTTGATTTTACCGGACTGCGTCACTTCAAAAGCCGATTTCGACCACAGTATGAAAAACGCTTTGCCTGTGTTTATCCCAAAGTCACCATCGGTTCTCTGCTGGCGTTTGCCAGTACAACGGGCGTACTGGATCTGCACTATGGAAGATTCGCACGTAATCTCTATGATCAACTCCGCAAACGGACTTTACGAAAGAATCTGACCCAAGGTAAAAAAAGCGGCCCCGTACTGAAGTGTGAACAGTCTGGTGAAATAAATCGTAAATTCAAACGAAGTGCCTGAGAAAATTCAGACACATTCTACTTTACGTAACTAACTATGGGTCAAGAGTTTATGCTGGCTAATGGCATCAGAAAAATCTGTTGTTCCTCACACGGTCCTCAATTTGTCGCATTCCCCTTGGTTCTGACGAATTACTTGAAGAACGGGCTGGAAATCTGGTCCATGCTCAGGCTGAATCAGTTGATCAAAAGGGGGAAACCGCTATGGCACGCATCATTCTGTTCGCATTCATCGTACTGAATTCACTCTCTTTCCTGGAAGCAGGAGAAACACGAACCTGGGAAGGGAAGTGGAACAATCGCAAGTACAACACAACGGGCCCTCTCAAGTGTGTTGCGACGTCCAATGACAAAGGAGTCTGGAAGGCGACCTTCACAGGCTTGTTCAAAGGGGACCCGTTCAAATATGAAGCAACTTTCCGATCCCAGGCAAAAGGCCAGCAGTTGAACCTGGCCGGAGATGCCACTATTCGTGGCCACAAATATCAATGGACGGGCTTCATGAAGGGTGCCACACTCAGCGGCAAATACCGTTCGAATATCGGCTACTATGGCGAGTTCGTGCTGAAACAGAAAAAGTAGCCGTCTGGTCAAATCGTTACTCGATAAATCAATCTGATCCGCCCGCGGCATTAAGATGTTCTTTAATCTGCTGCAGATTGGTCAACCCCGTTGGTTTCCCCAGTTTCATAATGAGCTTGATCAAGAGCCATCCCCAGAAAGGGATTTCTTTTTCAAAAATGATTCGCTCAATGACCTGCGTACGTCTCCCCTTGGGAATGATTTCATAGATGACCGAGAAATGTTCCGGCTCCTTCAGTTTCTCATCCGCTTCCACAACAATATTACAGATCACATTTGACGGATCGTTATCTTCAGGAACCATCCCAGCAAAATCGACTGTTCTCCCCTTAAACTCAAGCCGGCCGATACATTTATCTCCCTCGACGGCAATGGACCTGATCTTGTCATTGATTTTAGGCCAGTTTTCCAGATTACTGAGCCAGTCATGAATGACCTCGGGAGAAGCATCCATCTTTATTTTCTCAGATAGTTCCAACTGCATCGTTCACATCGCTCTTTTCGAATTGTGTGGAGAAACTTCTGCCTCTCAGTATGTGGGGAATCCGAATCCCTCGCAAGGCTTGTTCTCCGAATCAGATTGTGATTCATTTCCCTTAGCGTTCTGTTCGAGAAAACCGGAGTCGTTCTTGTTGATGCGGGAACTCACAAACACAAGAAAAGGTCTCCTCCAGTAGAAACACAGGTTGCAGATCAGACCTTTTGAATGTATACAAATGAGCCAGCTGTTTTTGTATGGATGTAAATTCTAAATGACTCTTTTAAATTAGGTCTGTAATATTTTAAATTAATTGAAACAAACGGGTTGCTAGCGCTACTCCTAATAAATAGTCAAACTCATCGAACTGAATCTCAGATCTGGCCATCTCATTCAATCTTGATTCTCATCAATTTGATGCAATGGTTTATACCCCGTTTCCCTTATTAGAACACGTTTACAAACTGCAATCAAACGCGTTTACAGCTGCTAAACTTACCTGGAGAACTCCACCATTTCTTCTCTGATTTCCTTTTTTCATTCTGAATGAAACTAATAACGAACCTCAAAACTATCTGAGGGGTTAACATTGAAAGAGACCAGCTTCTTCTCGAAGCATAGATCACCTTTTCGGTCTCCTTCATTTAAAAACAAATTGCCAGTTAATGTTCGCACGTATCGGAAGCATACAAACGAATCGACTCTGTTTTCAAACAATCACCCATCCAACTTTCTGCCTACCTGCAACTATCTGCAAACGATTCGATAAAGCTGAGATTTCAATCATTCTCAATTTATTTATACTGCTACGAGCATCCTCAAGAAATGATTACTGTAGAGGAATGGCTGTTAAGGAAGACAAGCATATGAAAAATAATCCTTTGCCGCGTCTTGATGAAGACCCACAACTGCGAGAGCGTTTACTACCGCATTGTCGGCTTACATCAGGAGAGGTTTGGGAAGATCCCGAAGGGCGTCATCGTGTGGCTTGCGCCGATGCCACGGATCCCCGTCAAATCCAGAACCTGGTTCGCGATGATCGGGCCGCACTGGCAATTCACGATCCACCTTATAATCTGGTTGCCTTTGATCTGCGAAATGTGGATGCGTTTATTGACTGGTGTGCAAAATGGGTTCAGCTCTCAGAACAATGTATGAGCGAGAGTGCGTCATTTTATGTCTGGCTAGGTGCAGACCAAAACCAGCATTTCCAGCCATTGCCACAATTCATGATTCTCATGCAACAACTGGGACTGTTTGAATCGCGTTCCTTTATCACCATGAGAAATCAGCGCGGTTATGGCACACAGAAGAACTGGATGGCGGTCAGGCAAGAACTTTTGTACTACACCAAAGGGACTCCGTTCTTTGAAGTTCAATACACAGACATCCCGAAAATTTTGCGCGGTTATTACAAAAAGATTAATGGACGAAAAACGGAAAATCTGGAACGAGGCCGTTCTGAAAACATCCGTCCTGGAAATGTCTGGGTTGATATACAACAAGTCTTTTATCGTATGGAAGAAAACGTATCAGGCTGCTATGCGCAAAAACCTCTTAAATCAACCGAACGCATTATCCAGGCAAGTTCACAACCTGATGATTTTGTGCTTGATTTCTTTTCACACTCCGGCTCGACCCTGATCGCCTGCGAACAACTCGGGCGACGCTGTCTCACTACAGATCTCGATCCGATTTACTGTGAGATTTCCATCCGCCGCCTTGAATATCTTCGTGAATCAGGGAAAAGCGGTTGGCAGAATGGGCATCCTTTTGAAGACGTACTTGAGCGCGATGAACAGATCCTGGCTGATGAATAATCTTGTTTTAGAAAGTCCTGGTTCAGATCGAATCAAGGAGAACTCAGTTCAAAATTAAACTGGTTAGTGCCCTGATTCACCTTCGCAGATAATTCGCTGGTTGCTGGATCGACATACTTTAATGGGATCTTAAGTATACCAGCTGTCTTTTCCTGTGAATCTGCCAGGGGATCAGACTTCGCTGTATTGGAGAATACAGATATTTGATATTCACCTGCGGGAATCCCATCTCCGTATTGGCTGCTTGTAATTGAGTAAGCACCATCTTTAATCTCTGCAATCGCAGCAAACCCAGTATTAGAGATAAAACTAAGCATCCCTTCGGATATTGGAACTGAATCGAGTGTGACTGTGCCGGAGACAGTACCTAGCAACTCATTTGAACTCGAGCACCCAGACTGTAAACTCAATCCTGTCAGAATGACGAATACACAAAACTTTGACCTGAAATCTCTATTTCTAAATTGACGCATGGCTTCTATCTCTATTTTGAATATCCGCAAAGTACTCAACTTGAGCATGCGTAGTTAAATGTTCAAACCATAATTCGATAAGGCGTCTCAATGTTTTCAGACGAAGTCAGACAAACAGGAAGTTAAATCCATCTGCGATTAGAAATCGCCTAGAATGTTTCCATCATCGCGAATAGCGAGATTAATTAAAGTAGACTGATCGAGTGAGGAAGACAGGAAACGAACTCCTCCATCTGCGCGAAGCACAAAAGCTCCTCCGGAATGGATTGCCTGAATGGAGTTGTTTCCACCATCGCGACTATTTCCTCCACTTCCTGGTAATTCGGTAATATAATCGATTTTGTAACGAATCGTTGTCATATTACGAGCCCAAGGATTAGCACTAAAAGGATAAGTTTCGCCTGAAACAGGTTTATTGGGACGCCCTTGTGCGCCAGGGCCGATCCAGGTACCCCATTCGCCACTTCCCCGAATGTCTACATTCTGACCACTTGAGTTTATACCCCAATTGGACTGTTCACCCACAACAATTGTGTTTGACGTTCCATCAGTGATATCTCTCAACTTTACCGACGCGTTGGCAATTAAGACACCGTTTTCACACGCATAACCGACACTATTACTCACACATCGATTTCGCCCAGTCGGATCATTTGCTGATGTTGCGGAGGCACTCGCGCCAGCGATTCCAACATAACAACTGGTAGCGTACACACCATCTCGTATGCAAAATTGAGGAAGTGTGCTTGATGGACACCAAAGGATGCTCGGTGCCCAGTTTTCTAAAACCGTCTTGTTAGGTCCACCAGAGTACCCAGAATAATCGGCGGTAACCATACGGTTTGTAACGGTACTCTGCTCCATTTGTGGTAAAATTGCCACCCACCACGAATAGGAAAAAACACCAAAGCCACCTGCTGGGAAAGTCCGATGTGCATCGTGATAGTTATGAAGTGCCAAGCCGATTTGCTTCAAATTATTTCGACAAGACGACCGTCGCGCGGCTTCACGTGCCTGTTGAACTGCAGGCAAAAGCAAAGCGATGAGAATCGCGATAATGGCGATCACAACAAGTAACTCGATTAGAGTGAACGCGCGACGTGATGCATTCTTTGAGTACATGGTGTTTCCTCTTTATTATTTTGAACGAGAAGCGACTTCATTGATTCCAGAACTGACGCAACTGGTTGAATACTTGCACCCACTGTTTATTTTGGCACCAAAGTATATTATTTTGTCGTCACTGGCAACAATAATTTACTTTGACACCAAAATATTCTAGAGTTTTTGGCTTAGACCATGCTTCACTCGGTCATCTGATGGCTGTATCCCTCTTCTTTCACTTTCTGCAATCATCTGTAATGAAAAGGGTTACGAACTTCTTATGAGCATACTCATCAATGAGCATTGTTGCGTTCCCGGAACCACGTTTTTATAATTGCTGCTTGATTCGTGTGGACTTTTTCAGTGACTTCAGTCGGGAGCAAAGTAGATGCAGGCAACAGGAAATCGGCAACTGGCTTTGATATGGATTTGTGCAATTTGTTTCTCTCTGATCATTTCTTCTGTTTCAGAAGCAGCAGATACTCCAGGTAATAAGGTCTTCAAAGCGGGAGCGGCCACCAGCAATATCACACCTCCACTGGGTGAAGCGATTGTAGGAGGCTTCAAACCGTTTCCTTCTGAAAACGTACATGACGAATTGCATGCCCGCTGTCTGGTGCTTGACAACGGCGAAACCAAAATCGCGTTCGTCATCTGTGACAGCCTGGGCATTACCGAAGACGTTTATCAGGACGCCCGAAAATTGATTAAGGAAGAAACGGACCTGCCTCCGGAAAATATCCTGATGGCGGCAACACACACCCATTCCGCCACACGTGCCAGCAGTCCCACATATCATGAATTCCTCTCGCGTCGTATCGCAGACTGTGTCCGCCGTGCACTGGAAAACAGAGTACCTGCGAAGATCGGTTGGGGAGGTATTGATGAACCTTCGGAAGTATTCAATCGTCGCTGGTTCACAACAAACCCGGAATTCTGCAAGAATCCCTTCGGTGGCGTTGATACCGTGCGGATGAATCCTCCCCGCGGGAATAAGACACTGGTTAAGCCAGCCGGTCCGATTGACCCTGAAATCTCTTTCATCAGTGTGCAATCACTGGAGGGTCACCCATTGGCCTTGCTGGCAAATTATTCACTGCACTATGTGGGAGGTGTTAAGAAAGGGGAAATTTCTGCCGATTACTTCGGTATTTTTTCCGAAAAGATCGGCTCACTGATCGGTGCCGAGTCAGATCATCCTCCCTTTGTGGGCATGCTTTCTAACGGCACCAGTGGTGATATCAACAACATTAATTTCTCTAACCCAGGCAAACGTAAGAAACCTTATGAGAAAATGACTCAGGTCGCCAACCTCGTCGCACAACGAGTGGCAGAAGCATACAAAAATGTCAAATACCATACCTGGGTTCCCCTCGGTGCTGCGAGTAGTAAATTGACTTTAAAAATCCGCAAACCGGATGCAACCATGCAGGCTTACTTTAAGAAAGTCATGACGCAACCGGAAGATGCCCCCAAGCACCATCGCTACGAGCGCAATTATGCAGGCCGCGTTCAAAGGTTACTCGAAGGTCCAGATGAAATGACTGTGATGCTGCAGGTATTACGCATCGGCGATTTAAGTATTGCTGCCATCCCTTTTGAAACCTTCTGTGAAATCGGTCTCGAACTAAAGGATAAAACCCCCTTTGAAGATGCATTCACCATTGAGATTGCTAACGGCTATAATGGTTATCTGCCGACACCTGCGCAGCACAAGCTGGGTGGTTACGAAACCTGGATGGGTACCAATCGCGTTCAGATCGATGCTTCCGATAAAATCACCGCGATCATTCTGGATTTGATGGGCAAATTACACTCCGGCCAATAAACCAGGCAAGTCAGGCTCTGCATTGGTCATCGTTTTATGCCTGCTGGGGTCACTGCGCCTCTCGACAGAAAAAGTGCGGTTTCAAAAAAGAGCCCATCGATTACAATGTGGACAGTCAGGCTCAACCATCTTACGGGAATCGATTATGACCAAGCGTCCCAAACGAATGATGTATGCTGGAGGCGGAGTTTTAATTCTGGGGATCATTCTTGGCCAGTTTTTTGGCCTGACCCCCGGCATCAACACCGATTCCGGTCCGGGAGAAAGTGAGCAGACCACAGAATCAGCCGATGAGAGCCAGTCGATTATGGCATCCAGTGAATCCGATATCGTACCAGTTCTGATTGAGCCGGAACCCCAAAAAAACAAATCACAGCTGGAAGTTCCCTTACGGGTGCTCGACATCCTGATTGAGGATCGCAGCTACCTGATCAAGTCAGCGACACAGCCAGAAGACAGCTACCAACCTGCAGAGATTGACAAGATTATTCAGTTCGCAAAACAGACGTCAGGAGACGAAGATGGAATTCGTATCCGCGTTTACCGCAAAGGGTCTGCCCGTGTAATTCCAGAATCACAACTGAAGGATGCCTTGAAAAAAGCAGGACTCTCTCAACAAACGATTGACTGGAAAATTCACCTGGTTGATTGAATTGTGATTTTTTTCAACAGCCCCTCACGTTCCACCAGAACAGTGAAGGGTAGCGGTAAGGTTGTTGCCAGCTTGCGGAATTCATCGCTGTTCGCGAAAGGTTTGTCGGCGATTTCATAAATCCGATCATTGATTTTGAGTTCAGACAGATCCGCGGGAGATGATCCCACAATATCAGAAATCACGACAACAGTGGGTTCTGTTTTATCAGTCTTCCATTCAATCCCCAGCTTCACCGGTTGTCCCGCCAGTTCGACCGGTATTTCCAGTAGTTTCTCCTCCATCATCCTTTTAATTTGCATAATAATTTTAACTGGAGCGCTACGAATCAATGCAGCAAATCCGGGGGATGTTACAGGCGATTTGCCATCCACTTTGATAATTTCATCACCGACTTTCAGGCCCGCCTTATCGGCAGCCGTATTAGCAAGGACCTGGGTGATCAGTAAATTTCCCTGTTTGTACTTTTCTGCATTCCATGCGACTCCCAGCCGCGGAGGCTCAGGCGAAGCGGCGCGTGCCTGCTGATCAATGCCTGCCAGAACATCGCGGTTGGCATTCCGATATTCTGGCTTTTCATCCTGTAATGCAAAATCGAGAGCAAGCTGAGTCAGAAGTTGCGCGCACTTGCGAGTCCCCTCGTAGTCAATTTTATGTGCATCGTCTTCGGGTCGGTGATATTCTTCATGCTTGCCCGTATGCAGCATCAGAAACGGGACCCCTTTCTGATATAAGGGCCAATGATCGCTATCTGGACGGATTGCGCTGTCAAACTTAATCTTTACCCCAGCCTCACGGTGATTACATTTTACGGCACAAGAGCGTAAACCATATGAAGAACGTGAACCAAATAGACTCAGTGGTTTTTCTTTCAAACGCCCCACCATATCTAAATTGAGGTAGATGGCAATCTGATCAAGGGGCACGGTTGGATGATTGACCCAGTATTTCGAACCCAGCAGTCCCATTTCCTCAGCATCCCAGAACACAAACATCAATGAACGTCGGGGAAGCGTTTTGTGTTGAGCGAGCGCCTCAATGGCTTCCAGAAGTGCCGCGGTTCCGCTCGCATTATCATCGGCTCCATTATGAATCTGTCCGATCCCCCCACGACTGTTCGATGGTTTGCCATACCCCACATGGTCGTAGTGTGCTCCAATCACGACGAATTCTTTTTTCAATTCCGGATCGTTGCCAGGAATGATTCCAATAATGTTACGGAAGCCGCCGTCAAATTCCTGGAAATACCCTTCATCAACCAGCCCCGGCTGAATACTATTCTTCTGAAGCACGCCGCGAATATAAGTCCCCGCAGCTTGTCCCCCCTGGGAACCCGCTTCGCGTCCCTCAAGCGAATCACTGGCCAGAAATTCGATATGCTTCTTGAGCTCATCGACCTTGATCGAATTTGCAGCCGCCTTGTACTCCGCAGGGTAACTCGACTCTGCCTGCAGTAACTGATTGCCACAGAGGAAATAAGCGATCCCTGCCAGCAACGTAAAGCAGAATCGCTTAGTACATAATGGAGACCATTTCTGTCGGTCGTTAAATTCCTGCCGACAATGTAATGCCTGAGATTGCAGCTGCTTCAATAGATCGTTCACGCTGAAAGACTTCTATTTGGGTTGGAGAAAGAGAGCTTCTAAGACTACCTATTCTTACTCTTCGCCTCAGTTTTGACTAGAGGCGTATACATAAGTCTCTTTCACAAGCTGATCTCGACCGAGTTACAACGACTGGTATTGCATATATTTACGAAAATTCGATAAAACACGCTCTGCATACCACATACACCGATCGGCAAATATTGCTGTTAAAAGACTCTTAGGAAATGACTTAGAGTAAGCTACTTTAAGTTCAGATGCAAATCTGTTTGATAAATATCAACAGGCAAGGAAGCCATGTTACGTTCAATCGCTCATAAGCTAATCCAATTTATGATCCAGATTCTGCAACAGCATTTGGGTATTCTTTTTTTGACCGGTTGGATCTGCGGTCTGTTTGTCTTTTCCTGCGTGCAGCGATATCAGGCATTTGTGAGTGACAGCCCTGAAGTGATGACCGGAATTGGTCTGGCAATTGTTGTCGGAATCTGGCTGGGCCTACCTGCATCGGCTCCACTTTCCAAACCGACAGCCGAGTCAAAAACTGATCGAACCAGAATTCGAATCTCTTTTATGTTGTTATCACTCTGGTCGGTTTGTTTTCCTCTGCTCTTGAAGCAACTCAATTCGATTCTGCATCTGATTTCCGTGCAGCAGATGTCGAACTTTGTCTTTTTAACCGGCCTCATGATTCTGTCTGCGATGGCGCTGATTATGCCCGCAGTCTTCTGGTCGACCAGGCTGTTCTGGTTCACTACCAGACAATCCAACATTCAGTTTAATCCTGTAAAATCTCTGCTGAATCAACACATCGCCCGTTACCTGGCAGGTGTGGGTTTCGCACTGATCTCGGCCGCCTGCTGGCTCGTTCCCCAGTTCGGGTGGAATCTGGCTCTGGCCTTACCTGTCAGCCTGGCCCTGATCGTCAGCTTTGGACCCTGGTTGATGAATTACTTGAATGCGTATCTGCCAACGTTTCCTGGCTGGCTCAAAATTAAGTCAGACAAAACAGACTTAGCGACTTCAGCATCGAATGCATCAGATCAATGGGAACAATCAACCGTTACACCGTTCCTGCTCCGGGCCTCAAGCTATCCAATGAGCCTGGCAATCGGGATCCTGTTTTTCACTTTGACTCGAGTTCTATTTCAGTTATATCCCGATTCGCTCTATCTGAAAGTGACGATCTGGGCGGCCTTCTTCACGGGAATTGCCATTGCATTTGCCTTCTTTCGAAAACAGGACGCAGCGCAACAGTCACGAGTGGCTGCTGGATTCACACTGGGAACGGGCCTCGTCGGCGTGAGCTGTCTGGCTCTCTTTCCGGTATTCGTTTCCTGGACGCTGCACGCAAACGCCTACATTGAATATGCCTTGATTCTGGCTCTGGTACGAGGCAGCTTTACGGCAATCATCTTTTCCCTTTTGGGGGCCTGTTGGGGTGGCTGGCTTAACCTATCACTGGCAAATCGTTATACAAATTCTGACGAAACTCCAACGGTTGTACTGCCGGTCTGGCAACCATTCTGTTTTCTGGCTGGCATGCTGTTCAGCTTCTGGCTGATTGCATCTTCACTCGCCGACATCAAATCAATCACGGTACTAACCTCTTTGTCACTGCTCTGTCTGGCAGCTGTCGTCTGGTTTTCCCAACAAGGGATTCCACGCACGCGACTTCAACGTCTCGCCAGTATCTGCGGCTTATTGGCTCTTACACTCGGACTGTTTTTTCACCACAACTATGATGCCCGCCATTCTGCCAAAATGCTGTTTTCCACAAATACATTCACAGGACTTCGCTACGGATTGAAACCGGAAATGTTACCTCACCTGGATGAAGGGCGGTGCCTTTCCGAAATCGATGGGGAATATGGAACATTCACACTCTGGTCGTATCGCGAAAACCAGATTCAGATCCGGCGAAGCGGATTGCCATTCGGAGTAACCAGCGTGGACCCGGGACTGTGTCCTCACACAACAGGCGAACTGATGCCATTTCTGATCCCTGTCATTCTGCATGAGCGACCAGCAGATGTCCTGTTTCTTGGTTTGGGATCCGGCGTTGGTCTCAATGCCAGCTTGGATTTTCCAGTACAACACGTCACCTGCCTGGAGCCTGATAGTGGGCTGGTGAAATTGTATCAGGAAGAAATTGCTCCTCGCAATTCGATTTCCGCTTTTCAATCAGAGCGGGTCCAACTGAATCAACTGCCCGTCGCATTGGCGATGGCTGCCCGGTCTGAAACCGAAAAACGATATGACTTAATCATCAGCAACCCCATTCAGTCCGTGGTCACACAGTCTCAGGCGGAATACACGGCTGAATTTTATCACAACGTCTCCCGCCATCTGAATGAGGATGGCATTTTCTGTCAACGATTTCAGCACATTGATTTTGGTGCCCAGCCTTTACGCGTGGTGGCACAAACATTTTTGTCCGAATTCAAACTGGTGATGGCCCTTGAAATTGCAAATGGCGAGACCTTATTCCTGGGAACCAATTCAGACCAGGGATTCATCCGCGAGAATCTGATCGATCGCATCCAGGCGCCACAGGTACGACGCACTCTGGCACAGGTAGGCTGGGACTGGTCGGTACTGTTGAATCTGGCCGCCTACTCAGCCGACGCTTTATATCAAATGACGTTAGACGTAAATACCAGCGTCAATAATACTTCCACAGGGACGTTTGCCTTTACACTGCCTTATGAAATGATGCGTTGGGGACCGAAACGCCGGGAAGTGCAACAGATGATTTCCCAAAAAGATCGCACCGGCCGACTGATCAACTGGATGCACAATGAAAAAGACGACCCCATCGTGCTTCGAAGACTGTCTGAAGTCACCGCACAAAACAAACTGATGGCACAATATCCTGATCAATATTGGAAGTACCGTAAACCAGCCAAGGAGCAGATCACCGAAAACCCTCGTTCTCTGATCAAACAGGTCGCCGCTGAAGGACTGGCCAAAGACAATTATATCCACGACGAAGACAAACGCCGCATGCTGTATTTCAAAGCATTGTCGGATGCCATGGAAACAGCAGATCCATCGGTGGAATTGATCAACCGCGTCGTCAGATTTACATCCACGTACGACCCCATGATCAGCTACTTTATGCACGATGAAGTTGCCGAACTTTATAGGAAGTCAAAAAGCGCACCACCGAAGCTGGAATTTGCACATCGCCTGCATGCAGTCAATTATGGTTCCGGTTCTGACCGGGCCATCAATTCTGTAGTGCGCGCCATCGAACTGGCGGCGACCACTCCAGAATTGTTTTTATCCAAAGACCAGCAGTGGGATCATCTGAACGGGTTACTGCAGGCTTTGAAAGCACGCTGGGATAACCGATCACAAGCGCGCCCTGTCACATCGAAACAGGCACTGCATGATATTGAATTGAGTATCTCTGCGATTGAAATGGCATTTGACACGATGGCAGACATCCACGCTGAAGTGGGAATTTCACAGGAAGACTGGCGTCTGCGAAAACTGGTTCTGGATCGAACCCTGGTTCGACCGTTAGAAACCTATCACGATCGCGTTCTACCGCATCACTACAAGAAAAAAGGCAAGGAAGCGAAGAAGCTTTTGGATCAGCTCAACCTGCCTGATGCTTCAGCCTTGTAAGGGTCTGAGATACGGCTATTTTCTGACTCGCCGCAAAATTTCGAATTCCCTGAATCTTTTTCTGATCTGAATGAGTATACTGAACAGGTCGGATCCAGTTTCCGGAAATGGATTTTGCCTGCCGACTGTTTGAAAAAAAAGTAGACGATTTTTAATATTTGACTCTGTCTGTCGAATCAGACATAACAGGTGCTTTCAAGATCATTTTCAATCTGCGCAAAAGGTATGTCATGGCAGTTTCCCTCACTTCCTGTTCAAACAGACGTTTCTTAAAACAGACATCACGATCTCAGCGTATTCTGAGCCTGTTCGTCGTCGCCTGTCTGCTGTTCAGCAATTCTCTCTTTGCCCAGGAAGCAGATAAAGAAGAAGCCCCCCAAAAAGACAAGCCCAAACAAGCAGTAGAATCTCTGCTTCCCAAGCCGATTGTGATCATCAATTTCGCCAGCATCGAACGCATCTTACAAGACATCGACCTGGTATTTGAATTGGCAGAGCGTCCTGAAATTGCCGAAATCGCTTCCGCTTCTCTGGCCAATGTGAATGATCTGGAAGGGCTTGACCATAACAAAAACCTGGGGGTAGAAGTCTTTTTGAAAACAGGTCTGCTGCCTCAACCTGTATTCGTTTCCTATCTGCCTGTGTCAAAAATCCGCTCATTCATCGAGACACTGGAAGCCTTGATTCCCGGCGATGAGGAAAAGATTAAAAAAGATACGAAACGTGACGATATTTATACTATCGAAGGCAGACGGGGAGAGTCGATCATCCGACTTCAGGATTCTTATGCGCATATGCTGTTCCGCGGTGGAGAAACCGATGAAACCCTGGATCTGATTATTTCCCGCGATTTCGGTGATCCGGCACAGTCCTTTCAAACTTTGACAAACGATTATGACTTGTCTGTCAAACTGGATTTCAGTGCAATTCCCGAACTGATGCGAACCACATTCCTCGGTTTTTTCCGCACCGCCATTGAAACACAGCTCCAACAGCGAGACAACGAAACAGATGCCGCCTATGAACTGCGCCGCATGTCGGGTAAGCAGAATCTGGAAGGCATCGAATACATGCTGAACGAAGCCCAGGAACTGGTGCTCGGAGCCCGGGTTGACCAGGAACAAAAGCAGGGGAACATCGATATCTTGATCAAAGCCCGGCCGAATAGTGATCTGGCCCGTGACATCAAAAATGTTCCCGGTAAAGCCAGCTATTTCAGTGTAATCACGTCTCGCGCAAACTTGCCTGCAGCGGTTTCGATGTCAATGAACGTCGCCCGACGCGATCGAAAAACCTATCTCAATTATTTGACCTACGCTGAGAAACAGTTGACTGAAAAGTTATTAACCGAAGATGAGCGCCTGCAGAAAAACCATTCTGTCCAGCAGTTTTTTGCGCCGATCAAATCGGTCGTTGATAAAGGACACCTGGATCTATTCGCGCAACTGGTGGCAACGCCCTCGAAGAAATTTGCGCTAATTGGCGGCATGAAAGTCTCTCCTTCTGCGAATCTGCCGGCAGCGTTACTGGACCTGGTCAATCGCGTGGAACAACGTGCTGGCAAAGATGTCCGGATTTTTACCAATGCAGAAACCGTGCAGGGAATCGCCTTGCATCAGTTACAGCCCAACATGAAAACAGCCGACGATAAACAAAACCGGTTTCTGGGAGGCGTCCCTTCACTGTATGTGGGCGCCGATTCACAGGTCATCTGGTTCGCCATGGGAACCGAGATCGCAGTGGGTGCCTTGAATGAAGCAATCGAACAAATTAACAATGCCTCACCTGAAGCGAGGAAAGAACAGCGCACGGCACCATTTCAGGCAGAGTTCCATATGCGTCCCTGGCTCAGCCTGTTCTCTGAAGCCGAAATTGACCAAAGCGGAATTATGAAAATTTTCGACGGTGCCTTTCAAAAAGAGAATGACCTCATTTTGATTACCACGCAGCCTTTGGAAACAGGAATTCGAACACGGATTCAAGTCGATGAAGGCTATCTCAAACTGCTGGGAATCTCGATTTCGAAGCAATTTGACAGCATCCAGGAACGGCGGGCAAAGCGAGAACGGGACCGTGCCAAAAAGAAGGGCCTCCCTATGCCGGTAAACTAAGGCCAGAACTGCGACTTGTTCTCGTTGGGAAAACAAAGTCGGAATCAGTTCTTCTTAATCGCCACGTAGTGACCGACAAATTGTTCCTGTGACATCGATACGCTGAGATCGATGTTCTCCTTTTCAAACATGCGACGCATCGATCGGCTCTTTTTCCATTCTTCGGGAGAAACGGAGCTGTCTTTATTTCGGTCAAGCAGTTTGAAAAAGTAATTGGCTTGATTCACTACCGGATCAGTGCTCGGAATCGATTCTTTTTTTGATGCTGCGGGTACAGCCTCTTTTTGACTTGGGGCGGATTTTGATGCATCCTGTTTCGCGACCGGTTGCGCACCAGCGGAAGTAGCAGGAGAGGGACTTTGTTGGCCGGTATTCAGAGCAAACATGAATGAGGCAGCGCTCCGCTGTGTTTTGCCTGCTTTGGAAAGTGCAATTTCACGCGGGGTTAAAAAACCGTCTCCATTCAAGTCCATGGTAAAGAATTCGCCCAGCTTCGTCGGATTGTTTTTTCGCCATTCATATAAACCAATCTGCCCATCCTGATCGGAATCTTGGGGAACAAAGTCCTTATTCAAGTCGACCGTGGCGCGAACTGGCTTAGTCGGTTCGGTTTTAGATGAACTGCCGGACTTACTGCGACTACTGCTCGACGACGAACCGGGAGGGCCGCCACGATCGGGCTGGAACGATCCATAACGACCTCGCATTGAACCCGGATCAAATCCCCCACCACTTGGCCCTGGTCCACCACCCGGTCGGGAAAATGAAGCAGGGGGAGAGCCACCAAAACTACTGGGGCCACGGGAAAAACTGGATCGCCGCCGATCATCGCCGCCCGAGGAACTTCGTTGACTGCGCATCCGTTCCATTAGCTTGGGCATAACCCGCTCAAAGTCTTGTTGTGTCATACTCCGGGAAGTATCAACACCTACGCCCTCTAATGATTCCTTGAAACGTCCGGGCATCTGGTCAAATTCCGAAGATTCGATCACACCATTTTTGTTTTTATCGATGAACGAAAAGAAGCCACGTGTGCGGCTTTCGCCACCGGGTTGCGCATATGCCAGATCAGCACTGAACCCTACCAGCACTACAGATAGACTCAGAAGAGAGATAAAACGGAACATTTTCTGACTCCGTGTCATTTTGAGCGGTCTTTCACAGCAATTACCGTGTTTAATAAACAGATACAGGGATTTTGCGCATCTGGAGTACTAAGATGCAAGACGATTTCCCCAGTACTAACATTAAAACACCAGTCCCCCGGGAAAAGGTCGTTGAATTCTGCAAGTTTCCACCGATCTTTGAAACGAACCGTAAGCTGTTGAAGTATCAGATGATAGTACGCGTTTACTCATTTTGTACTTGTTTTTGATTTTTGCCATTCATAGCATAATGGTCATAAGAATATCTCTCTGGTTGCCTGTTTTATCTTACTCAGAATAGTGGTTTACAATGACCTGGAACACAAAATTCATCGCCTGTTTTGTCGTCATTCTGTCGGGAGCTTTCACCTGTACAGATTCTGTTCACTATTCCTTGCTGGCGCAGGAACCGAGCGACCAGCCAGATCGAGGTGACAGAGGCGGGCGAAGAGACCGGGGTGGCTTTGGTGGCAGAGGCGGCTTCGGAGGCCCCCGCGGCGGATTTGGTGGCGGTGGTTTTGGTGGCGGACGCCCCAGCTTCGGCGGTGGTTCTCGTGGTGGCGGCGGCATTGGATTCATGGTGATTCGCGAAGATGTCCAGAAAGAACTCCAGCTGACAGAAGACCAAATCAAACAGTTGCAGGAAGCCGCACAGGGACTGCGCCCCAGCCGGGAAACGATGGAACCGTTTATGACACGGATGCGTGAAGCCCAGACAGACGAAGAACGCACAAAAGTCCGGGAAGAAATGACAGCCACATTTCAGAAACAGAGAACTGAAGGCGAAGCAAAGCTCATGGGTCTGCTCAATGAAAAGCAGGCAGCCCGAATCAAACAGATCCAGTTACAGGAAACCGGCTTTCGACAACTGTCTGATGACGAAACGGCCAAACAACTCAAGCTGACCGAAGATCAGTTGACGAAGATCAAAGAACTCGAAGAGCAACGATCCGAAGCGCGACGTGATTTGGGAAGGCGTGCTTCTTCGGAAGAACGAGACAAAGTACAGCAAGAATTTGATCAGAAAATTGAAGCCGTTTTAACCAAAGAACAACAGGGCCAATGGAAACAGATGCTGGGCCCCGCATTCGTCTCTGAGCGAAACCAAAGTCAAACTGGCGGGCCGCCAGCTGTGAGCAGTAATGCGGCTCCTTCTCCACGACCACGCCCTCAAATTCCCATGGAACCGGAGGGACTGAAACCCGAAGACCGACGTATCTCATTTGGCAGTGACAATGCGATTGCGCTGAAAAGTGCCACCGCCCAGCCTCAAGACGGAAAACAGACAGACGCGGTCAAAAAAATGTCGTTCAACTTCCGGTTTGCCCCTTGGGGAGATGTTCTGAAATTATTTGCCGAATCTGCTGGTTACACACTCGATTTGAACGATGTTCCACCGGGTACATTCAACTATTTCGACAAAGGCTCTTACACTCCCACCGAAGCGCTGGACATTATCAATGGCTACCTAATTCAAAAAGGCTATATCATCGTCCGTCGCAACCAGTTTCTGGTGGTCTTGAATATCGATAATGGCATCCCCCCCAATCTGGTCCCCATAGTCGAACCGAATCAAATTGCTGAACGGGGAAAAAATGAGTTAATGAGCGTTACTTTCCAGCTGGAAGGGGTCGACATCGATCAGGTAGCCAAAGAAGTCCAGGCAATTCTGGGACCACAAGGAAAATCCGTTGCGTTGAGAACGGCCAACTCAATTATCGTCACTGATATCGGCAGTAATCTCTCGCGTGTTCAGAAGCTGCTCGAAGGAGCCATCGCGAATGCTGGACCAACCGACCTGATTTTTCGCTCGTTTGATCTGAAGTATATTGATTCTGCTGAAGCAGAAAAAATTGTCCGAAGTCAGTTCGGCTTGCCCGCGGCAACTCAAAATGTCAGTTCCAGCGCGACCATGGCGCGGTATTACGAATCTCGATCTCGACGCAGCAGTCGAGACAGTTCACCGCCGCCTCAGGCCACCAAAGAAACATCCACTCAAGTCACAGCTGATCCTCGCACAAACCGTCTACTGGTCACCGCGACACCGGCTCAGATCAAACTGGCAGAAGAAATTATCAAATCAATCGATGTTAATGACGGAGACCTCTTGTCTCCTGGAGGAAATAAACCCTACCTGCATGTCTATACCGTCAACTCTTCAGACTCACGTGAAGTCACGAAAACTCTGGATGCCATGATTCCTGGTGTCGTCGTAAATGAAGATGCCCGCAATCATAAAATCCATATTGTGGCCACCCCGAAAGAACACGAAAAGATCGCAGAGATGATCCGCCAACTCGATGGAGAAGGGGGGAGCCAATCTGTTTCGGTAATCAACCTCAGTTCCCTCGATCCCATTTCTGCAACCACAACGCTTCGTTCTCTTTTCCTGCGTGACGGCAATGATGCCCCCACAATTGAAGCTGATCTTCTTGGCCGCCGTCTGCTGATTCGAGGCACTCCGGATCAGGTAATTCAAGTCAAAGCCCTGCTGGCACAGCTGGGAGAAGATGGTTCGGGCAGAGCCAATGATACACGTGACCGTGGTCCCGTTCGTACGATTCCTCTTGGCGGACGTGACTCCAAAGAAATTCTGCAATTAATCGATAAGCTCTGGTCTGCCTCTTCGGGAGATGAAAACCCGATTCGAATCGTAGTACCGTCGGACGAGTCATTGATTCGTGAACGGGTTCTAGGAGAAGAAGAAGCACCCGCACAAAAACGTGGCTTTCGTAACCCATCGCAAAGTACCAGTACCCGGCTAAATCGATCTATTCAACAAAACCGCCGTCCGGTTGACTCAAACAACCAGCGTTATTTCTTCACCGCCAGCGAGCAAAAAGAAGAAGCACCACAAAATCAACCCCAAGAGACTCCCCAGACACCTTCGAGTGAAACCGAAAAACAACAACCACCAGCACAGCAAAAGCCTACGAAGCCTGCTCCACCCGCAGTGAAAAAGAATCCGGTTGCCATTTCGACGAACGGTGACAACCTGATTATTTCCTCAACCGATCTGGAAGCATTAAACCGATTGGAACAGATGATCGAAGCGCTGACTCAAGCCATTCCGCCGAAAAGCCAATGGACCGTGTTTTATCTCCGTTCTGCCGACGCGACTTCGACCGCTAAAATGCTGGAAAGTCTGTTTCCCAGCAGTTCGGTTTCGGACATGGCTTCTGATTCCGGAATGTTAGGAGGCCTGTCTTCGATTGGTGGCAGCTTAATGGATGCTACCGGTTTAACCACTTTAGGCATGGGGCCACAAACATTACGTATCATTCCGGAGGCCCGTTCAAACGCCCTGTATGTCACTGGCCCCCCTGATAAAGTTCGTTCTGTAGAGCAGATGTTAAAGGTACTTGATGCTTCTGAGCTGCCAGACTCGTTGCGGGATCGGTCACCAGGAATCATTCCGGTCAAATACGCTTCCGCCAATGAAGTCGCGAACATTATCAAAGAACTTTACAAAGACTATATGCAAGCCCCTCAACAGCAGCAAAATTCACAAAGAGGCAATCCCTTTGCTGCGATGATGGGGGGGCGAGGTTCACAGAATTCCTCAAATGCCAAACCGCCGGAAGCAAAACTGGCTGTCAGTGTGGATGCCAACGCGAATCAGCTGCTGGTCTCTGCCAATGACTCCCTGTTCCAGGAAATCCAATCACTGGTGAGCGAATTGGATTATTCCGCACAAATGTCGCGCAAGTCTGTCCGTGTTGTGACATTAAACGAAGCCAATTCCGCTTTAATTCAAAATGCCCTGACCTCGCTGTTACCCAATGTTACAGTCAGCACAACAGGCAGTACTGCTCAGAAAAAGACGACCGATCAAACCCCTGGTTCTCCCACTCAGTCAACGTCTCCTTCGAATTCCAATGATCGCGGTGAAGAAATTCGCCGCTTTTTTGAACAGCGGATGCGCGAACGCATGGGAGCCCCCTCTTCCAACGGTAATTCGAATCGTGACAGTGGTTCTCCCTTTGGCGGCCGTTCCCCCCGCGGCTTTCAATTTCCAGGCAGCAGTGGCGGCTCTCGTGGAGGCAGACGCTCCGGCCGTGGTCGCTAAGTTAATTTTTTCTGTCATTCCTCATTTTGCTCTAGTGTAAGTCCCATGGAAATTAGTGAAATTCTCCAGCGACGCGGTATCCTTGACGAGCGCCAGCTGCAATTAGCGCAGCAGTCGGCGAACGGTCATCGTCTGGATCGTGTTGTGTTGGACATGGGACTGGCAACAGAGGAAGACCTGCTCAAGGCATTTGCCGATGAACTGGGCATGAAGTATTTTGAACTGAAAGACTTTCAGGTTGATACGGAACTACTTTCTCAGTTTCCGGCCACACCGATCTTCCGGCACTCGCTACTTCCTCTGCAACGGAATAACGGACGCGTACTGGTGGCATCAGGCGATCCATTTGATTTTGAAGCCATGGACGAGTTGAGCTCGCTCAGTGGGCAGACTCTGGAACCCGTGCTGGCTCTGCACGATGATGTGGTCGAACTCATCAAGGATAATCTGGGCGTCGGTGGTGACACTATCAACGAACTGGTTGCACAAAAAGCAGAAGAAGACGGCGTCGAACTACTCGAAGAGCTTTCTGAAGAGCATGGCGAACTGGCAGACATGGCGCAGGCGGCGTCAGTCATTCGGCTTGTCAATGAAGTGTTGATCGAAGCCCTGCAGCAGCAGGCCAGTGACGTGCACATTGAACCTCACGAAACGGGTCTGGTCGTACGATACCGTGTCGACGGTCTACTGCGTGTGCAGTCCGTTCCTCCGGAAATCAATCATTTCTATTCGGCTATTATTACCCGTCTGAAAATCATGGCGCATTTAAATATCGCGGAAAAGCGATTGCCTCAGGACGGTCGAATCAAGCTCCGAATTACCGGCCGCGAAATCGATGTGCGTGTCTCGATTATCCCCATGATTTATGGCGAAGGAATCGTCATGCGTCTGCTGGATAAGGAACGCATGGTATTTCGGCTGGATAATGTGGGCTTAAATCCCGATATGTTGTCCACATTTCGTGAAATGATCGAACTGCCGCACGGCATCGTGCTGGTCACCGGACCAACGGGTAGCGGAAAAACATCGACTCTGTATAGTGCATTGAACGAAATTAAAAACCCCGAAACAAAAATCATCACAGTCGAAGACCCGGTCGAATATCATAGTGAGGGCATCAGCCAGATTCAGGTGAACTCCCGCATTGGCCTCACATTCGCTGCCGGCCTGCGCAGTATTTTACGTCACGACCCCGACATCGTTCTGATTGGGGAAATTCGTGATGGCGAAACCGCCAATAGCGCGATTCAGGCTGCTCTCACAGGGCACCTGGTCTTCAGCACATTACACACCAATGATTCACCCGGTGCCTTTACCCGCCTGGTCGATATGGGAGTAGAGCCATATCTCGTCGCCAGTACCGTCGAAGCAGTTCTGGCCCAAAGACTGGTGCGCGTTCTCTGCAAGCACTGTAAACAACCTTACCAGCCGCAGTCAGATAAATTACCACCTGATTTCCCAGACTTGAATATCAAAGAATTATGGGAGCCCTTTGGGTGTCGTCATTGTCGCGAATCAGGATATTCCGGGCGAATCGGAATTCTGGAATTACTCGTGAATGATCCCGTCATTCGAAAATTGTGTACTGAACATGCCAGCTCCGGCCAAATTCGCGATTACGCCCGCAAAAACGGGTGGCAGACATTGCGCGATGCCGGCTGGCAAAAAGTCATCGCCGGACAAACTTCCATTGATGAAATTTTGCGTGTAACGAAGGGAGATATCTAAAGATATTTCTACGTGAGACGAATGAGAATAATAATGAGAGCAGTTTAGAGTTAATCACATGCCGGACTTTCAATACATCGCACGAGAAGCCACAGGCCGCCAGGTCACGGGGATTTTGTCTGCACCGAATCAGCAGGATGCCCTGAATTCGCTGGCTGCGCGGAGCCTGTTTCCGGTAAAAGTCGATCTGGCAGATCAGGCCAAAGCACAATTAAAATATTCCGGCCGTCGTGTCCGCGCCCGCTATTTGTCTGTCTTTTATACTCAGTTGGCAGACCTGCTGAAGTCGGGTGTGCCCCTGTTGCGATCACTGGAATTATTACATAAGCAGTCCACGAACCCCGCGTTAAAACTGGTGCTGGAAGAAGTGCGGGGCGAAGTCGCCGACGGAACCCGCTTAGCCGTCGCCATGGGACAGCACCCCAAAGTCTTTTCCGAGCTTGCCGTCAGTATGGTCCGCGCAGGAGAAGAAGGCAGCTTTCTGGAAGACGTCTTGAAGCGGATTGCCAACTTTACCGACCATCAGGAAGAACTTAAAAATCGTGTTGTGGGCGCGATGATTTATCCCGCGTTTCTGACAACCTTTGGTACCGTCATTGTCAGCTTCCTGCTGGTTTATTTCGTACCCAAATTCGAGCCCATTTTTGCCAGAATGTCCGAACGGGGAGAACTCCCCTGGGCCACTACGACTCTGCTGGGTTTTAGTGCCTTTATGCAATCCTACTGGTTCATCATTTTTTTTGCGATCGGAATCGCTGTCGTCACTGTTTATAAATATGTTGAAACAACCGAAGGTCGAATGAAATTCGACCAGTTTCGCTTACGTGCCTACGGCCTCGGGCCGATCGTACGTAGCCTGGCAATAGCCCGGTTCTGTCGTATTCTGGGTACACTCCTGGCAAATGGTGTTCCGATTTTACAGTCACTGAGGATTGCGAAAGATGCTTCCGGAAATAAAGTGATGAGTGAAGCAATCGGCGAGGCAGCTGAAAGTATTTCGTCGGGAAAATCGATCGCACAACCATTTTCAAGCTGCGGACAGTTTCCGGAAGAAGTGGTGGAAATGATCGCCGTCGGTGAAGAAGCCAATAACCTCGAACAAGTGTTAATTGATATTGCAGATAATATGGAACGCCAGACAAACCGTAAGCTGGATATGTTTGTGCGTATGCTGGAACCGTTGATGCTGTTGATCATGGCAGCAGTTGTGGTTTTTGTCATGCTGGCTTTATTATTACCGGTTTTTCAAAGCTCAGGTTTACTATAATAAGAATAGAGTTACTGGTTTTATCTCAGGCAGGTAGAACCCAGAACGTTCCCTTCTGGAAAATGTATAAAGTGAAAAGGATGGAGACATGTATCGAGTTAAACAAAAACAGCAAGCACGACACAAACGGCACGGTTTTACCCTGTTGGAAATGTTGATCGTACTGGGAATTATCCTCGTCATTGCAGCCATGGTAGTTCCCAACCTGTTAGGCAGTCAGAAAAAAGCCAACATCAAAGCCACCCGCGCCAGCATTCATAATCTGGAGCAGGCATTCAAGCTTTATGCCGCTGAAAATAATGGAGAATATCCACAGGGTGGCCAGGAACAAATTCAGCTTTTACTGGAGCCTCCAACAAGTTCAGGCGATCAAGCCACAGAGCCTTTTATTGAATCAATGCCACTGGATGCATGGGGGCAGGTCTTCCAATACGAGTATCCGAACAACAAATCGAAATCAACCAAGCCGGCAATCTGGTCTTCAGGACCCAATCAACAGGATGAAAATGGCTCGGGCGATGATGTAAATAACTGGGATCAAACAGAATAATCTGAGATTGCAAAAGGACTGCAACAGATGAATTCAGGGGACGTCGCACGTGACAGACAGGCAGAACAAGAATTCGAACTCGCAACAACATCGGGCAGCATTTACGCTGCTCGAGATGTTGCTCGTTCTATCTCTGCTGCTGGTGCTCGTTTCCGTTGTCTGGCCGGCTGTACTGCGAATCAGTTCCAGTAACCGGTTAAGACAGAGTATGCAGGACCTGCATTCGGCGTTCTCTGCTGCCCGGATTCGCGCGATTGAACATGGCGTGAACTATCAGGTCTATCTCGAACTGGGAGGCCAGCATTATCTGGTCGTCCCCGTTGACCAAAGTCTGTTAGGGCTAGGCACCGAAGCGAGTGGATCCTCACAAGCCTCCAACGGACAAGCCGTGATTGACGGAAAACTGCCAGACGAATTCGAATTCAGTAAAACCGTTTCCACAACAGTCAGCCAGCCCGCGATTCCATTTGAGTGGCTGGCCAAGCTTCCCAATGCCAAAGACTGGAAGTGGATGGAAGCCTCGTTCCCAATCACCTTCTATCCAGACGGATCAGCCGCAATCGATTTGCAGCATGAAGTTCTGAAAATAGATCAGCAGGTGGCTCGCATCCAACTGCGAGGGCTGACAGGCAACACAACGATTTCTTACGATCAGGAGAAATCGAAATGACCGTCATTCAAACTTCTATTCCCCAAACACAACGAAGCCGTTCTGGTCTGACATTACTCGAAGTCCTGATCTCACTCTCCATCTTTCTGGGCGCATTGACGGCCCTCAGTCAATTAATCGGCATTGGTTCGCGGGCCGCTGTGCAGTCACAGCTGCGCACGCAGGCAATCATCAAATGCCAATCCAAACTGGCTGAGGTATTGGCTGGCGTGCAACCAATGGAACCGGTTAGCCAGGCCGGTTTTGAAGAAAGTGACGAAAACTGGAAATGGAGCCTGAATGTCGAACCGGGAGATTATGCCAATCTCTTGAAACTGACCGTTCTCGTCCAATATGCAGGTGAGTCAGAATCAGTGACTACCAGCTATCAGTTAACGCGTCAGGTACGGGACCCGGCGATGCTGCTCGATGCTGCGAATACGGTGGAAAGCAGCGACGATACTTCTGTACTGGAGGAATCGTTATGAAGCAGCTGATGATGAGTGATCGAACAAGCCCACAGAAACCCGCCGGATTCACGATGTTGGAAGTCATTCTGGCAATCGGACTGACCAGTCTGCTACTGGCCGCCATTTACTCTGCACTGGATCTCTACTGGAAATACACAACCATTGGTCATCAGCAGGTCGAACGCGCTCAAATTGCCCGGGCAGTGTTTCAGAAAATCACGCATGATTTACACAGTGTGACCTATCAACAGCAAATCACCGAAGAGGAAGAGTCTTCCAGCTCCTCAGCAGAGGAAGAAGAAGCCGTTGAAATCCAGGTCACCAATCCGGATGACGCGTATACTTCCGGAAATATTGGCGTGTATGGTGACTCACAATCATTAGTGCTGCATACCAGCCGTCCCGCACGACAGCCAATGCTTATCTCGCAAAATTCCAGTTCTACAAGTTCACAGAGTGACCTGTTATCCGTCTCCTATTTTCTGGCCGTCGCTGGTTCAGAAGGACTACAGGGTGCGGTCGGGGATCGTTTCCGTGAGACTTCAGGCACCGGGAATGGAACACAGGGTCTCGCCCGTCTCGAAGGAGATCGGCTGGCAATGAGTAAAGCCGATGAATCAGCCGATTATGAACAGCTGGCGCAACAGTCACAGTTGCTGGCACCGGAAATCGGCAGCCTGCAATTTCAATACTTTGATGGGACTGACTGGTTGGAAGTCTGGGATAGTATTGAATATGGCACCGTGCCGCAGGCGGTGAAAGTCACCATCGGCTTTCGAAACAACGAGGAAGAGCAGGGCGTGTTAAATGCCGTAAACGAAAAAATCAATGGTTTTGAAAACACCTTCAGTATGGTCATTGCGCTTCCATTAGCGTTACCCGCAATCTTGCAAACGACAGAGCAGGAAAGCAGCGATTTTTAAATCCGTAAAGATATTTTTTGAGAATCATGAAACAACACACTCCACAGCATGAACGCAGACGACCTTTTCCTGATCAGGAAACAGCGTCGCACGTCCGCGCAGGCAGCACGTTGTTGGTGGTGCTGGTGGTTGTAGTCATGCTCAGCCTGGGCGCCTATACGTTTTCGGAACTGATGATCGTTGAGATGGAAGCTACCAATATTTATGGCCGATCGATCCAATCGCGCGAATTGGCGTTATCGGGAATCGAACTGGCAGCCGCTTATGTGGGGGATCGAACAGAGGTCGATGGCTGGAATTCGTATCACAATCCTGATCAGTTTCAGAACATCAATATGGTACAGGGAGAGATCCCACGTACTAGCGGTTTTCTCAGTATAGTTGCGCCCGTCGCTTCTGACTCTCAGTCAAAAACAATCCGCTTCGGATTGATGAATGAATCGGGCAAACTGAATTTGAACATCCTGGCAAACGAAGAAGTCGAAGTTTCATTAGATCTCGAAGAAGATATCGAATTCGACAGCGCCATAGATCGCTTAATGTATATTCCCAATATGACCGAAGACATCGCCGCTGCAATCCTCGACTGGATCGATGAAGATGATGAAACACGCTCATTCGGCGCTGAGAGCGACTATTACGAAACACTCGAATCACCATACTTTGCCAAAAACGGCCCACTGGAATCGCTGGATGAGCTGTTGCTGGTCCGAGATGTGACTCCTGAATTGTTATACGGCGAAGATACCAATCGAAACGGAATTCTCGACCCGAACGAAAATGACGGAGACGCCACTCTGCCGATAGACAATGCGGATGGAGTATTGGACTCAGGTTGGTTCGCTTACTTCACTGTGCATAGTCGGGAGATCAATATCCGCCCGGACGGCTCCGAGAAAATCAATCTCAACGGCACCATGCTCACGGAACTGTATGATGAACTGGAAGCAGAGTTGGGACCGGATGAAGCACGCTTTATTGTAGCATATCGTGTCAGTGGCCCAATTCTTACTGCCGAAGATCTGGCATCGGGGGGAAGTGGAACCATCGTCGGTGGAGGTATGTCTGACGAGCAGGCTTTAAATGAACTGGCAAATGGTCTGGCGAAAGCGATGTTTTCAGAAGAAGGTGTCACAGTCACCCGGGCCGGAATTGATCTGTCGGGAGGCGGCGTCTACTCGATCAATTCGATCTTTGACTTGATTGGATCAGAAGTCGAAGTCGAAGTCGACGGACAAAAAACAACACTCATCAGCCCCTGGTCGGCCGACCCCGCAACAATGACTGTAGAATTACCGATACTGCACGATCTTCTGACAACAAGCAAAAACCAGTATATTGAAGGACGGATCCAGATTGATGAGGCGCGGTTGGAAACACTGCAAGGTATCCCGGAAATGGACGACGATTTAGCCAATGCGATCGTGAATTCCCAAATGACTGGTACAAACGGAGCCCCTTCTACGCAAATCAGCCAGGCACGGCAAACAACGGGATGGCTTGTCATAGAAGGCCTTACGACAATAGAACAAATACGGAAACTGGCCCCGCATATTTGCAGTAGGGGTGATGTATTTCGCGCGCAGTCCCTCGGCTATTTTGGTCAGAGAGGCCCGATCACCCGGGTCGAAGCAATTATCGATGGCACATTTATTCCTCCACGAATTACTTATATCCGCGATTTAAGTAATCTGGGCTCCGGGTATCCGGTGTCGACATTGCAGGGGGCGGCAGAGGAATAAAACTCTCTGATTTTAAACTAATTTGAAACTGATATTTTGAGACTCGTTTTATGGCTGACTATCTGGCAATCAACTGGGAAAAAACAGGACTCTCTGGCGTCGAAGCCCACACGAGTGGCTCTGCTGTCTCCGTTAAACGTGCGTTTCACATCGCCTGGCCAGACGAGTTACATCCGGCTCGAGATCCGATTTCTGCAGGCAGCTGGTTGAAAAATGAATTTTCCCGATTAAAAATCGCCAGCAAGCAAATCCTGATCTCATTTCCACGCCACGATGCTACAATTCGTTTGATCGAAATCCCGGATGTTCCGCTGGAAGAAGTTCCTGAGATCGTTCGATTTCAAACCGCGACGAAGTCTTCGGTACCTCTCGGACAGTTGATGCTCGACTATCTGTTATTGCCAGCACAGGAAGGAAAAGCAACGCGGGACGTACTTGTAGCCAGCATCTCCAAAGACCTGCATCAACAGTCTGTGAAAACATTTCAGTCGATGGGACTGGAAATTGTCTCCACGGGAATCAGTTCACTGGCGGCTGCAGAATGGGTTTCCCATATCGACGTTGACAATGCGAATCTGGATGTTCCCACATTGATTGTCAACCAAATCGATCATCATCTGGAACTCTCTTTAATCAGCAAATACGAGTTACTCTTTTCGCATTCGACATCAATCAGTTCGGGAGATCAGGCAGCCATCCAGTCGGCAATGCAAACAGAAATCAATCGATTTCTATTATCTCGCAGTGCTCAGCTTGGTGGTCAGAATATCGAACTCGTGTTTCTGATCGGAGACCCCTTATCTCTTCAGGACTTTACGGCATCTTTGGGTGAGCGTCTACACTGTCGTGTGGAAGTGCTTGACCCGCTGTTACAGATTAAGACTGGCTCCGATGAGGTTCCTGTTTTGGAATCTCCTGGTGTTTTAGCCGGACCACTGGGAATGCTGTACGCTCAAAGCCAGAAGAAACTGGATGGCGTCGACTTTCTGCACCCGCATAAAGCGGAAGAAAAACCGGATCGACGTAAGCTTCAAATTGGGCTGGGAGTGGCCGGCGTCGTTTTGATTCTACTCACAGCGATGTATCTGACTCAGAGCAGTGTCGCCGATCTGGATGACCAAATCGCCGAACGAAAGAAAGTGCAGAAAGACCTGGATGAATTTCTCAAACGAGGCCAACCGACACTGGAATCGGTGGCGTTGATCGATGAATGGGAAAACTCAAATTCCAAAGCATTAAAAATCATGCAGGAGTTAGATACCGTACTCCCGGGGACCGATCGGGTCTACTTGAGCGAACTGGATGTCACGCGTTCGGCCGGTCAATCCATCAGCCGACTCAGAGCAACCGGGCATGCCAAAGATGATCTCGATGTCAGAGACCTCAACCAACAGTTATCGAATAATAATTATCGGGTTCACCCCAAACGAAGTAATAATACAACCACAGACCCAGCCTATCCGGTCCCCTTTGAGATCGATGCAGAACGATTACCCGCGAAAGCGGAACCCCCTCAGAAACCTGCTACTGAAAAAAACAATTAATGGTGATCTCTTAGAAAATGAATCTGTTTAAGTCGTAATTAATTTTATTGAGCTGAATGTTTGAACGATGCAAAAACGAGAAAAAATACTGGCAGCGTTTTTTGGAGCCGTGATTGTGATCTGGTTGGGGATGCCTGTCATCGACAGCACCTTTATTGAACCGGTAGAAACACGCAAAAATCAGCTGAAAGCATTGAATCAACAGATTGACCAGAAAGAGCAAAAAGAGCTGGAGCTTCTCCGGTCGGCCAAACAATTGGGAAACTGGGTTGCGCATAGCTTGCCGCCCGATGAACACGATGCACAGCGGCTGTACCTGGAATGGTTGAATGATCTCGCAGAACTTTCGGGAATTTCCAATCTGAAACTTTCGCCAGGCCGACGTATTCGAGAAGGCAAAACGTACATCGCAATCCAGGTCTCTCTCGAAGGGTCTGCAACCTACGAGCAACTGTGTCGATTTCTATTACACTTCTACCAAGCAGATTTGCAGCAGAACATTATCGGGCTGGAGTTAGACAGCATGGGCACTGGTAAATCGGATCAACTCGAAATCAAACTGACCGCTGAAGGGTTGGCGTTAACCAAAGCGAAGCCGCGCGAGCAGTTGTTCCCACGTGCAAAACTATCCTCCAACCTGAATTTTGATGAAACCAAAATGAAAGTCCAGGACACGATCGATTTTCCCAAAGAGACGCCGTTTCGCATTCGCATTGGTCAGGAATTTCTGACTGTCAGTGAGGTCTCTGGAAATACCTGGACCATCGTTCGGGGCGCCGATCTAACCGTTCCTGCCCGATATGAAACAGGGACTCCTGTCGAACTGGCACCTTTGAACCAGTATTTAGAAGGCAGTACAAAGCTAGAACAACCAATTACGGAAGACGCACAGGTGATCAAAGTACTCAGTGCCAAATATTTTCCACTCGGACAGAGCTTCCTTGTAAAAATTGATCAGGAGCTTCTCAACGTCACCAGTCATGCTGCTGGAGACTGGACGGTTCAACGCGGCGTGCTCAACACCAAACAGGCTACTCATAAGAAAGGTGCTACGGTTACCCAGGCCCCTCAATATCTGCAGGCCGTTTTCGATTATGGTTTGATCGCCGCATCCAGTCCGTTTGCCAAACCAATTCCTGACAAAATCTACAATTTGGAACTGAAGGATATTTCCAATCAGACTATCGTTCGAGGAAATACTCTGGATCTAAATCTACCTCTGCAGGGTGTGAACCCTGGTCTCAAGGCCCCTATTTTGTCTGTCATCACAGAATTGCCAAGTCTGGTTGTTGAATCGGGTAAGTTAAAGTGGTCCCCGGATAAAGAGCAGAAGCCGGGGGTATATCCGGTTATCGTGAATGCTAAGCAGGGAGAACAGAGCGTTGAAACTTTATTTCAGATCGAGTTTCTGGAAAAGAACACGCCTCCTCAAATTGAAGTCGTCAGTTCGACGACCGCGTATCAGACACAACCAATGTCTTTGACTGTAAAAGCGACAGACGTCGATCTCCCACCACAAAAACTCAATTTTACATTAGGGCCTGGCGCTCCAGTCGGTGTCAGCATCAATCCTGAAACAGGTGAACTCAAATGGACTCCGCCTGCAACAATGGAGTTAAAAGAGTATCCGATTACCGTAACGGTTTCCGATTCAGGTATCCCCCCGGTTTCCTCATCAAAACAGATCAATATCAAAGTTGCATTGGATGATGCATTCTTCACTTTCCTGACAGGCAGCATCGATCTCGATGGCAAAAAAGTCGCCTGGATTCGCAACCGAGCCACCAACCAGAAACAGGAAGTGCATACCGGCGATAAAATCAACGTGGCTGAAATCAGTGCTGTCGTGAAATCAATTACAGAAAATCACGTCATACTGGAAATCGACGGTAAACAGTGGATGCTCTCGCTGGGGGAAAACTTCAGATCTTTGCGAAACCTGACGGGAGTTCCTGTGTTGAATTAGCGTCTCTCTTCTCACAATTCAAAAACGACACCCACCCCATTTCACTTAGACACCCCGTCTGTCTCATTTTACCAACTAATCCACTACGGTAACCGCCTTCATTGAAGTGCTCGGCCGAGAACCATTATGCGCATCCCCTTTGTTATCATGAGGTTAGAAACACACCACCCTGTCATAAAAACTCGATTTTTCTTTATAAATCTAAAACCTTTGTTCAATAAAAATGTCAAACTTTGCCGATATTAACGATTGTAGGGATTCTGTCGGAGATGATCTCGCTTGAGATACGTCCACACTCCTTGGCTTCAATTCCTGAATTTAACTCCTGATATCTATGGGGTGAAACGTTGCTGTCTTTTAAACGATTAACCAGAACTGTTTCCAGGCAATTGCGGTGTCTGCTGGCAGCACTCATGTTGTGCGGACCTTCAATTTCTGCTTACGCCGATAGCAAACCCGGCTTTTGGAGCCGTCTGCGTAAGTCATCCGATACACAATCGAATCAGAGCAGTTCAACCTCGGGGAATCAAAGCCAGCCTACTGCGCAGATCAAACGCAATCGGAAGCAAGCAAATGAAGTCGCTGATATTTCATTAAATCACGTTCAGGCAACCTGGGAAAAGGTCCTGACTCAGGTAGCAGAGCAGAGTCAGTTAACGCTGGTCATGGATGTGGTTCCCAAAGGCTTTTATTCTCGCATTGATAAGAGACCACACTCCTTAAAAGAAACATTTCAGATTTTAAATCGTGACTTGGAACCAAAGGGGTTTCGATTACTTCAAAAAGATCAGTTCTTAATTGTTCTCGATCTTCGACAGGCCAAACCGAGATATGTACGGGCCACCGTTCAGACCAGCGGGAAACAGCATCGCGAAGAAGTAGAAAAGAAAAAACAGACAGTCAGGCAAGTCGAATACGTGGAACAGGCAGAACATTCTGAAGCTCCCGCACATCCGGTCGACGTTCCTGCAACCTTTGAAAAAAGTGCACGTCGACTTCCGCAACAACCCTCAAAACCACAACAGACTCTGTTTGCAGTTCGACCACGAACCTTAAACAGTACCGAAATCCTGCGGCTGTTTTATCATGCGTTTGAATCGCGTGCAGAATTGCAGGGAGAAGGCCCGAATGGTTTACCCGGAGTCGTTGTCTATTCTCAAAATCAAAACAGTCTAACTGATGATCAGACAAAAGAATCACTCAATATCGTACAGGCACAAGTTGAATTTCGTGTCGGACTCGACAAACAAAATAATGAATTGATCTTCGAAGCGGCAGCTCCCAAAGCACGTGCTTTAAAAACAACCGTGATGAAGTTAGATCAGGCTGCCAGTGGAAAAGTAGAATCAATTCAACTGGTAACAGGCTCTACTCAGATTGGTCAGGTCGCACAGACGCTACACAAACAGACCAATGCACAAAGCACTCGCCGCAGCCCTCAACAGGGTTTGTCAGTCAATACTTATTCCAACCGTCGTCTGCCTTCGCGTCATCAGCAGATTGACCGCCTCAGACAGCGTGTCGATCAAGTCGCCTTCGATGATGCACAGACCGGAAATGCAGTGCAAAACACAC
Source organism: Gimesia fumaroli (assembly GCF_007754425.1). Classification (NCBI taxonomy): domain Bacteria; kingdom Pseudomonadati; phylum Planctomycetota; class Planctomycetia; order Planctomycetales; family Planctomycetaceae; genus Gimesia; species Gimesia fumaroli. Next base: position 6,569,898 of record NZ_CP037452.1, read on the forward strand.
AACAACCTCAACCTGCAGAAAAACCGGCTGAGGGTGTCAAGCAACCCTCTCTGCCGGAGTTATTACAAGACTTGAGTGGCAACGTAAATATTGAAAGTGTGCCCGACCTGGGTGTGCTGATCCTGCGTGGAAAAGACGAAGATGTGAATGCTTTGATGAAAATCATCAAAGAGCTGGAAAAACTGAGCGAAGGAACCCGTCCTGATATTCATTTATTGAATTTGCGTCATGTCAACTCGACGGCACTCGCAGATTTACTGAATGGAGTTTACGAAGACCTTGTCAAACTACGAGCCATTCAGGGACAAATTCAGAAAATCAAAATTATTCCTCTGGTCAAGCCGAATGCCTTGCTGATTCTGGCCCCTGATACCGATATGCCTTCGATTCTCAAATTAGCGGAAGAACTGGATCAACCAGTCAATCCGCAGACCGAGTTTGGCGTATTTGAATTGAAAAGTGCCAGTGCCAGTCAGGTCGCAACCACATTGACAGAATTTTATGACGAACGGGGCGGACTGGGAACACGGGTGATTGTTTCTGCCAACATTCGGACAAACTCAATCATCGTCCAGGCACAACCGCGTGACATGCAGGAAGTAGCAGCCCTGATCCAAAAAATTGATCAGGACCAGTCTAAAGCAGTCAGTCGCGTCAAAATATTTCCATTGACAAACGCCATCGCCGCCGAACTCGCAGAGACATTGAATTCGACTTTGCAAAGTGTATTAAATCCGGCAGCGGCACAGACATCGGGTTTAGGAACCAATATTGGTGGTGCCGGCGGAGAAGCAGCGCAGCAGTTACAGGAAGCACGATCTGTGGTGCTGGAATTTCTTTCACAGCAAGGAAGTCAAAGCCGTGTACTCAGATCAGGTTTATTAGCTGACATTCGTGTCATCGCTGACCCTCGTGCGAATACTCTGGTTGTGACTGCCCCTAAAGACAGCCTGGAACTCATCGGCGCATTAATCAAACAATTTGATCAACGTGTCTCAACGGTCGCAGAACTTAAAGTCTTTACCTTGAAAAATGCTGATGCACAATCCATGGTCACACTGCTGCAAGCCACTTTCGCACCTGAGAATCAAGAGACCGATTTGGGAATTCAAATTGCCGGCGTGAATGATGCAAACAGTAATCTGATCCCATTAAGTTTTACCGTCGATCGTCGAACGAACTCCGTTGTCGCTCAAGGGGGCGCGGATGCGCTCCAGATCGTCGAAGCCATTCTGCTCAAACTGGATGGTGCCGACAGCCGCAAACGGGAAACGACTGTGATTCAACTGAAAAACACACCCGTCGCAGATGTCTCTGAAGCCATCAATGAGTTCCTGGATACACAACGTGCGCTGATTGCTCAGGATCCGGACCTGATCAGTAGCTTCGAATTACTCGAGCGGGAAGTGATTGTGGTTCCTGAACCAATCAATAACAATCTCATCATCAGTGCCACCCCACGATTTTTTGAAGAGATTTCCAATCTGGTCAAAAATTTAGACAAAGAAGCACCTCAGGTTATCATTCAGGCTCTGATCGTCGAGGTGGAATTGGATAATGATGATGAATTTGGAGTCGAACTGGGGATTCAGGATTCCCTGCTCTTTAACCGTAGTATTATTGATAACGTATTAACCGTTCAACAGACTGTCACCGGACAGAACAACGTCACGCAAACCAATCAAACGATTGTGTCTCAGGAAGCAACTCCCGGATTCCTGTTTAACAGTGTCAACCCGCTGGGAACGAACAACACAAATAACGTTGGCGATACCGCAGGTCAGGCGTTGAGCAATTTCTCGCTTCAACGTGGGAACAGTGATCTTGGATTCGGGGGGCTGGTACTTTCTGCCAGTTCCGAATCGGTCAGTATTCTAATTCGCGCTCTGGCAGCCAAACGGAACGTGCAGATTTTGAGTCGTCCGCAGATTCGAACCGTGGATAATGTGACAGCTCAGATCCAGGTTGGTCAGATTGTTCCCGTTGTCAATGGTGTGTCTGTGACTGCTGTCGGCTCTGCTAATCCTGTGATCGAACAGTCGGAAGCCGGGATTATTCTGACGGTCACCCCCCGCATCAGTCCTGATGGCAATATCGTGATGGAAACGCAGGCTGAGAAAAGTGATTTCAATGGTCAAAGCGTTCCCATCTTCACTGATGCCACCACAGGGAACGTCGTGGAATCTCCGATCAAGAATATTACACAGGTTCAAACGACAGTCAGTGTTCCCAACGGGCAAACCGTTGTCCTGGGGGGAATGATTACCGAATCTGATACGACCATTGAACGCAAAGTCCCCTGGCTGGGTGACATTCCGCTCGTGGGAATTCCTTTCCGCTATGACTACACTTCCACGCGTCGGAAAGAATTGCTGGTCTTCCTGACACCACGCATCATTCGAAACGACGCTGATTCTGAATTCATTAAGCAGGTCGAAGCAGAACGCATTCACCTGCCGGTTGAGAAAGCAGAAGAGATGCAGGGACCTATTTTTGCGGTCCCTCCGGGAGAACCAGAGTTTGTGCCTGAGGGCGATGGTATGCTGGAAGCAATTCCGACCACCGTGATGCCACAAACCAATCTGAATCCGGATGTGATGTCCAATCCGAATTCGGAAGGAGTAATTCAGCAAATCAATTACGAGAAACAACAATCCATTCGTTCTCCGAAAAAACCGGTTAAACAAAAGCGATTTCAAGCGAAATTTCCTTATTGGGGACGAGATTAAACAATGAAACATCTGATCGTGCCTGTTCGACTATTAGCATTGCTCTTATTACTTTCGACTTCTAGTTCCGGATGTACGAGCCTGGCGTTGTCTACCTGGGATTGGAAGGGCGCCAAAAATTTTGCTACACCCAAAAAACCGGCTGTGGAAATTGTCGCGCTCTGGGAGGCTGCTGACGGAAAAGGCGTAGACGGAATGCCGACGCGCGGATTTGCAGGACAGCTCTTGTTTTTTCAACACAACAACTCCTCACCCGTTTATGTAAAAGGTGAGGTCATGATTCATCTCTACGATGACCAGGGATCTGCGAACGAACAGAATAAACCAATCCATCAATACAAATTTGATGCAGGTGCCTGGCAGGTTCATGCAGTGGAATCAACGCTGGGCCCCGCTTACCAGGTGTTTATCCCCTACGTGCGAAAAGGAAGAGATCAGGCAGAATGTGCTTTGCGTGTGCAATTAACTCAGAAGAATTCGCCTGAGATTTATTCGCGAATGATCTCCGTCAAACTGGAAGGCAAAACTCCCGAAGCGGCAGAACAGCCTCTGGCTCAAGAGAAACCTGCCCCGAAACAAAATGTACTCGTAGAAACGTTGGCGCGGCGGGCACAGGGAAAACGTCTGGAACTCTCATCGGAACTTCTGGAATCACGGGCAAATCAAGCTGCGGAACAGCGAAACGAAATTCAGCAAGTCAGTGCGGAAGTCAGCGTGCCTTCATCGGATGAACGGGACGAACGCATCCGTCGACTGGAACAACAGCTAAGCAGCCTCCTGAATGATCAAATTCAGGCACCAGTAGAGAGAATGAACAGCCTGCTTCAGGAAAACGATACGCCTGAGCAATCCGCGAGGTACCGGCAGTTTCGCTTAAATTCACCCAGTGAGTAAGTGATTCCCCACTTGAAAACAGATTATTTACTTCCACGTTTAAATGTCGATGTTATAATTAGGAATGATACGGGTTCGTTCCGTTCTGGCTTCTGTTTCGGGGAAAATCATGGCACGCTCTCTTTTTACAACCGTTTTTTGCGTAACAGTTTGCGCGTGTTTCACTCTTGGGATCACCAAACAAACAGAAGCGCAAGTACAAACTCTGTCCAGCAGCAGTTCATCACAGACTTCGGGAAATACGGGAACCACAATTGGAAATGCCAACTCCGGCAATCGCGGAACAGGAAATTCGCAGTTCGGTCTGACAACCATGGGAACGGTGCAAAATCTGACACCTCAGAATGGCTTCATTGGCCGTTCCGACGCCGCCCAGAATTCATTCATTGGACGGAGTAACGCACAGAACGCGGCTAATAATGCTGGTCAGGGGCGCAATTTTAATCGTGCCAACACTGGAGGATCTACCCAGAACCAGTTCAATGCCGGGCAAACGGGCCCCAAAGTTCCCGCCTTCCGTCCCCAAATGCGTGTTGCGTTTACAGCACCACCGCTTCCACTCAGCAATGTGCAAACCTCGATGGGCCATTCATTTGACCGCATCAAAGAACGTAACGAAAAATTACGGGGCGTGCAGTTCGAAGTCAACGCAGACCGCAGTGTGACACTACGAGGTCAGGTCGATACTGCGGGTGCTAAGAAACTGGTCGAGTTTCTGGCGATGCTGGAACCGGGCGTGCGCAAGGTCAAGAATGAACTGACCGTTGCGACTGCCGGTAAATAGCACATTCGCTAAGCCAGAGAGGTTTGGGCGGGCGTCCTGACCGATTTCATAAGTAACGCAAACTGCTGATCGTAATCACTGAGTTGTCCCGCGCTGTCCTCAAGCTGATTCTCGCTAATCGGGATCTTGACGACATGCCCGCTTCCGGGCGCGACATCGACCGACGCCGATTTCTTGTCTAGCAATGCTTTCAATTGAAAGACGGTATTGCCGGCAGGGGTCATCAATTCCAGTTCATCGTTCAGGCCGAACTTGTTTTTGACATCCACTATCAAACCGTCCTCGTCACGATCAATGATATCGCCGACAAACTGCTGCTGATTGGCCATTGAACGACCATGCTCATAATTCTGCATACTTTCCGAGGCATGTCGCTGGAAGAAACCCTCCGTGTAACCACGATTAGAAAGGCTGTCGAGCATCTCCAGTAAATTGTCATTGAATTCAATACCCGCGGCAGCATCATCAATGGCTTTGCGATAAACCTGTGCGGTGCGGGCGGCATAAAAGAAGGATTTGGTACGTCCTTCAATTTTCAGCGAGCTGATGCCCATGTCGCTGAAAGTTTTTACATGCTGCACTGCGCGCAGGTCTTTGGAATTCATAATGTAGGTACCATGCTCATCCTCGTAAGCAGGCATATACTCGCCAGGTCGCTGTGGTTCTTCCAGCAGAAAGACCTGATCCACAATCGGCAGTTGTTGTTGACTTTTCGGCGGGGGAGGATTTTTGAGGACGATATCCCCTTCCAGTGTCTGGACGGCTTCATTGACTTTGTAGTCCCAGCGACACGCATTGGTGCAGTTTCCCTGATTCGAATCCCGATGATTCATATACCCAGACAGTAGACACCGCCCGGAATAGGCAATGCAGAGTGCTCCATGCACGAAGACTTCCAGTTCCATATCAGGACACTCTTCCTGAATTTCAGCAACCTCTTTGATGGAGAGTTCTCGGGAAAGAATAATGCGCGTCAGGCCAAATTTCTGCCAGAACTTGACTGTGGCATAATTGACGGCGTTCGCCTGGACGGACAAATGGATGGGAACGTCAGGCCAACGTTCCCGGACCATCATGATCAGTCCCGGATCGGACATGATCAAGGCATCCGGTTTCATGTCGATTACCGGCTCCATGTTCTTCAGGTAACTGCGCACCTTCAAGTTGTGCGGCGCGATGTTACTGGCGATATAAAACTTCTTGCCTAGCCTGTGTGCTTCTTCGACGGCTTCCGCCATCACTTCCAGTTTGTTGAATTCATTTTCGCGAACACGCAGACTGTAGCGGGGCTGTCCAGCATAAACGGCATCCGCTCCGAATGCATACGCATACTGCATGGCCTTGCGCGTGCCGGCCGGTGAAAGAAGTTCCGGTTTCATTTTGATACCTAAATCACAATTTCTATCGAAGAACACAAAGGAGACACTGATCACTCTCTGCAGAATAGTATTATTCCTGAGGGAGTTTCCATAGGGCCTGGGCAAATTTCCTGCCTAAATCCAGATAACCTTCTGAATTATAGTGCCAACGATCTGAATAACCATAACCATCGGTACTCGTCACGAGCGCTGCACGTTTGTCTTTTTCTACGAACGCCGCCTGACCGGCTCGCACGATCTCGCCATACTTCCAGACCTTTCCCTCCGGATTATCGCCTGAATCCGAAATGCGGCCAATCACCACAGGCAGGTCATCTGTCAACATCGTCGCGCGAATTAAGTCCATCAGCCGCTTCAGGTTGGCTTCATACTGCCGGGCAATTTCTTCGGAGTAGTAGGCGTCACTCTCTCCCTGCATCCAGACAATGCCCGCGGGAACCAGGGTATCTGCTTCGCCGTCCTGATCAATATCCCGCGTCTGCAGTGCCCGCTTCATGCCTGCCAGAAAATGATCATATTGATTGATGCCTTGTCCTTTGCCGCTCCCTTTTTCGAAATCAGGATCCCAGCAACCGAAATTCCCTGCCGCCTCGACGGCAATGGAAGTCCCGCCCCGCGAAATTTTGATCAAGGCGAAATTTTCTTCCGGTGCGAGTTCTTTGAGTGTTTTTGCAAATGTCAGTTCAGCACCAAAACGGTTGGAATAAGTATTCGCTTTCCCATCCGATTTAAAGCCGGCTCCATGCCCCGGTTGTAAAGGAGCCCAGATACCACGACCATCCACGGGCACACCATCGGGAGCCGGGTTCGCGTGAAAAATCATCACTCCCGAATCCGGCTGCTTGAGATCCTGGGGCAGATCTTTGACATATCCGTAACCGTCCATATTGGACTGGCCACCCAGAAAATAGACCCGGTACGTTTTCGCCGAAGCGGATTCTTTCCCGATCAGGAACAGGAACGGAATCAGAGCCAGAACAAGACATTTGAGCCGAAACATGGAGAAGCCTTTCGCATCTGCTGTATGGTAAAGAGAATCCATCTGTGAAATTGGTGTCACAAAGATTCATTATACAGAGCAGACCGCATTCAACGAAACCGAAACATTCACTTCAGAATAAATTCGGGCTAGGCGATAATACCATCAATTGGATGACCGAAGTCCATTTCAATTCGTTTATGGCCGGGTACTTCCAGACGCCGGGCATTCAGCCCCAGCTGTTTCATCAACGTGGCATGCACATCGGTCACATAATGGGGATTTTCTTCTGCATGGAAGCCGAGTTCATCGGTCGTGCCATGCGCAACTCCGCCCTTAAGACCACCGCCGGCCATCCAGATGGAAAAGCCGTACGGATGGTGATCGCGGCCGTTACTCCCTTGCGAACCGGGGGTCCGACCGAATTCGGTTGCGAACACAACAATCGTATCTTTCAAGAGACCTCTGCGTTTCAAGTCTTTTAACAAACCAGCCGCCGGTTGATCGACCTGCATTGCCAGCTTGGAGTGACTTGCTTTCAGATTAGAATGCGAATCCCAAGCACCGGCGGCTCCTGAACCGTGCATAATCTGAATGAACCGCACGCCTTTCTCGACAAACCGGCGCGCGGCCAGAAGCTGCATACCAAACGGCTTCGTCGCGGGATTATTCAAGCCATAGAGATCCTGTGTCTCTTTGGTTTCCTGGTCGAACTGGATGACTTCAGGCACCGCTGTCTGCATACGAAAAGCCAGTTCGTATGATTTCATTCGGGCTTGAAGCGTGCTGTCGTTTGGATACTTTTCCGCATTTAGACGGTTCAACTGATTGATGAGTGAGAACTCAATTTTCTGTTCTGCGTCACTCAAATCCAGTTCCGGCTTAGCGTAAGGCAGGGGGTTCTTCGGGTCCACTTTCAAAGGAACCGAATCGTAAGCGGGGCCGAGGTAATGCCCGTCTCTTACATCAAAATAACGCGGCCCCATGTTGATAAACTGCGGCAAATTCTGATTCAGTGATCCGAGTCCATAATTGACCCAGGCCCCAATCGTCGGCACTCGCCCATCCAGCATGTGACGGCCGGAATGGAACTGAACCTGCGCGCCGTGATTATCATCGGTTGTCCACATGGAACGTACAATGGAGATGTCATCTACACAGCCGCCGATATGTGGGAACCAATCACTGACTTCGATCCCGCTCTCACCATATTTTTTATAACCGACCTGCAGTGGATACACCTTGTTCCGCTGCTGTCCGTTGGCGTCGTTCACGACGACTACGCGGACCCGTTTCAATTTTTCCGATTCCTGCACGCTCTTCCAGGGGGTTTCGCTGATCGATTTCCCCGCATATTTGGTCAGCATTGGCTTGGGGTCGAAGCTTTCCATATGACTGACGCCCCCCCGCATGAACAACCAGATCACACTTTTTGCTTTGGGAGGAAAATGCGCTTTTCCATTGGGGGGAACGTGTGCCGTTGCCCCCTGGGCACGCTCTTCATCCTGCAACAGCGAAGCCAGTGAAATCCCAGCAAGCCCGGAGCTCAGACTCGTGAGGAAATTGCGACGTGGCAGACCGCTGGAGGAATTCTGAAAATCATTTTGTATATTCATGACGCACCTTCATCGTATCGTGATGAAATCGTTATGGTTGAGTAAGGCGTGAACCAGGTTTTCCCGGGATCGCCAAACGGAATTCTTGTTTTTTGCCGTTTTCAATACAGACTGTGTTTCAGTCAATGCAGTCAGACAAATTGCCAGTTCCTGAGGCGTGGGTTCTACACATAGAATTTTCTCATAGGCATGTTTAACAAATTCTTGATCACTGAGTTCGGGATGTGCTTTACGAATCTGCTCGCTGATTTTCCGCGCCATCTGCAAAGAGACCTTGCTGTTGGCCAGTGCTAATGCCTGTTGAGGCACCACGCTTTCATTGCGACGATAGCAGGCAAAGATATCTGCGGCATCAAACATACTGAGGAACTTATCCTTAGCATCACGAGACGTCGTAAAATACATACTGCGGCGTTTACTGTCGGGGTTTTTCGCCGGATCAATGGTCGGCCCCCCTCTGGTCAGATCGAGCTCGCCAGCCAGATGGAGCAGGCTGTCTCGAATGATTTCAGATTCCATCCGCACTATATTATGTCGCCAGTAGTAATGGTTCTCCGAATCTTTCTTCTGTGTTCGCTGATCGGCACCAATTGTGGAACTACTGAGTTGGTAGGCCTTGGAAGTGGTCATCAACTCATGCAGATGTTTCATACTCCAGTTGTGTTCCATGAACTCCACTGCGAGCCAGTCCAACAAGTGATGCTGCAACGGCTGTTTGGAACGCAGTCCGAAATCGGTAACATCCTCTACCAATGGCTGACCAAAGTGCCGTAACCAGATATGATTCACAGCGACGCGGGCCGTCAATGGATTCTGACGATGTGTTACCCAACGGGCAAACGCGGCACGACGTCCCGTGCTGGTTTGGGGATAGGGCTGCAATCGGGAAGCCTCTTTTTCAGCCGGTCCTTCAAGTGCTTTGAGTGATGCCCGCACGCGCGTGTATTTCTCGCCCGGATTATTCAGCGCCTGCTTTGCCGTTGCGAGCTGTTTTTTCGCAGCCGCAATTTCTTTTTCGACTTTTTTCTTTGCGGCACCAGTTGCTGCTTCTAACTTCTCTTCGGCTTTCGCCAGCTTCTCTTCTGCTTGTGCCAGTTCATATTTCCGAGCTGCCAAAGCGGCAGCCTGTGTTAATTCTGTCTGTTTCGCTTCTGGGAGTTTTGCGTATTGAGCCTTATCGGCTGCGAAGGCAGTTTGCAGTGCCGCTTTTGAAAGCTGTGCTGTTTGCAATGAGAGTGTGGCTGCTTTGGACTTTGCTTTCGCCAGAGCTAACGACGGTTTCATAGTCTGTTTGCCTTCAATCATCTCTTCATCAGCTGACAGCGAACTGACATTGATCATCTCGAATTCAGCCGCCGCATCGAACGCCAGCAGATCAATTTTTCCGGACTCGCGCTGGAGCGGCAGGCGATAGGAAATCGCATGCTCACCATTCAAGGCGACATTGACCAGTTGGTCTCGAACCTTAATTTCGAGTTCGTAGGGCTCGTTCAGATTGACTTCACATCCATGCCGTGCTTCGGCAGGATAAACTGATTTGGAACCTTCGTTATAGGAAACCTGCAACTTCGAGCCCGGCTGTACCGCGCTCAGATAAATCATCTTCTCCCGTTTCTCGGTGACATCAAAGGCCAACCCGACCGAACGCCATTTGTCGCCGCCCGTCGTTTTGAATTTGAAGGTCGCTTTGAAATTTTGTGGATGGTCCTGTTTCGTACGCAGGTAGGCGCGGCCGTAACCGGTTTTGGTCTGAATCAGCTTCCCTTCCTGAAAGGCCCATTGACCGGGTCCCATCGTCCAGAGTTCTGGTTGGGCAGTCTTGAAATCATCTATCAGAAACGGGAGTACTTTAATCGGATTCTTCTGCTGAACCAGTTCGGTTTGTGCCGCCTGTTCCAGCTTCGCCAGCTGTTGTTTTGCCTGCTGCGCTGATTTCTCAGCAGTCGCGATCTTGACGTCTGCCGCTTTGAGTTGATCCTTGAGTACAAAATCCCGAATCCCGGGATGATGTGCCTCGGGGGGCAAATTGACCTGAGAGACTTTGAAGACATCGAAGGTAAACAGCTCAGGGGGAGCCGGCTGCATTTCCTGACTTTCATCAGGCTCTTTTTCGTTACCGCGAATATGCAGATAGGTTTTCGCGTCAGCATGTGCATCAAAGATGCGGGGCAAACCGTTTTTCTCCAGATTGGTCTCGCCAGGTAGCGCATCCAGGCGAACCTGATACGGTTCGAAAATCGCCCGCATCTGATAATAATCCTGATGCGTCAACGGATCGTATTTGTGATCGTGACATTTGGCACAATTCATAGTCAGCCCCAGGAACGCCTTGGATGTATGTTCCAGAGTACTGTCGAGCCAGGTCGTGCGGTTGAACAGATAGTAATGCCGCGCCAGAAATCCGGTGGCACGCAGGGCTTCATGATCGGTCGGCTTGAGTTCATCGGCGGCCAACATGTCCTGTACCATCTCGGCATAACTGCTATCACGATTTAAGGACTCGACAATCCAGTCACGCCAATGCCAGATATGTTTCTGACTATAGCGAAGCTGTTTGCCTAAGCCGTACCAGTCAGTATATCTCCAGATATCCATCCAGTGCCGCCCCCAACGTTCACCATGCTGAGGACTTGCTAACAGTTTGCGTACGACTTTTTGATATGCGTCCTTGTCAGAATCATTCACAAAATTCCGTAGCTCTTCCTGGGTAGGCGGCAAACCGATCAGATCGATATAAACACGACGTAATAAGACCCGTTTGGATGCAGGACTTACAGTGACAATACCCTGTTTCTGTCGCTGTGCTTCCAGAAAGGCATCGATCGGATTTTGCGTTGTAGAATCACCCGGTATCTTTGCTTTGACCGGTGGCTGAAACGCCCAGTGATCTTTAGGACTGCCGGGGATTTCTTCTTTTGGTGTGATAGCCCCTTGTGCGATCCAGGCTTTGATCAAAGTAATTTCATGATCCGTCAGCCGGGAACCTTCTTCCGGCGGCGGCATTTGTTCGTCTTCTTTGGCGAGAATCCGCTCGAGTATCAGGCTCTGTGCTGGTTTGCCCGGCTTGAGAACCGAACCGCTGTCGCCTCCGTTCAGCATAAGTTCGCGCGTTTCCAGGCGTAACTCGGCTTCCTGCTTGAGCGAGCTATGACAGGCATAACACTTCTCAGCAAAGATCGGTTTGATCTCTTTTAAGTAATCTACCTTGTCGGCGGCAGGTAATAACGGCGCAGCAATCAGCAGCAGAAAACCAAGCCCGAAGACGGAAGTAGCACGAATTATTTGAAATAGTCGTTTTCTCATACATTAATATTTACCACGGAACCGAAAGCCTGATAAGTCCTTACTTTTGATTTTCATATATTATATATATTTTTCTTTATATATTTTATACAAAATAGACCGATTTTCAGATACCTTCGCTACTTTAGGACACAAGCGCACCGTGCCATTGTTAAGTGAGCACAGGCTGAAAGCAACGTTTGGATTGCTCTGTTTCCGGGTTCGAAGTGACGCTCCAGACTGGTATCAGGCTTGAAGTCCTGTTTGATCACGTCTACTATTGCCGTTCAGGCCGCTGTGACTGACAAAGAGTTAATCTGAATTCCAGAAACGATTTGTGTCTTTCGATGCCATCGCGGAAATCACTTCTAATTCTTAAATTTGTCACTGGTTTTGTGATCCATTTCCGTTAGAAGTCCGTTTCATAAGATTCAGAGTCCGGAATGTGCCTGGAATACAATTTCGTCAACACGCGATTACAGATAAGGGATTCGATAATGGCCGATGATTCCAACACAAGCAAAGAGCAGGAAACCAATCCAGGTTCTGATAATGATACGCCATCCAGTATCTATTTGATTTCGTATCCCAAAATTGTCTTTCTCTATCCAACATTGATCATGTCGATTGTGGCTGCGATCTTCATGTCGATTGCAGGAGAATCTGCCCACATTGGCGGTAACCGCGAGCACATGGCGGAAGTCATGGCTTTGATTTTCCTGGTCGTGTTTGGATTGAATATCACGGTGCTGGCGTTTGACTTCCCGCGCACCACATCACTGACACTGTTCTTTCTGGGTGTGGCGATCTTTATGGGGATCTGGATGCTACTGCGATTCAATCCTGACATTGTGCCTGCCCTGACTAATTTTTTGAAAAGTCTACGTCCCTGGGCTAATTCCCAAATGTATTGGATGTTCTCCGGCATCCTGGGATTGATTTTTGTCGGCGTGGGAATCAGTGTGCGTTTTGACTACTGGGAAGTCAAAGGCAATGAGTTGCTGCATCACCATGGTTTTTTAAGTGATCTGGAACGGTTTTCGGCACCGAATTTGAAAATTGATAAAGAGATCAGCGATATTTTTGAGTACATCCTGTTACGATCAGGTCGGCTGGTGCTGCATCCCCGCAATGAGCCTCGCGCGATAGTGCTGGACAATGTACCTTTCATTTCCAAGAAAGAAAAACAGATTACCCGCATGCTGGGAGCACTTCAGGTGCAGGTAAGACCAGAGAGTCATTAGGGTCGCTTTTCAACTGAACCTTCCCGCTGGAAGACGTGTCGGTTCTGAACGGTGAACTGTGTTAGCCCCTGTTTTATTCAAATCAGTGAGCGTTAAAGAATTGAAGCTGTAGTCCCGGCATATTGCCGGTTGGAGATTTTGGCAATGGGTAAAAAAGGAAAAAAGAAAGCGTCGAAGGAAGACCCAAATTCGCGCACTGTTTGCCAGAATCGTAAAGCGCGGCACAACTACGAGATTCTGGATACGCTGGACTGCGGCATTGTGCTGGCGGGCAGCGAAGTCAAAAGTATTCGCGCAAACAAGATTTCCATTGAAGAAGGTTTTGCGCGAATGCAGGATGGCGAAGTCTGGCTCTATAATTGTGATATTGCCCTGTATCCTCAGGCCAACACAATGAATCATCAGTCCCGACGTCCCCGCAAGTTGTTGATGAAAAAATCTGAGATCAAGAAATTTGCAGAACAAAGCGAAAAATCCAGTCTGACACTGATTCCGTTAACCGTCTATTTCACGCGCGGGTTAGTGAAAGTGAAACTGGGAATTGCCAAAGGTCGCAAGCTGCACGACAAACGTGAGAAGCTCAAAAAAGATTCCGCACGCATGGATATCCAGCGTGCGATGCGTGCTCGAAATAATTAAGGCTCCTGGGACGAATCCCAGGAGCCTTAAAGGTCCCGCGTCTCTGTAATTCAGCTATAATTAATTTTTCGCTGCATTCGGATCTGTATATAACAGAAGATGAATGGTGTCACCTTTTTTGGCTGCTGTTCCGGGCTGTGGCTTCTGTCGATAGACGTGATACTTGCGCTCTCCCGGATTTTGTGCAGGATTCCCCGGATGGACTTCTGGTTTAAAACCCATCTGAATTAATATTTTTTGCGCTGCCTTATAATCTCTGCCGATCGTGGAAGGTACTTTGAAAGCCACTTGTGGGGGATTCGGCCCTTGCGCTACCGCAGCGACTTTCCCCTGCAGTTGATAGTCATCCAAGTCGGGTTTAAATGGATCATTGCCCCATATTTTGGTGATGATTCCCCTGCTTTTATTGGCTACCACATTCTTAAACACATATACGGTAGACTGGTTTCCCCCAGGATGAACCAGCAGTACTGCGTTTGGTAGATAGGTCTTAGGATTTAATATCACTTTTGCTTCTCTATAGTTCGCCGCATCAGCACGACGACGGGGCTTGACGGCGATGACGATCTGTTCTGGAGAGTTAGCCACTAACTGCAGAAAATAACGTTTTTTAGCGGTCTCAGCCGGCATTCCAAACAGGAAGGGGAGGGGGCCTTCCATGATGTTCTCACCGCGACGGCCCAAAGGAATCGGGTAAACTTCATAAGACTTTTCATCTTCATTGATGGAAAATATTCTCGCCCCATCACAGATCCAGCGTTCATTTTCACCGGGCTTCAACTGGTACGGCTTGCCTTCCGCATTCTTTTTGTCACTGACCGCACCTTTTTTGATTTCCATACCGGTGATATCGATGCGGCCTTTATCGGGCTGTTCATAATAGAACTTCCCTTCTGATCGTTTTTCCATTTGAAACACATCGTCATACCAGAGCCGGACATGGTTGCCTTCCAGCTTTTCGATTTTTTTCGAATGGGTTTCCCAATTCTTCAAAATCTGTTCTAGCGCGGGAGGCAACTGTTGCACCTTGAGGACGGCATCTGCAGGATTGGGACGTGGTTTCCGTTGTTCCAGTTGTGCCTGTGACTCGTTGTTCATCAGCAGTAGCATCAATGCGGTACAGCAGGTTAAAACGAGCACTCTTTGCTGTAAAACCAGTTTCGATTTCATTTGTAATCCAAATCCTTCCCTGAATTGCCGGTCTGATTGATCGACGAGCCAGATCCACTGGCTTGAGGCCCGATATGTGATAGCAATCCGTGCTATTGAAGAAGATAGGTTGATTTAGTGAGGTGGGGGGTTATTTTGTTATTGATCGTTCTGAAATGTCTTGCGACCACATGTGGTCTTAGTTTAGCAGGAAAGAAAATTCCTGACTATCCGTGTTTGTGTCTATGTCATGTCAGTTTACCAGGGAGCTTCCATTAATTGGACAATCTGGTTTGCTAAACTGTCTGTGGCGGTTTTGGTCGCTGTGGCCAAAGATTGCCCGACTTCCGGTGCAAACGAAGCCTGAGAGACTAAATTGACCACATCCGGAGTGATCGGTACCTCCTGCTGAGACAGAATTTGTCCGCTTCGCATGTCTTCCCAGGTTACCTCAACGACAAATTGCAGGTTCAGGTTTCGTGGGTCGTTATTTTGTGTTGTTCCTAAGACGCTTTTATTAATCTGCTTAATCCTGCCGCTGAGTCGGGTATCAGCTTCGATGCCTTTCGCCAGACGAAAGGGAGTTCGAGACTGAATTCTCTGCTGGACGGCTTCGGTCAGCTGATATTCGAATCCACGACGAAAAGTATTATTTTCAAAAATGGGGACGTAAACGGTCTGCACATCCTGTTGATAAGAATTACCGACCGTGTAACCACAGCCTGTCAGGTCTATCGACAGCAGTAACAGCAGTAACAAATTTACCACGATACGTACCATGTATTTATTCAACAGAAAACAGAGTCTCTGCCACGTCATCACGTAACTTATAGTTTAATTCTTGCTGGTTCCGATTCTTCTTCCAGCGGAATTTTACGAATCGGCTCCCCAAATCCATCCAGTTTCAAACGAGCCGGTGGTTCCAGCTCCTGCCTCGCCGGTGGTGCTGGTCTTCTTTTTGCCGGGGTTGGTTCATCCGCTTTTCCAAACCCGGGTAGTCCTGGAACGAATGATCGTTTCGGCTCCGGTTGCTGCTGTACCATCTTTTTCGGCGTCGCATAATTTGCCCAAAGATGGTTGGTATTCTCTTCCCCCAGTTCTGCCAGTAATTCTCGCGCCTGATTGGAGAATTGAGAAGTGGGGTGATTTTCAATTAGCAGGTTACAATAAATGGCTGCTGATTTTGGTTTACCGCGACGCATCCAATATTGAACGGTTTCCCAGTCTCGCTTGGCTTTAGCCTTTTCAATTTTTTTCAGCTCTTCCTTGAGTCGTGCCTGTTCTGCATTCGGGAAGAGACGCATCGTAGTTTCTTTCAGGTCTCCCGCATCCGTCAGCACGGTCGCATCATACTGGGGTCCCTGATAGGACATCAGTTTCACGTGTGTGCCCAGCTTGAATGCGTCTTCCAGATGAGGGCTTTTGGGATATTCTTCTCGCAGTAGACTGAAAGTACGGTCGGCATCCATGTACCGCCCTTTTTTCAGATAGTGGCTGGCAGTCAGCATCAATGAATCATCTGCCAAAGGCCCAGTCGGGTCATGGAGCCAGATCGATTTGAGTGCTTCCAGTGCCCGGTTCTCAGTATCGAATACAGGACGCGTACGATCGAAAAAGTTAGGAACCAGTGCCCAGCGCGATTTGCGTTGTTTACCATCACTGGGAATTTCCGGTGTTTCTGATCCAGGTTCTTCCAGGTTGACCTGTTGAATGTCATTGCCTTTCACAATCGACGGTTCCTGCAACCAGTAACGGGCGATTGAAAACAATCGTTTGGTTGTCTGGTCCAGATGCCGGGTCGAGGGAAAATCAATCAGCAGTTTATCGTAGCTGTCTTGAGCCCAGGAATATTTTTTCTGTGCATACTGACATTCCGCGATCATAAACTGAGCGTCTTCTTTGATCGGATCATTTTTGTATTTCTTGACGATGGCTTTGAATTCCTTCTCAGCCGCTTTATATTCTTTCGCCTGGAATTTTTCATTGGCCTGCTTATATTCCGCTGCACCTACCGCTGGCTCAATAAACGTAGAGTTCTTTTTCTTATTCCAGAGTGCCGTCTGCATGACGCGCTGCATCGGTCCGTGAACACCTTCAATCGAAGGATCATCGGTCACGCTCTTTTTTGACCAGGGAGGCTTCAATGCTGCGAAATCTGAAGAGCGTTCGCCAAACATCGCGCAGCCCGGCAGCAATCCGCAGAGCACCAGAGCCAGGCAAAGGCACGCGCTGCGAGTCACAGAGGGACATTGATTTTGTAATTTATAAGTGGACATGGTCATCCCTGACTTCCACCTGAGGGAAATGAAGTGTTTATAGTTGCAGGTAGGGTGCCATTTTGGGACGGCGCCCCAGGATATGAGACATGGTTGTGGTCAGCAGTTGTCGAATCTCTCGTTGTTGTTGAAGGGATAAGTTCAATCGCTGGGATAGTTGTGTATGTTCGTCTAACAGTTTTTGCAGTACCGTCATTGTGCCTCGTGAGACGCGCACATTTCCGTGTCGCTGTTGTTCACAATGCTGGCAATACAATCCACCGTTATTGGCGTCATAGAGATAAGATTCCGACTGCCCTAATTCCTGACTGCATCCAGCACAGTACTCGAACTGAGGAAGTTGGCCGATCTCATTTAACATGGTTAACTCAAATTTTATCAACGCTTTCTGAAAATCATCATGTTCCTGTAGTTCAAGCAATACTGCATACGCCGCATCGAATAACTCGGGATGAGGATCGTATTCCTCGGTCAGAGCATCCAGTAATTCGGCAATGTAGTAGCCCACATACAGGTTGGAAAGACTTCCAGGATAAGGGCGAAAACGATTCACGAGTTGGGCTTCGGTCAAAATATCGAGCCCGCCGGAAGATTTTCGGATGAAGACTATCCGACAAGTGGCCAACAAGTCAATAGCAGCCTCGAAGGCACTTTTCAGCCGTTTCGCACCTTTCGCCAAACTCGCAGTCTTACCAAAATCCCGGGTAAACCAGGTAATGACTTTGCTGGACTCGCTGAAATCAGCCAGTCGGATAATAATGCCTTCCGTTTTCTCATTGGACATAGGTCAGATGCTGCCAGATAAAAAATACTGCGTTCACACAATCTGGAATGAGAAGTCAGAGTCTTGGGATGGCAGAGCCATTAAACAGGCATTGCAGACGTTGGTGAATCGGGATCGCTCGATTTTAGAGAATGGGAGGCCATTGTGGAAAGGCGAATGAGAACGATTCATGATTGAGACAGAGGAAAATAAAAAAGCCTGCGAGTCGACTCGCAGGCTTGATTGTTGCTCAAAGGCAACTCGCGCTCAATTGGAGATACACCTTCGAAAGAAAGAGAGTGTACGTTCTGAAATGGTCCCTTACACGTTTGTGCAAGCGATCTTAAAATACGTCTAGTTTAAAGTGATTCCCTTTGTGGTAGGGACGCTCACTGGGATAGAAATTGTGCCAATCCTGATTGTAGACCGGGATTCTCATATTTTCCGGATACCGATAATAGAGATTATCGTAGCTTCCCTGTGGTCTCTGGAAGTTCTGGGGATAATACACGTAGGGGTAGTAGTAAAATCGTTTCCAGTCAGTAGGTTGTCCTCGACCAGCCGCCATTGCATCGGAAGGCGAAAAAGTAGACGTGGCCAACCCAACCACAAACAGGAACAACCCTGCGAGCATGAGACGCCGCACCATCATAGTTCTCTCCTTGCCAGTCGGTAGAATAAAGCGATCAGCCCAGCCTGGGCTGTCTAAAAGCGTATGGATTCTGAAAGATTCAGCATACCACTTTATTCATCGGCCTGATCAGGGGCGTCACAACAGGAAACTTCAGCATAAACGGATTAATCGTCGCAACTAACACTGTACATGTACATTGTTTTACGCGAGAAAGTAACTACTCAGACAAGGCGGGCTGTTGAGATGCCTTCCATAATCCAGCGATTCAGAGCCGCTAGTTGTTCGGTTTCCTGACTCAGCTCGGCTTTTAATGAATTGACTGACTGAATCTGACCTCCTGTGCTTTGCCACATTCGTGCAACCCAGGTAGCAGAGATTGCATCGGCTGACGCATTTTCGAGGGAATGGTCCAGCAGAATGCGTTTGTTTTTCAAATTGGCGTTCGGGACGTTCTGAAAGTCGGATTTACCGAAGCATCCCTTAAACAGGGCGGCTCCAGCAAAAAAGTCAGGCTTCTGCAACAACAGTTTCGTGGCGACCGAGCAACCGCTGCCTGTTCCTGCCAGATAAATCCGCTGCTCATGAATATGGAGAACTTTAGACAGCTCCTGTACGGTCTCTTGGATCTGTTCGGCAAACTGTTTTACGAAGAGATGGCTGTCGGGCCAGTAATAGCCTTTGGATGGGGCCTGTGGTTTGATCGCAGGGGCACGGAATGAAAGTCCAAGATAGTTGCGTGTACTGATCTGTGGCATGATCTCATGTAGCGCCTGTTCGGAACCGCTATCAGGATGCAGCCAGATGACGAGAGGATAGGCATATCCCGGTTCATAATGCTCCGGGCGAAACAGGGAAATATGCTTCAGCGGTAAGTTGATCAAAGCCTCAGACGCGCCCCTGTTTCCTGTCATTCTCTCTTTCAGGAGAGAGGGAGGCAATTTCGGGCTGTCGGCATTGAATCCATTTTCAATCCATTTAAGACGCTGCGTATAATCCATTGTCGTATTTACTTTCAGTGATTGAATCTGAGGTAAGTCTTAAATGTGGGGGAGTCACAGTGATTTATTCTTGAGCCAGCTCGAGTTTTGCGGGCCGCACTGTCGTTTGTGGGGAGGTCGCCCCGTATACAGGCAGGTCTACAGCAGCAGCTACTTCGCTCATCGGAAAATATTTTCCAGGGCACGCGGTCGCTTTGACATCGCGATGCCCTTGTACATTCTCACCAGTAATTTTGTATTCTGCTTTGAGCACGCCAACCAGTTTTTTGACGGCTGCCAGTTGCGCTTCCGTGGGAGGGGCTTCTTCAAAATTCCCCACCAGGCAAACGCCGATTCCTTGTTGGTTGTATTTATTATTTCCTGCATGTGCCCCATGCATCTGTTCGCGCCAGCGGAATGTGGGCTCGATCGCCCCATCAGGCATCCCGTTCCCATTTCCAATGACGAAGTGATAACCAATCCCAAGCCATGAGTTTCCGGATTTATCTTTTTTCTTGCTATGTAATTCGTGAATACTCTCCACACTCCCTTTAGAGGAGGCAGTATGATGAATCACGATATATTCCCAGTCACGTACTTCTGCTTCAGGTTTCCAGGGGTTTTGCGGTTCAATGGCAATGGTCGGTGGAGTCGTAAACAGGGGTGCTCCCGGAGGAACAGGCTTCGCAGCCACAGGCGGATATTCAGGCATCGGACTGGGCGAATTGATCGTAACAGGAGGTAAAGATGTCTGCTGGGTACATCCTGAAATCTCAATCGCCGGCAGCATCGCGACACAACACATTATGATGCCTTTCATATCGCTGCCCTCCCTGACAGCCAACCAACAGATCAACTCATTTGAAAAAGTAAAAAAACGGCCCCTGTTCCGTGAACCACAATTTCTAAGTCGGGACTGTAATTCCGAGTTGATTTTGTGTCAATGCGGGGAGAGTTGGCGGTTTAAGTGGTGCCGCTGTCAATACGGAAAAGCCCCCAGAATTCTGACAAAAACCGCCTGCCAAACTCGAAATAAGAGTAAAATACAGCATGTATTTTTTACGCATACAACCCGGACATCCTATGTTACGCAACAGGCGCGATTTTGAATGAAAACGGCAGAACTTTTAAATCTACCTGATCCAGAAATCGCTTTGAGCCGACGAGCAAAAGCACGTAAGAGAGGAAATTATGAGTCAGCAGGAACTCAAATCAGGAGCCTTCCTGGCAAAGATCAATAAAAAAGGCGGATGCGGTCCAGTGCTTGAACCACTGATGGAGCTGGTGGCCTAACTTGTCCGGTTCGATCAGGCCTGATTCGGCAACATCCATGATTGCTTCTCCTACCTGGCATCCCTCCTGTAGACGGGTTAGCAGGAGATACTCCGCGGGAGTTACCACCTCGCGACGTACAATAAAGTTGCGGCGTGTAATTGCCAGACAAGTTGTTTGCTGCTCAGGAATCGCTGGCGTATCTCCCTTTCTGACATCAGTAATGAATTCGTGGACGGGATATTGAAATTCGACCAGCCGAAAACAGGGGGCCATCTTGAGCGTTAGCCCAGGCCAGTCTTCCGGCGCGATGGCATTTAAGGTCTCTGGTGTCAACAGCGTTTCCTGTTCGATGCCTGGGCCATCAAAGACTTCACTGTAAACGCGTTCCAGAGTTGCCAGTTCAATCAGAAAATCGGTCCAGTCGGCGTTTCCTCCTGGCTCTGCGGCAGGTTTGTGCTCTCTTAAAAACTGCGGAAACCGGGCTCCCAACTCTCCGAGGGTATAACTGGTAGAAGGATATGCCTGCAGATACTCCATGCAAAATACACCGAATGCCTGTGCCCCCATCGCTATCACCAAAGCGGGATACTCCTCGCTCAAACATTCAAGCAGACGTGCATAGTAAGCGTTGGCATAGATTCCGACTCGTTCCAGACTTGTCAGTTGACTGGAACAAGTAATCACAGTTTCCAACGCATCGGGGTCCAGCGGAATACTGCTTTGTGCTGCCTCCGAGGAGATACCGGCTTCGACGCCGCCAGGCCAGCTGATTACCGTTTGCATCCAATGCTGAATCTGTTCCAGATCGCGTGATTGACGGTTCATTCGAATTCAGCCGTTATAAATGAGGCCGGATGAGGAATCGCTGTGGGAGAAGTATCAGCAACCACCTCTTCTGAAGCGACTGGTTCGCTAGACGGCAGATGCGCATCCATATAGTTTCGTGCTTTCAGAACTTCCTGATGCACGTCAGGAAACGGTGGGATATCCGCGTCCCACTCAAGCAGTGTCGAGACACCACCAGTACGCTGGTGCATTAACTGAAACAGGTTCCATACGGGATCGATTACCCGTCCGTTATGTGTATCAATTAAGTGTGTCCCACAATTCGTGTGCCCCGCGAGATGACATTGCACAATACGTTCAGCGGGGATAGCTTCGATGTATTCTACAGGATCAAATTCATGATTCACGCTGGAAACATACACGTTATTCACATCCAACAATAAACCGCAGTCGGCTTCTTCGGCCATGCGACAGACAAATTCAGATTCGCTCATTGTGGAATCCTGGAATTCGAGATAGCTACTCGGATTTTCCAGAACGAGAGGTCGCTCAAGTATTTCCTGCACAGTCTGAATGCGTTTGACAATATGAGCCAGTGTACTCTCATTATAAGGGATGGGTAACAGATCGTGTGTATTGCGTCCCGCCACTCCAGTCCAGCAGACATGGTCGGAAACCCAGCGCGCCTTGACCGACTCAGCCAGTGTTTTCAACTTCTGCAAGTAGTCGCGGTTCAACGGATCGGTGCTGCCAATCGACAGAGAAACGCCATGCATCACGATCGGATAGCGTTCGGCAATTTGCTCCAGCACATTCCGGGGCCGACCGGCCGAATCCATGAAGTTCTCTGAAATAATTTCAAACCAGTCCACTTCAGGCTGGTGTTCCAGAATGTGAGAGAAGTGTACGGTTCGCAGGCCCACTCCCAAACCCAGATTTTCATACCCGAGACGTGGTTTCAACATAAGTGACAACTCCTATCCTGAGATCGACCTGGTTACCGAAAGGTCACAGGGATATTGCATTCTGGCTGACATGAAAAAACAGGCTCCTTATCAAATGGGTTGATAGAGGAGCCTGACTTCGATGTCTTGGATCAAAGGTTATTCCTTTTTTGCAGCGGGAGCAGGACCTACTTTTTTGCCTGCTTTTTCCATTGCTTTTTCAAACTCGGCGCGGGCCAGTTTCCAGGCGTCTTCCATCAATGGAATGTGACAAGATCCTTTTCCTTTGCAGGAGTTCATGCCGGGGTTTGTACCGCAGCCACCTTGCCCTTTGCATTCATTCGAACCGGCACAGGCGTGTTCTGCCACCGTAGCACAGGCTCCCAGACCAGCACAATCATTTTCCACACCGGCGTAGGTTCCTTTGCAGGTATTGAGACCACGACAGACATGAGGCTCTTTCATCAGCAGGCTGACATCCTTGTCGGCATCTCCAGCATGATCATGGTCATGCTCGTCCTTGGTCGAACTGCCTGCTTCTGCGTCTGTAGCAGGTGTCTTGGGAGCAGGCGGGGCCGGTTTTTGACAACCGGTCATCGAACCAGCCACCATTCCGCCAAACGCAGCAATGGTCAGTCGGTTAAAATCGCGTCGATTGATATCAGGCCGTTTCATGGATTACCTCAGAGTTTCTATCAAAGGATTAATGAAGGTTGAATTCCAGCATGAGACTAAACAGAGATTCCCTTGTGTTCTGTGAGTTATCTCACATTTCCAGCAGAATTTAAACTGCGGATTCTCAATTTCAACCAAAATTTCCGTAGCTTTTTGCAGCAATTTCCGATTGTTAACTCATTTGATTTTCTATGGTTTGCATAGTAGCTGCCCCTGAAACAGAACCGCACCAAGAGGAGTTGTACGTTAACTCACAGATTCAAAATTCAGGACACTCGATAATAGATCCAGACGCAAGCCGCATTCTTTATTCATGGAGGATCACAGGAATCATGTCAGGATTGAAATCGCTCTCAATGTCAGTCGTGCGGGCACTTGGAATCATGTTGCTCAGTCTGCCTCAAAGTCATCGTGGAGAAGCTGCAGAAGTGATCGGGCAACACTGGCCTGCCGGCCAACAGCTCTCTATGTCACAGATCGATCACAGCAGCTTTGACCGGTTGTTAAAAAAGTACGTCGATACAGAAGGCATGGTTAATTATGGCGCGTGGAAAGCATCGCAAACAGATCGGCGTGCCTTGCAGAATTATCTAAAGCTGCTCAGTCGGGCAAACCCGCGTGCAGTAGCACCGAAACAGGCTCGCCTCGCTTTCTGGATCAATGCCTACAATGCCGTGACATTAGAAGGAATCATGCAGGTTTATCCCACAACCAGCATTCGCAACCATACGGCGAAAGTGTTCGGATTTAACATCTGGGATGATCTGCCCCTGAATGTCGGCGGAAAAAAGTACTCTTTAAACCAAATAGAACACGAAATTTTACGTAAGATGAATGAGCCCCGTATTCACTTTGCAATTGTCTGTGCTTCCATCGGCTGTCCAAAGCTGAGAAACGAAGCCTATACAACGGATAAAGTTGATGCACAATTAACTGCCAACGCCATCGATTTCTTTCAGCACAATAAACATTTTCAGATCAAGCCAACTCAAACAACCGTATATCTTAGTTCCATCCTGGACTGGTTCGCGACTGATTTCGGATCAACGCAATCAGAACAGCTTCGCTATATTGCTAAATTTGCCCCGGAAGCATCACGATCTTTTTTGAAAAGTCCGAATGTGACCGTGAAGTATCTCGATTACAACTGGGGGCTGAATCGTCAGCAATAAGCGTGAAACCATTAGAGCGATATACCTCCTATCCATTTTGAATACCATCACGTCAATTCGGGGAACTTAGGGAGAATTTGCCGGCGGAATTGATCGGCTGTTTTTCCTAATCGTTCCAAGCCTCAAATCAATTACAAAAATATGAACCAGAATATTCCTGCAAACTGAACATAGCATCAAAATAGACCGATACGTAAAGCGTGCAAGACTTTTGGGTCAATTTCATAAGGGATTATTATGCGTGCCAGACACTATCTTGTTTTCTCACTCAGTTTAATTTTCATACAGTCACTCTCCTCATATGTGCAGGGAGAAGAAATCCATTGGCGAACCAATCTAAAACAGGCAGCTCAACAGGCACGAGCTGAAAATAAGGCCATGTTGATTCAAATTGGCGCGACCTGGTGTGGGTTCTGCCACAAAATGGAAAAAGAGACTTACAAAGATCCAAAAGTAATCAAACACGTCAATTCCTGTTTCATTCCGATTCGTGTTGACGCTGATCAGAATGCCGAGCTCGTCGAAGCCATCGGCGTTGCCGGGTTACCTACCACTGCCATTATCACTCCTCAACTGAAGATCGTGAAAAAGATTTCAGGCTATGTTGCTGCTCCGGAAATGGAAGGGCATCTTAATAAAATTTGCCTGGCAACTCACGAACAGGAAGCATCCCCTCGTTCCAAAGAGCCTATCAAAAAGATGAGCGAAAAAAAGGTGACGACGGAATTTGCCTTCAAGGGAATTTGCCTGGTCAGCATGCTGGACGAGCAAGAGTTGGTTGAAGGGGCACCTGAATTTTCGTCTGAATTTAAAGGACGTAACATCTGTTTTGCTTCGATCGAGCACAAACAGAAATTCGATTCCAATCCGGATCGCTATTGGCCTGCCTTTGAAGGGAACTGCCGTGTATCCCAGCTGGATCAAAACCAATCAGTAGAAGGCGATCCACATGCAGGTGGCGTCTATCGGGAAAAACTGGTCTTCTTCTCTTCCGCCGCAGAACGGGATCGGTTTTCTTCCAACCCTTCCTACTATCTGCTACAGAAATAACAAACACCTGACAGCATTCCTCAACTTAGGTTGGAAGGGAGAGGAACAAAACTGCTGCCAGGTGTCATTTAAAAACACAATCAATCAGCCTGATACATTTTGAGTATCAGGCTGATTTTTTGTAGCCGCTACTGAAGCTTTTCAATGAACTGCGGTTCCAGCCAGACAAATTTGCCTTGTTGTGCAATTTGCTTACCTTTCACGCTGACCTTCAGACTCTCAAAACGCTTCTTGTAAAGACTGGGGTGTGAATCGTGAGCCCCCTCGATCACATAAATCTTGCCGTCGCCGCTTTTTACAGCCAGCCCTAACGTGTTGGGATCTTTTTTGGGGTGAACGCCATATTCACAGGCAGCACAACCGGTTGTCCCTTTAATAGAAACCAGTTGAGAGGCAGGAGTTGTTGTGCTGCTTGTTTTTTGAGCTCCTGCTTTTTTACCGACGTATTTAGCAGGGTTGGACTGAAATTTCTGCATCACAGTTTCACTAGGAAACTGATAACGCTTGCCTTTGTAGATCGCGGTGAATTCCGGTTTGCCGGGAACATCTTTCCCGCCATCGATTTTGCACACAATGCATTTCCCGTCGCAAGCCAGATCTACATCGGCATATTTCTGTGGCGATTGATCAAAAACAGACTTGATCTGAGTATTTGGGAAGAGGAAAACCCGTCCCTGATAAAAACTCACATGATCAATCTTACCAGGATTACGCACGCCATCATGATGAGCAAAACAGACAGAGCAATCGCCGTTCAACGCGGGAACATACTTTGCCGGGTTGGCGACAAACACATTTTTAACCTCCTCAGAAGGGAACAGATAGGTCTGGCCGTCATATACGACGGAATGTTCTGCGCTCCCTTTAACAACTTTCTGACCTTTCACCAGGCAGACGGCACAATTGCCATCAAGCGCAACAGGTGCTTGTTTCGCCTTCTGTTTTTCTTTGGCATCGAGTCCCTGATTAAAAAAAGCAAGGGATGCCAGCAAGGCGGCGGTCATTACGAATCGGGTTAACTTCATCGACTTCTCCTGAAAAATTTTTGTGTTTAACGGTTTGGGATTGGTTCATTTTTCCCGCATGACTCTCAAAGACCAAACTGAGCTCGGTATGATCGTTGCCAATTCGCTTCTTGTGAGTCACACGTCAAGTATTACTGCATCGCTGAGTTCAATCTGTGGTATATTTCACAGTCCCACTCTTTTTCTCATATCTTCACTCATACAGAGATCAAATTTGGGAGACGCTCATTGTGCTGCCTGGCTTAATAAACCGGTATTGCATCAATTGGCCAAGTATTGATAATCAGGACTCTCTCCAAAACAAAAAGACTACCCGACATTTCTCAAGTCCTCTCTTACTCTCCAGTTATAAAAAAATCAGGTGCCTTATGTGGTGCACAAGTTGCCAGTCCGATGTGGCTGCAGAAGTATCTACAGACTCAAAACGAGTTCATTGCGCAATCTGTGGGAATGACCTTGGAAGCACATCTGCTGCGCGGATCAGCGATAAGACCAAAGAAGCCCGCGAGTTGCTGGCGCGCTGGTCGAACCGTGAGATGCTGGACCCATATGGGCCGCTCACCAAATCGGAGCCCCGACCACAAACAGGCTCATCCCTATTTGATCAGCCGGAACAACATCATCCGAGTTCAACTCCACAGCCCTCCCTGGAAACACACACAGAACAACAAACTCAGAGAACCGCACCTGTTGAGGTTAATGAGCAAGCTTCTGCCCCAGCAGAGGAACCGAATCACCATGATTCATTCGAGCCAGAGGAATCGGTCGCGTATCAACCGTCAAGTTTTCCCCAACTGCGTTCAGACTACCGTGATATCCAGGATCTGATTGAAGAAGACGATCAGAGCCCGAACTGGCTGGGGCTCGTCGGCCAATTAATGGCCTATGGTGGTGTCGCCGTTCTGACCATTGGAACAACGCTCGTCCTGTGGGGGTACTATGGCGGACCTGCGAACTATGCTTCCACAGGCTGGTTAATCAGCACAGCCGGGCAGATGTTGCTGTTTCTAGGTGTAATTACCCTCGTCTCTGCCGGCATGGAACAAGCTTCGACCTCAGTCAGCCGTCGTATTGACCGGCTGGGCCAGAGAATCTTTCTGTTTGAACAAGCCATGCTTGAGCAACAGAAATCCCAGAATAAGCGAGCTTCAACGCCACAACCGTCACAGCCTCATACTACGACTTCAGAACCAGCGTTGCGCAAATCTGCCTGAGTAATAAAGCCACCCAGCATTCATGAAATCGTAGACTGGGCTACGTGCGTTATTGCTGTGCCTCTGATTCCATTGTTAACAGATGCTGCTTGAGCGAAGTCCCTTGAGGTGCTGAGAAGCCCCCCAGCTTGCCCCCGGAGGCAATCACACGATGACAGGGAATCAATACGGGAATCCGATTTGACGACATCACTGTTCCCACAGCACGCGCAGCACGTGGTGCGCCCGCCTTGGCAGCCAACTCACCATAGGTAATCAGTTCACCATAACCGATCTGCTTCAGAGCACCGATGACGCGACTCTGAAATGCAGTTAACCGAGGGAGATTCAACTTCACGTCCCGGAAGTCGACAACCGCTCCTTGAAAATAATTCTGCAAACGCTCACGTAACTCTGGATACCAGTTGGCTTCTTCAATCTCATCCGCAATATCGTCATGTTCTTCTGCCCAGAGTCGCCGGACTGTCTGTCGAACATCGTCTTGAGACGGGTGTCCCATGCTGAGCCGTTCCACCCTGGTGTTTGCGCCCAATAACCCACACCAGCCAATTTCAGTCGAGAAAACGGACAATTTTGCAGGGGAGACGTCCCCCAAAGTGGCTTTATGTCCTGTATCTGCAATTATTTGGGGGGCAGCGACAGTTCTTTGACCCATCTGAAACTCTCCGATAGAATGGATTCGACTCGAAACGAAGATTTAACGGCAGTCCATTTTAGGATTTGTACAGACCAGGTTACAAGTTAATAGAGCGAATATGCACGAATACAGTATGTTGTCTGACGATTATTTTACTAATCTCAATTTATGCACGGAAATGACACTGCCTTCCTCTCGGGATACCGTTCTGAGTTTTTTTGAACGGGTACAAAAATCGTTTCCCTCCATGCGGAATTTTTATAACCGCGGAGAAGGTGGTTTCATTCTGGAAGAAGATAAAGAAGAAGTCGGACAACAGCGATGGATGTCCCTCGAATCACAGCGTGTCTGCAGCGGGTATTTCAATCCCAAGGATCCGGACGACTGTTTAACTCAACATCAACTGATGCTGGAACTGGTGCCCTACATGCTCTCCGTCAGTCCGCTGGACTGTGAGGCTTTGGATTATATTGTCGGCTTCGACTTTTCCTATCGCGGAAATCACGATGCGCTGGTCGCTGAAGCACTGGGATCAAACCAGGCCATCGACAGCCTGCTGCAGATTCCCGGCTCCCAGGCATTGAATTATGAACCATCGATTACACTCAGTCTGGACGATTCCTGTCGTTGCCAGGCGCGATTGCAAATTGAAACGCGCACCAACGCCTATCAGGTACGACGCGACGATTATCCGGATGAGCAGATTTCTGTGTTCTTCACATTAAGACAGTATGGCAGTCTTTCCGCCGACACAAAACTCGAAGATACCATGCTGGATCTGAAGGCAAGATCAGATCAGCTGATGAAAGATTATGTCATTGATCAAGTCTTGCGTCCGCTGGCACAGGCGATTTCCACGAAATAAAGAGTGTTTTAGAGAAAGAGGGCTGGTCCAGTTTCCAAAACCAGAACGCCCTTATAAAGTAGTTTACATCGAGTGTGCATCCAGAAAACTTCAACATCAAAGGGGATTCCTTCGTGGCTTTACCATTAAGCGATTTCGCTCAGTCTCTTACCGTCGAAACAGCATTCAGCGTCCTGGCCGTAGCCAAACAACTCAAAGCGGAAGGCAAAGATGTTGTTGAGCTCGAAGTGGGAGACAGTCCGTTTGACAGTACTGCTTCCGCAAAATCTACTGGTATTGAAGCCATTCAAAATAATCAGTCGCACTACTGTGCATCCCCGGGAATTCCCGAGTTCCGTAAAGCGGCTGCCGACTTTGTCTCGCGTGAATTTCAGGTCGACGCAAAACCCGAAAACATTGTCGTCGGTCCGGGCGCCAAAGTATTCGAGCAGTTCTTCTGTGAAGCCTTTTTGAACCCCGGTGATGGCGTACTGGTTTTCAGTCCCTATTTCCCGACCTATCTACCCAACATCGAACGCCGCGGCGCACGCATGGTGCTTTCCGATCTCAAACAGGAAAACAATTTCAGCCCAAACCTGGCTGACATCGAAAAATTCCTGGCCGAAGATCCCTCTCCGAAAGCAATCTTTCTGAACTCGCCCCACAATCCTACGGGAGGGGTCATTGCCGAGTCCGAGCTGAAAGCCATCGCCGACTTGATTCGCGGAAAAAATATTGCTGTCTTCAGCGACGAACCCTACTGCCATATGGTCTGGCAGGGAAAACACCATTCGATTCTTGCACAGCCGGGAATGATCGATCAATGTGTGTCCGCTTACACCTTCAGTAAATCCTACAGCATGAGTGGCTGGCGTCTGGGTTTCTGCGTTGCTTCAGAAGAAGTCGCAACTTCCATCGGAAAAATGGTCAACACCACGCTTTCCTGTACACCTCCTCTGGTTCAGTTAGCTGGTGCGGCTGCGCTCAATAACGATTCGAAAGAACGCGATGAAGTCATGCTGAAGTTCCGCGAAAAAGTGGTTCTGCTAACGAACAAATTGAATCAGATCGAGAACTTCCATGCCCTTGATCCCCACGCCACGTTTTACGTGTTTGTCAACGTAGCGCCCGTCTGCAACGAACTCGGCATCACCAGTCATGGCTTGGCCCTGTATCTGTTGGAAGGGGCCGACGATAAGTTTGGCATCGCCTGCCTGGGTGGTGAGTGTTTTGGTGACGCAGGACACGGATTTTTACGTTTCAGTTGTGCAGAACCGAATGATCGCCTGGAACAGGCGATCGACTTTATTCCAGAAGCGATTTCCCGCAAAGATCGTATAGCCAGTTATCTTGAGTCACACCCAGGCGCGCGTCTGGAATCACCTTATCCGGTTTAAAAGCTGACTCGTGATCCGTTCGCTGCTCATACTTGACAGGAATAGAGAGAAAAACGGAATCTCAGGGATGTTATGAATCGATATCAAACGCTGATCCGCACCGGGCTTATTCTGTATTGGCTTTTGCTGTTTACCGTGACTCACATCCCCCTAAAAAAGGGAACACTCCCCCAAGGCACTGACGTCCCGATACACTTTATTGCGTATGCGGGGCTTTCCTTTCTGTTGACCTGGTGGCTCTCATTAAAATGGGATAAGCTGACTCTTAAGCGGCTGATCGCCGTCTTTGTCGGAGTCAGCCTGTTCGGCATGCTGGATGAATTTCTACAGGGAATTCCTATACTGCAGCGTGAGCCGAGTCTCGATGACTGGGTGGCCGACACACTGGGAGGTCTCTTGGGTATTGCGTTTTACCTGCTGGTTCACAAACCGCTTCGGCGGCTCATGCAAAACTTCCAGAATGCAGACAAGCAGCCATAGAAACATCAACTCGAAATTGTTGTCTTATTCTTTTTTACTGGTAGCAGGCGTACGCCAGCGCCGATTTGATTTATTCAACAGCGCGGTTGCAGCGGCAGGTCCCCAAGTACCGGCATAATACGGCTCGGGAGTATGATCCGCTTTTTCCCACGCATCCAATACTGGTGTGACAAACTTCCAGGCTGCTTCCAGTTCATCGCTTCGAGTAAATAGAGTCGAATCGCCACGCAAAACATCCATCAGCAACCGCTCGTACGCTTCAGGCAGACTTTTATGGTAGGCATCCTCAAACGCAAAATCCATCGTCACCGGCTGGATCTGATACTGCATGCCGGGCCGTTTCGTTGAGAACTTCATGGAAATCGATTCTTTGGGCTGAATCCGGAAAATCAATTCGTTCGGTTTGCGTTCCACCAGCGAACAGATATCACCATCGCATTCCACAGTCGTAAACAGATTCATTGGCGGATGCTTAAACTGAATGGCGATCTCGCTCACGCGTTCAGGCATGCGTTTACCTGTTCGCAGATAAAACGGCACACCTTCCCAACGCCAGTTCTCTACCATGACTTCCATCGCCACAAAAGTTTCCCGTGTGGAGTCGGGGGGCACTCTCTCTTCTTCTCTGTAGCCGGGAACCGCCTGCCCAAATGATTGCCCGGCGGTATACTGGCCAGCAACCGCCCATTCAGACACAGGGCCTTTCGTCCCGGGTGCCAGTGTTTTCAATACTTTCAATTTCTCGTCGCGGATTTCCTCTCCGCTGAACAAGGCGGGAGGTTCCATCGCGATCAGACACAACAATTGCAGTACGTGATTTTGTAACACATCCCGCAGGGCGCCCGAACGATCATAATAGCCACCTCGCCCGTGCTCGATTCCCTGCGATTCCGCTACTGTAATCTGAACGTGATCAACATGATTCCGATTCAGCAACGGCTCAAAGATCGAATTGCTCAATCGGAATAACAGAATATTCTGAACCGTTTCTTTCCCCAGATAATGATCAATGCGATAAATCTGGTCTTCGGTTAACAGCTCACTCAACTGCTGGCTCAGCTGCTGCGCCGATTCCAGGTCGTGCCCAAACGGTTTTTCAATGACAACCCGCAACCACTCATCATCTGAATTACGCGGCACCATCTGTGCCCGAGACAATGCCTGTACCGCGGGATAAAATAAAGAGGGCGCTGTCGCCAGATAGGCAACCCGTTTGGTGATGATATCGCCAATGGTTTCGCGTTCTACTGCTTCAATTGAATCTTTGAGTTTCGCATGATCGCTTTCGTCTGTGATGTCGACTTCACGATAAAAAAGCCGTTTGGAAAACGTAGCCCATTTTTCATCGGTCACCGTTCCGGTACGGGTAAATTGCGCAACCGTATCGCGCTGTTCGTTACGAAATTGTTCGTCCGTTTTTGAACGCCGTGCGAGACCAATGATCGGAAGGTCGGCAGACAGAAACCCTTCACTCCATAAATCATACAACGCAGGAATTAATTTGCGGGCCGTTAAGTCGCCTGAGGCTCCAAAAATCAGGATGGTTGCCGTAGTCAGATCGATTGAAGAATTTGCGTTGGCCATGTCTTAACATCCATGCCTTAAAAAAGTGACACTCTAAAACTGTAAATAAGTGGCTCTAAAATAGCCTGAGATTAGACGTTTGTCGGCAGCTGTTCGATCAGGGAATCAAGTTCGCCTTTGAGCCGCGGCAGAATCTCATCATAGGAATAACGGCCCAGCGATTCGCTCCCTTTTTTCAGATTGACATAATTGGGGCCACACCAGAGGCCGAGGTCGGCATCATCCGTTTCTCCGGGGCCATTTACCCGGCAGCCCATGACGGCAATCGTAATTTTATGATCTTTGGCATACTCAGTCATCTTTTTGACATCAGCCGCCAGATCCACGAAAACTTCGTTTTCGACGCGCGAACAACTGGGACAGCTGATGATGTTCAACCCTTTCTGGTCAAAATCAACAACCGTCCGTACGCGACCGGCGGCAATATCATTCAGAATCGTGTGTCCGGCTTCAATCTCCTCTCCCTTGCGATCATTGGGAACTGTCAGAGAAACGCGAATCGTATCCCCAATACCTTTACTGATCAATTGCTCAAACGCCATTCTGGTTTTGATGACGCCATCAGGAGGCATGCCTGCTTCCGTTACTCCCAGGTGAAGTGGAATATCGGGACGTTGCGCAGCAAAACGGGTATTGACTTCAATGACTTTCGCGGGATCAGAATCCTTGAGAGAGACACAGAAACGGGTGAAGTCAATAGACTCCAGAAATTCACAATGATCCAGCGCACTTTCCAGCATAGGAGAAATGGAATCATCGGGATCATACTTTTCCAGTTTCGCCGGATCGACCGACCCACAATTGACGCCTACCCGTAGCGCACAATCATTGGCTTTCGCAACTTCAGCAATGAAGCGAACCTTTTCCTGCCAGGGTTTTTCCGGTTCATGATGATACAGGTGCCCCGGATTATAGCGCAGTTTATTGACATAGGGTGCGATGACCTCTGCCAGCCGATAATTCTCCTGCAAATCAACCGTCAAAGGGACACTCGTCTGTTTGCGGATTTCGATCAATGCTGCCGCTTCCCGTTTATTGTCGACGGCAATCCGCACGATATCGGCTCCAGCCTGTTCCAGTGAGTGGATCTGGGCCACAGTCGCATCAATATTACTGGTTTTGGTCGCTGTCATACTCTGAACGGCGATCGGGTGGGCATTCCCAATGACAACTGCACCAATCTTCACTTCTCTGGTTGGATTTCGTGGTAACTGCAAGTTGTTTGTTCCTCTGGAATAAATGAAGTTCGTCTCTGCGTTGAAGCTCACGAATTGTATGAGATCCCGGGCTTAACGTCCATTCATGAAAAATCACCAAAAGTCTATTGGGATTGACAGAATTTAGATGTCGATTTACAAGCCCTCAAGCAATTAATGCATTTTATGCAAAATTAGCGGGTACATATAGTAGGTGGAAGAAAAATGAATCGTCTGATAGCAGGGATGCTTCTCGGTTTCTGTGTGTTAAACGGATGCGGAAACGAAGCGCAACCAACTTCTCAGAAAGAAGTTAAGCCAAAGCAAACAGCAGCCATCGAACAACAGGACCAGCAGAAAGCGTCCGAAACGGCTACAAAAAATAATGCGCCATCGGAAGCAAAAGCACAGGTCGCTTTGAATCAGGCTCCCCTTCCTGAAGCGACTGTGAAAAAGGCAGAGGAATTCTTCGACCAGGGAATGAAACTGCTGCAGCAAGGCAAGCTACTGGAATCAACACAGGCGTTTACATCCGCTATTAAACTGAATCCACGAGATCCCAAATACTATTTCCACCGCGGCAGTGTCTGGGCCGATCTAAAGCAGGACGCGAATGCCATTGTAGATTTAACCAAATCCATTGATATGAGCCCTAAGAACGCGCAATATTTTTATACGCGCGCACTCTTTTTCATGACGCGAGGCGGCGGCCAACTGGCAATCCAGGACTTCTCCAGAGCCATCGAACTCAACCCCAAAGACCATCAGGCGTATAACAATCGGGGCTTACTGTTTGCGACGTCGGGAAAACTGAAAGAGGCCCGTGCCGACTTCGAACAGGTACTGCAAATCAAACCTGAAAGCATTGATGCGATGAATAACCTGGGATTTGCTTTGATGAATCTCAATGAAATCGACAAAGCGTTTGAGGTTTTGAATCAGGTCATCAAACTGGACCCCAAATATTTGAATGCTTATGACAATCGTGGGCTAGCCTGGCTGAAACAAAAAGAGTATGCCAAAGCAGCAGACGACTTTACGAGAGCCATTGAATTGAGTCCGCAGAAGTTGAAATTTTATCGCCAGCGGATGCTGGCCTACGAAAAACTGGAAGATACAAAAAAAGCAAAAGCAGATGCGGAAAAAATTGTCTGGCTGCAAAAACTGACATTGATCAACGAACGGATTGCCAAGGCACCGAAAGACACAAATGCAATTCTTGAGCGAGCTCAGTTTTATCTGGAGTCTGATATGCGCGAATCTGCGATGAAAGATTACGCCAAAATTGTTGAACTGACCCAGGATACAGGGCACGGCTATTACATTCGCGGTGCTCTTTACCTGGAAGAAAATAAGCTTGATCGCTGCATCCAGGAGTGCTCCCGGGCCATTAATATTGAGCCTAACCCCGAAGCCTATTCAGTTCGCGGGGATGCATTTATGAAACGAGGCGATGTGGAACATGCACTGCGTGATTTCGAGCGGGCGAAACGTATTGATGCAATTGTCGCAAAAGCATATCTGATGCGATCGAAATCGTTCAAGAAAAAAGGTGAACTGAAAAAAGCAGCGAAAGATTTCGAACGCGCTGTTGCCATCGACCCTTCGCTGGGGCCCGCCAAACTGAAGAAAGAAAAAACAGCTGCAAAACCGATCATTCGCCCCATTGACTAGTGGAGTGTCATTTTTCATTTTGGGTTAATGGATATCACGAGAGTGCGACAACGGAGCACGTAAACAACACTCTCCACCCTCCATTTCCAGCTTGACAAAGCACAAGTCCTGAAGTTCAAGGAGTATTGAATGAGTGGCGGATTTCTGGACGAGCCAAATTTTAAAGACGGTCGATCTCAGGCAGGCGATCAACGCTCGGTTTCCGACTTCCTGTTCGTCAGTTTTAATTCACGGGTGCTTGCCTTGGATCGCGATACAGGAGAGTTACTCTGGAACTGGAAAGCCCCTAAAGGCCGTTCAAACTATGTCTCAATTCTTGTCGACGATGAACAGCTCTTTGTTTCCGTCGACGGTTACACCTATTGCCTGGATCCCTATACGGGTCAGCAAATCTGGTTCAATCCGCTCAAAGGATTTGGATACGGAATCCCGACATTAGCCACTGCAGAGTTTCATACCAATGCGGCGTCGGCGGCTGAGATCATCACGCGAGAGCAGCGGAGACAGGATAACGGAGCGCAATAGAAGCCTCCTGCAAACGACTCCGTTGCGTCAGGAAAGCAGTTCGGCATTTGTCAGGTGCCAGCGATTCGGATCGAGAATTGATTCCAGTTTGAAATCCTGGAATTTGGGATTGGCGTACACAAATACCTTGGTGTCTGAGTGTCGTTGGAAGAATCCAAAACGTGACAGTAGTCTGGAAACCTCTTCCCGCCCAAAATAGTTGATCACGATCGATTCCAAACCAATCTGTCGACTATGATGGCAAAACGCAGCCAGCATTTGTTTCAATGATTTCAAATCACGATAAAAGAAGTCCTGAATGCCCGCCGCGTAGTCACCGCTGCGTCCCGACTCTCCCAACACGTAAATCATGTACCCCAATAGTTCCCGTTCTCGATTTTCAAGAGTCATGATATGAAAACGTGTGCTGGGCTCTCGACGAAAACGCCATTCCAGAAACTCGCGGGTTCGCTCAACCATCACAATGTCTTTGGAGTTTTCATTGAATAGAGTTTCAAAGCGTTCATCGATGGGCGCGTCATAATTGACGATATTCCGGTGAGACAGAAAAGTATGTGACTCCAACGAATAAGCACGTAGTGCCAGATCAATGACAGTCGAGACACTTTTCCGTAAAATCGTAGAACGAATTCGTTCTTTGAATTTGTACTCACAACGGATCGGCTTGACCCAGTGTTGAAATGTGCCTACTTCTTTATAGCGGCAACGTTTGAAGATCGCTGAAGCAGTATCGGTCATGCCATAAACAAAATTGAAATCCGTATCGGGTAAATGTGAAATCAATGCGCGCTGCAGTTTCAACGCGGCCTGAGCAGAGCGATGTTCTTTGTCGATATTAATCGATTCGGCCTGCCCCACAGCAAAGGGATGCCCGTTATAGTTCATGCGGCGAGTCAATAGACCGGTAGAACCGATCAGTTGCCCGGCTGCTTCTTCTCTGGCTAACCAGCAGTAATTCTCGCCGAACGGGTTCTGCTGATGAGACCAGTTAAACCAGTGAGAATCGGTCTTCTTAAAATTCCGATTAATCAAAGCCAACAGCTCATCCTGATTGTCACTCGGGGTCGCCTGAGTGATTGAGTAACCCATGTTGAAAGAACCTGTTCATGCATTCTGATTGAAGTGAGAAAGAGCCGACTTTAGCATTCATGAAGTCTAGGCCACTCCATAAGGATGTCAAATTAAATCAAAATTGGTTGATATTAGTGATCGAATGCATGCACAACCAAACGCGCCAGAATGCAATACCAGACGCAATCAAGAGTCAGAGTAAGAACTTACGAGAAGCTTAATGAGCCGCGCATTGGCTTCCGGGAACTGCAATTCCGGCAGTGATTCCACAGGAAACCAGTGAAATCCCTTCAGGTCACAGTCCTTGAGTTCTGTTAAAGACTGTTTGGGACGGCATAACCAGAAATGCAGTTTCACGTCGGCATGATCATAGGCATGCTCTTCGTAGAGTAATTCATTGACTGCAATAACATCCAATCCGGTCTCTTCCTTGCACTCCCTGACGGCACATGCCTCAGCCGTCTCTTCTGCCCGGCATTTTCCTCCGGGAAATTCGTGAAAGCCAGCCAGAGCCACGCCTGAGGGGCGAACACCAATCAGGAATTGCCGTTGATGTTCGACAATGGCAATTCCGATTCGGTTTGTCTTCCGGGAATTCATAACACCAATCCGTTTATTCCGGGAACGTTTTGATCAAAGTTGCCGACTATCAGTGACTCGACCAAAAATCATACGTCCCGCGCTGCTCTGGAGCACACTGGTCACGACCGCATCAACATCACGACCGACCAGATGATTGGCCTGTTCACAAACGACCATCGTACCATCATCCAGATAGCCGACGCCTTGTGCCTGCGACTCTCCTTCCTTGATGATTTTTAACTGGATATGCTCGCCCGGCAGATAACGGGGCTTTAATGAGTTGGCCACATCGTTCAGATTGATTACATCCACTCCCTGTACGCTGGCAACTTTATTGAGG
Source organism: Gimesia fumaroli (assembly GCF_007754425.1). Classification (NCBI taxonomy): domain Bacteria; kingdom Pseudomonadati; phylum Planctomycetota; class Planctomycetia; order Planctomycetales; family Planctomycetaceae; genus Gimesia; species Gimesia fumaroli. The sequence continues at coordinate 6,607,714 of NZ_CP037452.1, forward strand.
TTAAAATCGTTGGTGACGACTTTCCCCCCCAGCTTCTTCGCAGCAACCACCAGACGCTGGTCTACCGTCAGACCTTTCTCTTTATCAGACTCTTTTGCATCGTACATCGAGATATCGACATTCGGGTTGTTCTGTAACGTAGACAGAATATCCAGACCACGACGGCCACGAACGCGCCGGACTTTATCACTACTGTCAGCGATATCCTGGACTTCTTTCAGAATGAAGTCGGGCACGACCATTTCAGAATCCAGTATTTTGGTTTCTACGACGTCGGCAATTCGACCATCGATGAGAGCGCTACTATCGAGTACCAGAGGTCGGCCCCCTTTCAGTTCACGCGAAAACTCAACGTAAGGCACGATAAACCGGAAATCGTCTTTCGTTTGCAGCAGAAAAGAAATACACAGGTAGGGCAGGGTGAGCGTGGTAATCATCACAACACCTTCACCCCAGGGTGTTTTTGAGATGACAGGCGTCAGTGCCTGAATCAACAGATAACTCAGCAGGACACCGACCAACAGCCCGAAATAAATGGCTGACATGACCTCAATTCGCTTGCGACTGATGAGCAGATCCATACAGGTCACACCCTGAGTAAAGATCATCAACAGTACAAATGCGATCAGTGGATACTGGTCAACAGGGCTAGGCGGGTTAGAACTGACATAGGTGGCGATGGCTCCCGCGCAGACAAACGCGTAAAGCACTCGGATACTGATTAACAACATTGTAAATGACACTTTAAGTCTAAGAAAAACTTCTAGTTATTTGTTCCCATAGACTCTACTGTGCTAACACTCACCGTAATACAGATCTTCCGATTCGGCAGATTTATCATCCAGAAACATTCCTGTACTCCGGAAAGGGTGTCAGACATCCAGAGAGTTTGGGAATGATTTTGATCTCGGTGTTTCAGGCTTGACTGAATCGATCTCCACGATCGAATTCAGAATACCTATTGAACAGATTAGAAAATGAAATAACTGTGCATTCCAGAACCATTTTTGTTCAACCCATTTACGATTTGATACCTCTGAGAAATTGGACTTTCGATCAGGACCTCGTCTATTCCTTCACCGAAACTTTAAGTTCTCAACTTCTCAACGGCTCTTTCGTTCACAGGTACCGATGCAACAAAATCATTGTGTGATCTCCCAAACACACAACACATTGCAGCATTCATTTCTCAGTTAAATCAACTTTGAAAATCTCAGCTTTTATTACAAACCTTTGCTCTGATTGAGCAAAAGGATCATCGTACACTATACCCAAACCAAATTGCTCTCGCCACTGAAAAGGAATCGGTATCAACCGATTCTGGAACTTAATCAGGAATGCTTGTCGTATCATCGGTATTTATACCAATAGCTTCTGGGACACATTCTAAGCACAGTATGTTTCAGGGCAAAACAGGCGGGGCTCATTGCAAGTAGACATAGGACTACTCCACTTACCACCCTACTGGATCTTGAAGAACCAGTATCGCTCTGTCAATTCCCGTAAAAAAAGCTCACCGTCCTGCAGAACCGTGAGCTTGATTTTGGTAATGGAAACTCGCTTTAGCTACCCGCCGTAGGTCCACCCACCGGGGGAGCAAATTTGATCTTTTCGATGTAACGGATAATGTGTTTGCCCGACGGGTCGAGGCGGCCGGTACAGGCACTGACGGCCTTCAGAGTATACTCATAATGCAGGTTATAATCTGCTTCGATTTCAACCTCCATATCTTTGGTAATCGGGTTACCTGGCCTGCCAATAATCTTCAGGATCTCATTGTTCAAGCCAGAAAAAACATTCGGCCCGTTTCCGAGATTCACCTGACCTAGACGAATCGTATTCAGTGAACCATCTTCATTGGCGGTCAGACGAACTTTAATCGATGGAAAAATATCATCTTTTTCAGTAGGAGCCAAGTTGTCTGTGATCGGCATGTTGACATTGAAATCCCCTTCCGGTTCAACAATATTCAACGTCAGCATGAAGAAGATCAAAAGCTGAAAAACCACATCGATCATCGGCGCCATCTGGGGCTCGATCTTTTCTGCATCTCGACCTGAACTGCGTAACTTCATAGGAATTCTATCCTGCAATAATGAAATCTGTAACGTTTACAGAATGTTTCAAAAATCGTCGCTATTGCGTCTTCTGGGTCGCCTTAAAGGCAAATTTTGTAAAACCACTTTCCTGCGCAATCTTGATCAGATCCTGGATCTGCCCTGTTTTTACAAGTGCATCTGCTCTCAAGATCACAGGAACATCTTTCGGGTCCTGATTTTTCTGCTTGTAAATACGTGCTTCCTGTTCAAACTTCGGCCCGAACTTCAAGACCGGAATTTTTTCACCGTTATACAGAATATACGCTTGAGGATCGATAATTTCACCAGCGGCGTTACGTTCAAAACCAATGTTCAAAACAAGTTGATCGGCGGCTTTGACTTCTGGTGGCTTAGCCAGCGAATCGGAAGGCAGCTTTACTCGCTCGTCTGCCTGGATCTGCTCAAAGTTGGTGATCACCATGAAAAACGCGATTAATTGAAAAACAATATCAATCATCGGCGTCATATCCACATCGGCGACTGCGGGCTTTTGAGATTTGATTTTCATTGAAATACTCTCCTCTCAAACAGGCTCCCCCCCCAGCCTACTGAGGAGATAAACCTGTTTGATCGTTGCATGTGCTATTTACTGCTCGAAGAGAATCGGTTCATCAGACTTTCGCTGATCATGCCGACTTCCAGTGAAAAACGAGCAACACGGTTTCGCAGCAGGCTATAAAAAATCATTGCGGGAATCGCAACAGTCAAACCTTCCAACGTCGTAAACAGAGCGGTGGAAATACCGTCTGCCAGTTCCGAAGGCTTAGGAGACGTTGCCGAATTCGCAATAGTCTGGAAACTCAAAATCATACCGTAAACAGTTCCCATCAGACCGATCATCGGAGCGATGGCACCAATCAACGCCAGATAGCTCAGTTTGTGTTCCATCGCCATGTTTTCATCTTCACCGACTTCCTGCATGCCTTCAACAGCTTCTGCGTAGCCTTGATTCAGCTTGCTCAGTCCTGCTGCTAAAACTCGGGCGACAAAGGAATCATCACTTTTTGCCAATTCGTAGGCCCCCTGGTAGTCTTTGTTGTTAATCTTTTCTTCAAAGGCACCAATCAAATCGGGTGGCATCAGGTTATCACGACGAATCGAAAGTACATTGGCCATGATCAGAGCAACCATCAAAAACGAGAGCAGCAGCAGAATCAAACCGAAGAATCCAGATGCCCGGATCATCCAGGAGAGAAAACTTTCGGTCGCCGCTGGTGGGGCAGCGCCATTTCCAGCAGGTGCTGCTGCAGGTTCCTCTCCCGCTGGCGCTTCCCCGGCTGGTGCTTCGCCTGCCGGAGGTGCCTCGCCGGCTGCAGGTGCTTCACCTGTCGCGGGTGCAGCTTCGTCTTGATAAGCCCAGCTATTTGTGTTCAAACCAAGTGGCGTAAAAACGACCGCGCAAAGTAATAATATACTCAGGCTACGATATGCCAGTGAAGTCTGATTCCGTTCCAAGGAATTCCCCATCATCATTGTTGTGGTCTCCGGTCTACTGAAAGGAGTGTTAATCGTGGATCTCTTGCTCTCGGACTGTGAAGTCTTTTTTCAAGTGCCCGTTATTATTTATAGGTCAAAATTGCATTGTAAAGGCTAGACTTAACGAATCTGCCCAGCAATCTGACATTCGCGTCAATTTCTCAGGATCCTGCCGCTTTTTGGGTCCATTCGCTATTGGGATATTGCTGCTCTAAGACGGCACGTGCTTCGACGCCACGTTCCGGTTTTTGAACCTTCCCCCATAATGTGGATAAGTGATATAACGCCTCGGCGTGAATCGCAGGTTGAGATGGAAAAAGAACATCAATGTGCAGATACGCAATCAATGCTTCCTTCGCCTCCCCCAACTCCCGATAGCAGTCTCCCTTGCGTAAATAAGTTTCTGCCAGAAGTGCGGTTTGCTGAGGATCGGCTGTTTTAATAATCTGATCTAAAACCGTAATCGCTTCTTTTTGCTTTCCTTCTTTTTCCAGACACAAAGCACTCCCTAATTGAGCGGCTCGTTTACTGGCCAGCTCTGCAGGCGACTTGGCATCTATTTTGGTAACCGCTTCAAAGGCTGACAAAGCACCTTTGATATTTCCCTGTGCCAACAGAACACGCGCTTTCAGGTTTTTGGCGTTCATCTGGGTCTCTTTCCAGGGAGAACGCTCTAAGGTTCCAAACTCTTTGTTAGCGGCTGCATAATCTTTCTTGGCGAGGTAGGCTTCTCCCAGTAATTTCGTAGCCGCGTAGAACTGATAGTGGTCGCCATTCGCTTTGATGAAATCAGAAAGCAGTTTAATTGCATTATCCAGATCAGCGGCATTTGACTGTGCACTCTTTGCGGTAGCACGGGCAATCATAAACTGTAGAGCTTTTTTGAGGTTGGCACTGCCACTGGACTGTGCCTTCTTATATTCTGCGAGGGCAGCGGCATAGTTGCCGTTCTGTTCCTGATTCCGGGCAATATTCAATTGAGGAGGCTCACCATCCCAGCGCACACGCTGAACTTCGTTTGCTGGAATTTTGACGCTCTTTGACCCCCGCTGCAAAGTCAGTTCGGTTTTTGTGTATCCCTTGATATCACCTAGCTGCGGGCTGTTGCTGTTATATTGATAAATCGTATCGGCAGCTTCGAGATGGGAAACTGTCAGAATTTGCATACCTGCCAGCAGAATCAAACTTAACCAGATCGGGCGTTTCATCAGTTTATTGCTCCTCAACAATAATTAGTCTCGTCAATAATTGGTGGTTTTGACGGCCTGTTAAAAATCAGGCGTCTTTGGATTCACCATCTGGACGAGGTCGTGACTGTTTTTGCTGTTTCGCCTGTGCGGCTTTTTTCTTGGCAATCGCTGCTTTGCGAGCCGCGATTTCTTCCGGAGACATCTTCGCCAGTTTAGCCTTACGGGCTGCAATTTGTTCCGGTGTTAATTTTCGTTTTTCCTTACCAGACTCACTTTGTTCTGGTGACTTTTTCCGTTTTTCTTTTTCAGGTTCTGCTTTCGTACGTGGCTTATCGACAGCCGCTTTCGGCTTTGCAGACTTCGCAGAAGCCGGCTGACTCGGTTTAGGAGCCGGTGGTGCGGGTATCTCCGAAGGCATAGTGACGTTCGAAGCAAGTTGATACGAAGGACGTGCTTTTTTCCCAGGCTTCAGCCCGAAGAAATAAAACGCGGCAGCGCCACCGATTCCCAATAGAATCACAACCAGAAATAACATGGTATTCGAGCCGCCTTGAGCCGGTGCTTCCGTTGCCGGCTGTTGTGCGACTTTCTGCTGCGTATTGGCAGGTGTCTCTGCATCCAGCTGCTTTGCACCATTCGCAGCCACAGTCTCACTAGCAGTCTGACGTCGTTCGAGATCAACAGGATCTTCCCCCATGTCGGTCTGAATTTGTCGATATAACTTATTGAACCGCTCCCAGACATCGTCGGGAAGATCAACACTAATTTGACCAAAGACATTGGTCTCGTATTTTGCTTTTTCCAGTTCTTTGGAATCATTGATGGCAATTCCGTATTTTCGACGAGCCTCGATTTTATTGTACTGGGTATCGTAATACATTTTCTTCAGATCATCGCGTCCCGTCGAAGCAATCGAAGACTGAAGGATACGAGTCAGATAAGCCCAGCCTCGAATCAATGCGCCCCCTTCAAGCTCCATGCCATTGATCGCCTGCATGTATTTTTTGTGTGAGTCTCCCTGACCGCTGCCGGCCCAGTCCTGCAAAATAGAAGCCGCTTCAAACTGCACCTCTGGAGATTTATCCTTCTCTTTCAGCACAGGCGTAATCAATTTCAAAGCTTCTTCATATTCGCCTTGCTGTCTTTTACAATTCACTAAACGCAATGTAATTCCAACCTGGAAATTTCCCGGAATAAAATCGCCGGATGCGTCTTGTCGTTTCTGAATTTCTTCAAATGCAGCGGCTGCTTTGTCATAATACTTTCGGGCGACTTCCGGATTCTCCTTGGCGCCCTGGCCCATGCCATAATAGGTTTCACCAATCCAGACCAGTGAACCATACGTCTGATCTTTACGTTTGAAGATATCCGTCAGGAACGTTTCCAATGACTTGCGAACATCGTCGATTCGTTTCGTATCACCGGCTGATTTAAGACGCTCGATTTCTTCCGTAATTTTTTCACCCAGTTGGCGATACATATCGGTAATCGATTCTCCCCCCGATCCCGATGCCGACTCTTCCAACTGTTTCATCGCTTTTCTAGCCAGATCAATCTGTTGCAATCCAATATACGCGCGCAGTTGCAGCTGATAAACCAGATTTGCAAATTCGCTGCTCTGAACTCCTTTTGCAGGCCGTTTTTTACCTTTCGCCAGATGAATGGCCTTCAATACAGAGTGCGGATCTTTTGTCAGAATATCAATCGCTTCCTGGTAGTTGCCTTTGTTAAGTGCGATTTGTGCAAGCGATGTTTTTGCTGCAGTCAGATTTTCCGGAGTCTTCGCGGTGGGTGGAATCGATTTTTGTGTCGCATCAATGCCGGTCTTCAAGTGCTTTTCAGCAAGCTTCTCCCACTGATTCACGTCTTCCGGTTTTGCATCTGAGGCACGCGACATTGCAGTCAGATAACTGTTCCAGTACGCCTGACCGGCTCTGATTTGGGCATCCACATATTGAGGTGCCGTCTTGGGAACCTGCGAATACCATTTGGCTGCTTCCGCCGGCCGTTCAGTCTGGCTGTAAATATTGCCCAGTTGAATCCGAGCGTCATTCGCACGATCACTGTCAGGCCATTTGGTGGCAATTAAATTGCAGATTGCTTCCATATGCTGGTTATCAACGTAACGTTGCTCCTTGGGAGAATCGTTGTAAGCCTGTAGAAAACCTGCCAGAGCCAGATACGCTGCATCCAGAGCAATCTGAGCGCTGTCTTTGTGATGATGATTCGCGATGTATTCACCAAGAATCGCACACTCATAACTGCGTCTCAAATTATAATAGGTATAGCACAAGAGAAATCGTGCATGATCCAGCTCCTTCGGATCCGTTTTTTCGTCGGCGAGTATCAGGGCAATTTTCAGAAGGCGCGCCGTCTCTTCCATATACTGATTGAGTTCGACTTGTGCTTTCTTTTTATCCGCTGAAGTTTTTGCTGCAGCGACTTTCTCTTTCAATGCCTTGGTCTGTTTAACGCGATCCTGCCCCAAACCGTATGCCGTCTCGAATTCTTTGGGATCTCCTCCGGAGTTCCCCTGCAGCCTGGCATTAATTCGCCCCACCATCAGACGGGAAACATCACGATATTTGCCGCGGAAGGCATTCACAAAACGAGCGTTCGTTAACGCCTGTCGAAGAATTCGTTCCTGATCACTTTTTTTCACTCCCTCAGTATTTGCCAGAGCTTCCTGTGCACGTGCCAGTTCCCAGGTAATTCCCTGACCGATTGCCGTTCGACTTCGTGAACGATTATCCTTTAACCATTGCTCTGCTTCATTGATGACCAGTTGATAATCTTTTTTCTTGTCATCATTCAGGCAGATCAGTCGAAACTGCAGAATATTGTCTTTTAATTGTTTGATGGGCTGTGATTTTCCGGGGTGACCGAGCAGTTCATTATAGATTCCCAAGGCTCGTCCCAGTTCTCCCTGCTCCTCAAAACATTTTCCCTGCCACATACGCGCATACAGACCGCCCACCTGGCTGCGATAACGTTCATGAATTTTGGCATATTCTTCTGAAGCTTTTTTGAGCAGGCGATTAAAGTCAGCACTGCCACGATCGTAGGCTTGTGCTTCTTCATAGGTACATTGTGCCAAATCAAGCTGGGCACTCATGAATTGTATTTCTGCTCGCGCACGAGCCGCGTACTTTTCCGGCTCTTTCTGCTTGTCAATAAACGTTGCGGGAAACGACTTCCAGGTTTTTTCGTGTAGATTATACGCTTTTTGAAAGATCGCGCGTGCCTGCGCCACTAATTTGCGGGCGGCTGCCTGATACTCTTTTTTCTTGACGAGATCAGAAGTCTGCGCTTTACGAATCTCAACTTCTGCTTTCTCGAGAATAATTTTTCCCCGTTCAGTGTTCGCCGTTCCAGCCTTGGGGTGATTGGGGCTCTGCTTTGTGAATAGTGCCAGCTGTGCCAGTGCCCGATTCAGCGTTTCTTCCTGATCCTGCGGAAGCTTCTGAGTTCGCGAGAACATCATCAGCGTCATGGCACGTTCAAAAGGAATCAGTTCACGTATTTCTTTAGGCGTTTCTTTGTCAGATTCAATCTGAGTCAGATATTCCAGAGCAATATCGTGATAGTTTTTGTCTCGCAACCCCTGTATAAATTCGAGATACTGCTCTTCTGCATACGTGGGAGTAACGAAAGTCAGAATCGTAAACAGGCTTACGATCGAAACAAAATGGAATAGACGCATATTATAAATTCCATCGCTAATGAACGAATGAACCAAGGTCGTGAAAGAAAGGAGTTATACCTACGAAATCACGTAATCGAAAGAAGCCATACAGAATGGACACACCTCGGCATACATTATACCTACTTCGTTTACTAAATGTTCGCTGACAGATTGGGATTTTCTGTGAGAGGTGACTTTCCAAAGATGAGAGAGAACCATTCTTTACAGAAAATGTCTATAAATACCAGCATATCCCGGCGGGATGGACTCTGCAAGAAAGATGCCGGGAATCGTTGATATTTCCAACTGTTCAATTCGAGACAGGATCAATGACTAGATTGAATAACGCAGCCCCACTGACTTTACTACGCCACGTACCGGCAGAAAGATGTCTATTCATTGTTTCCACTTTAGAAATTGATACCAGTGAATTAAGAATCACAAAGCCAGATTCGCATCGCCTTCGAATTTGACGTTGGACTCAGATGTCTATATAAAGAAAGGCAACCATAATAAAAGCAGTCAAGACAGAGACTTGATTCCATCGGAGAGGTGACAGAGTGGCCGAATGTGCCGGTCTCGAAAACCGGTGTGCCGCAAGGTACCGGGGGTTCGAATCCCCCTCTCTCCGCATCCAATGAACGATGGCTCGTAACCTCTTGTAAAAAAAAGTTTGCGAGCCTTTGTTTTTTGTGCCCCCACTATTCCCGTTGTTGACCCTGTGCAGGAATTCCCGATTTGCAGCCGAACCAGTTCAACGCGATCGAAAGATTCGGGAAGTCATGACTTCGAGCACGATTGTCTGCAGGCCGTAGTCTTCGGCTTTAACACGTTTAAGTATGTCTTCGATCTCGTACTGGTCGGATCGTTCCATCTGCCGTCCGGTTGAGTAGGTGAGTAGCTTTTCAATAAGACAGCGGGTGAACTGATCAAGACGGCTTTCGAGCAGCACATGCTTAAAGCTTGCAAAATCAGTGAATGTTTCGCCAGAAGGAAGTTTGCCTGTTGGATCCACCTTTGGACCAGTTCCTTTTCCTTTGGGCTTAGGGTACTTTTCTCGCCAGCGGCCAATGGGGTCAAATGACTCAAGTGCATGACCGTGTGGATCGATGTTTCGATGACACACGTAACACGTCTTGTCCTTGCTATGCTTTGCCAGTCTCTCACGAATCGTCGTTGCTCCACTGACATCAGATTCAATGGCAGGCACTTCGTCAGGTGGAGGCGGTGGTGGTGTTCCAAGCAGATTTTCGAGAACGTAGACACCTCGCGTTACCGGAGATGTATCCACGCCATTGGCGCTGACAGTCAGCACGCCAGCCATGCCTAACAACCCTCCACGCCGTTTCGTGCCAGAGAGCTTGACACGCCTGAAACCATCCTTCAGTCGCAACGTGTCTTTCTCTGGTAACCGGTAGAGATTAGCCAGGTTCTTGTCAACAAAGGTGTAGTCAGCATCCAGAAAATTTTCCACCGATCCGTTCCCATCCAGCAGTGAACGAAAAAACAATCGTGCTTCCTGTTTCATCGATTCAGGCAGGTTCTGAGCGTAGTACTCCCACGCAGCCTTTCGCGGCGGAGGCAAGTCGCCAATGGCGCGAAGATTGAGCCAGCTGTCAAGAAAGCCATTGACGAATTCATTAGAACGCGAATCCTTCAGCAGACGTCGAATCTGCTTTTGTAATTCATCCTTTTCCTTCAAGCGTCCAGAGGCGGCCGCGGCGAACAACTCTGCATCAGGGGGTGCTGTCCAGAGGGCATAAGAAAGTCGCGACGCCAGATCATTCGGGTGCAACTCGCGTTCATCCTCGGGAGTGATCTCGCTGAGGTATAAAAACGAAGGAGAGCAAAGGATCGTCTTGAGTGTGTCGAGAGCCGCCTGGCGTGGCGTCGCTGACTCGAACAATCGCAGTTCGTAAAACACTTTGATCCGTTGTTGATCCGATTCGTTCAACGGACGCCGATAGGCTTTTTTCGCAAAGGCAAAGAGTTGTTCCAGCGCATGGTCTTCCTGAAACCCCTCTTTCCCGAACACGGCGATCTCTTCTTTACTGCCGGCTGGTTCTGGAATTGGACCATGGATTTTGATTTCGCCGATCCTGATATGAGGCAGCTTTCCCTCGCGAAGCAACGCCTTCCGTCTGACACCGGTATCCGGATTTTTGAATTCATCTTTATAGCGTTTGTTAAGTGCGATGACAGAGGCCCGCGACTCATAAGGTCCGTTCGGAAAAATGAAGCGCGGTGTCTGCCCTGCTTCCAGCCAGACGCGAAACTTTAACCACTCTGGTTTGTCATCCGGAACAACAGTGCTTGCCAGGATCGGTTCGATCGCCTGGGGATAATGGATATGGCCTTTCGTCACATCACCGGGAACAACCGCCAACTGAAATGGTTCTGAAAAGTCGATGCGAAAAATCTTTGGATCGTAGTGAGTATCGCGGTGCATCGCTTGCGCTTGAACCTGAATGTCATACAGCCCTGAGGTCGGCACACCCGCCAGGAAATCTTCGATGTGTCCATAACCACCTTGGCGCGTGTCTGTGTTGGGCTGTTCGTAGAGACAGAGATACCGATATTTGAAGACACTTTTATGTGAGCCCGACAGCTCTTCATACTGCTTGAAGTTGTCTTTAAAGTGCCACGACTTGGGTTTCATTTCAGGTTTTCCAAGACGGGCTTCTACCAGGCGGGAGGCTGCTTGAATATACTGATCCAACAGAAATCCGGAAGTCACCAGCGACTCACCGATATTGTCCATATGCTGACTGGTCTCTTCTTTCGGGAAGTCCGCGGTTAATCCCAGAGTGTCGACGCGACGGTCGAATAGAGTGGCCAGAGTATTTTCATATTCTCGATTGGAAAGGCGACGCATTATGGTGCGAGACCCGGTACTTTCAAACTGGCTACGGGCTTCCTGAATACTGTCTCGCAAGGCACCGATTAAAGCGAGTCTCTCTTCGTCGGTCGGCTGGTCCGATTCTTCAGGTGGCATTTTCCGAAGTGTGACCTGATCGATGATTCCATCAGCGGTGATCAGCTGCTGCTCAGATTTGATCGGCAGCGAGAACGTTTCAAACTCGCGCTCGCCATCCGCAGTCTTGACGTCATGGCAATCAAGACAGTATTTCTTTAAAAGCCGGGTGACGGTTGGATTGTGTTTGTGCTGCTTTTCCTCTGCTGAGCAAGGCAGCAGCACGGAAACGCTGATAACGAATCCGCAAACGGCACGAAATGCTCGCATACTGAGAGTCTCTATAAACTGTGTATTCATCTTCAGGAGAACCTTCCGGTACTCGTTCCGAACGATTCCTTCTCAACCCCCATTCTCTGGGCGATATCCAGAAAGAGATTGCACAATGGGACCTTACCCGGACCTTTAGAGGGGGCTTTCTTAAATTCGCCAGTCCCATACCCGCCTCCAGCCAGAATGATGGGTAAATCCGAGTTGGTGTGTGAATTTGCATTCCCCATGCCGCTGCCGAACAGGACCGCCGTCGAATCGAGAAGCGTCTGCTCACCGTCGGATATACCAGCCAGACGGGTCAGGAATTTTCCAAACTGTTCGATTTGATATCGCTCAAGGGTGACCAGGTGCCCAACCGACTCTTCGTTGTTACCGTGATGCGAAAGACCATGGTAGGACTTATTGATACCCAGGTGTTGTGGCAAAAAGCTGCCGCCAATTTCCAGCGTGGCAATCCGTGTTGAATCTGTCTGCAAAGCCAGCGCGATCAACTCGTAGAGCATAGGCAGGTCTTCAACGGTGTTCTTATCGGCGGGCTTGTCGAAGGGTGCTTTCGGCTTGGGCTGATCAGACCAGACCTGGCGGAGCTTCAGACGTTTTTCGACATCGCGAATGGAACTGAAATACTCATCGAGTTTCGCCTTGTCTTCACTATTCACTCGTTTCGAAAGGGAGCGGGCTTCGTCGTGAATCGAATCAAGAATCGACGCTTGCAGTGAATTCTCTTTCACTTTCTGTGCCTGAAGCTGTTTCGAATCCGCGATGAACAATCGGTCAAACAATTCCGCAGGCCCGGTGATCGGCGGAACCCGCACGCCTGACTTGGTCCATGAGAGCTGACAGCCACCATGGATCCCCCCTTCAGACCCGACCGTGAGCGACGGAAAGCGTGTCTGATTGCCGACTTCATCCGCGATGAATTGATCGATGGTAACGTTGCCGTCTGTCCGATTCTTGGACTCGTGATGAAGCAAGCCCGACAGGAACGTATGCACGGCAAAGTGGCCGCCGCGAAGTCCATGATCGAGTCCGCGATAGACCGTCAGCTGATCTCGATTGGCTGCGAGAGGCTTGAGCAGCGTCGTCTCTTCATACTCTTTGCCTGTTTTCTCAGGAAAAAAATGTTTCAGTTGAAAACCAAGCAAGTTACCGACGGCGACAAACCGTTGAGCCCCCGCACCCGCCCCGCGAGACTCAGTAATCGCGGAATTCCCCGCCAGTGAGCCCGTCATCAGGGATGGCAGCCCAGGCAAAGCCAGAGATCCGGCAAAGGACCGAAGAATGAATCGGCGGCGATTGATTTTATCGTTCATATTAGCAGTCTGTCCAATCACAAAGGGAAACGTACAATCCTATTGAAAGTCGGGCCTCTTGAAAGTCTGGTTGTTTGAAAACCGCTTCTATCAGCGTTTAAGTGTATTTTCAATACGCACAGAGCCTGGTCAAGAAACTGAATCTGGCCGCCTGATTTTACCCGAAATGGAGATGCAACGCCATGTATATTTGCAACAAGATCCCCAATATCACATCTGATCGAAGTGGTGAGTCCAGTACAATTATCGGCATTATAGTAGTCAGAGAGACTAATCCAGGCCTGCGATAGCAAATGTAAACTCATGAGTGACCAAAATATTTGTGGCAGTCTTGTGGCATTCCCTTTTTCCTATCAAGAGAAATGGATAGAGAAACTCTCGTGACGATATCGAATCACACTCTTTTCACAACGCTGATCTGAATGACTGCGTTGGTTTCTGTTTGAAACTTCATTATTTCCCTCTTTCGGAAAATGGGTTTGAGTTGTGCCCCATGCCTGCCAGCTGTGTTACCCTCGGCAGGCTTTTCTTTTTGGCGCAGCCTTTCCCGAGGACGCCAGCATCTCCACTCCCCTGCTTTGATCCAGGAAACGACGCCACCCCACGACTGTCAATTTTCGACTTGACCGCATCGCGCAGATCAAGATCATCATGCGGAGATAGCGTCGCGCGCGCGAGTGAGCACTACGGGTTCAGTGCCCCTTTTCAAACCACTGAAATCATCAGCACCATCAAACCCACTTGTTTCAGCACGATTTTCCCAACCACTGCTCCGATGCACCTCCGTTTTCAAACGACATCGCAACGCTTCATTTGACGTTCCCAGAACATGATACGACTATCCCAGGAGATCAAATGGCATTCCCGGAGAAAATACGCAACGCCCCCTTGACTCTCCCACGCAGTTCGCAAAAATCCGTTTTACTACCATGATACTCTCTCCAGATACAGGGACGAGTCGACGTGCTGTTACCCCTGTCTTCAGGACTTTGACAACAGGAAAGCCCAATTAGCCGCAGGGCCTTAGCCCCGGTTGTGCGTCATTGGTAAGAACCGTTCGAATTAAGAAACGCGACCCGGCCGCCGGTAGAATCCAGATCAAAGAAACAAACCCAGCACACAAATCCTACCCGATATCACCAGAACCGACGTAGATGAACATTCCGCAGGAATCCCGACACCAGATGATGTCTCTTAATTCGCATCCGTCCTGATAAACGAAAACACCTCAAGATGTGCAGTCATAAACGGACCGAACAGGAACCGCAGCCAAGGGTAACCGGCCCACAAAATACACCTTGACGTGTATCGTATTCTGCATGTGTTTTAACCACCAGCATATTCAGGAGCGAAAGCGATGCCCGCATCCCAGCCAACCCCGCGTGCCGACCAGCGACGGAACCCGAACCGTGAAGCGTTCTGGCGACAAACCCTTTCTGACCGACTGCAGTCCGGACTCTCGATCCGTGCCTTCTGTCAGCGTGAGGGACTCAGCGAACCAGCTTACCACTACTGGCGACGGGAACTGAAAAAGCGGGATGCCGAGACAACCGCTGCAGCTTCCTTTCTGCCCGTTGAAGTCCAACTCCCTGCCACGCCGATTGAAATCGTGTTCTCACAGGGCACCTCGGTTCGCGTCGGAAACGGCTGTGATCAAACCACGCTCGAAACCGTGCTCGCCGCGCTGGAGCAGCGCGCATGCTGAATCTGCCCACCCGCATTTATTTCTGCACGGTCCCCACCGATATGCGCAAAAGTTTTGACGGCCTCCTGCGAATGACCGAAGTCTACCTGCAGCAAAACGTACTCGACGGGGGACTATTTGTGTTTCTCAACAAAAAACAGGATCGGATCAAGCTGCTGTACTGGGACCACGATGGTCTGGCCATCTGGTATAAACGGCTGGAAGCGGGCACATATCAGCGTCTCTCCAGCCCGGAGGGCACACATGGCCTACAACTGTCCTCAATCGACCTGGGGCTCCTGCTGCAGGGCATCGACCTGACCAGCGTGCAGCGCAGAAAACGCTATCAGATTTCAGAAAAAGTATCGACTTCATAAAAAAACAGTTCCCGCCTGACAACGATTATGTTAAGACGTGGAACATGAACCAGAAACGATCCTCATTGCCGAACGACGTCCAATCCTGCCATGATATGATTCACCAGTTGGGTGAGACCGTGGGAGAGCAACAGCGGGAAGTCGAGCAACTCAAACATTTCATTGATCGGCTGCTGCGACAGCGGTTTGGCGCCCGTTCTGAAAAGATCGCCCCCAATCAAATGAGTCTGTTTGACGAACCCGATACTCCAGAGGAAGCGGCCGAGCCCGAGGACGATGAACCTCCTCCCACGACGGTTTCCGCACATCGCCGTCGTGGCGGTGGCCGTAACAAGCTGCCCGATCATCTGCCTCGGGAACGGGTAGAGCATGACCTGACCGAATCGGAAAAACGCTGTCCCTGCTGCGACCAGACACGGCAGCGGATCGGAGAAATCAGCCACGAACAGTTAGAATTCATTCCTGCCAGCCTGAAAGTGATCGAGCACGTACGTTTCAAATACGCGTGCCGGGAGTGTGAAGAGCATGTGGCGCTGGCTCCAGTTCCTGCCCGGCCGATTGCCAAAGGCTTCGCCGGCCCCGGCTTGCTCTCGACGATCCTGGTGGGGAAATACTCAGATCATCTCCCCCTGTATCGTCATGAATCCATTCTCAGCCGGAATGGCGTACAGCTTTCGCGGAGCACGATGAGCCGCTGGGTCCTGGAAACCGCAGAATTACTGCAACCGCTGATTGATCTGATGAAAAGCCGGGTTTTGCAATCCAGCGTCGTACATACGGATGATACGACGATTCCCGTCCAGGACCAACGGCTTTCCCGCACGCGGACCGGCCGGTTCTGGGTTTACTGTGGCGATGTCGCGCACCCGTATTCGGTCTATGATTTCACCCCGAACCGGGAACGCGCCGGTCCCCAGGCGTTTTTAGAACACTTTTGCGGTTATCTGCAGGCAGACGCGTATGCCGGCTACGAAGAACTGTACCGGTCAGGCAGAATTCACCAGGTCTTGTGCTGGGCGCATGCGCGACGCAAGTTTTACGATGCGCGGACGGTGCAGCCGGAAGCCGCTCACCGGGCATTATTGTTTATCCAGCAGTTATACGCGATCGAACGGGAAGCCGGCGTGTTGAAGTCGGATCTGCCACAGCCGGCGGACTGCGAACACTGGTGGAAACGCCGCTGGCAGTTGCGACAGAAACAGGCGCTACCGATACTGGAAAAGTTCTGCGACTGGTTGACGGAAACCGCGCGCAGTCTGTTACCGAAAAGTCCGGTGGCAGCGGCGATTCAATATCTGTTAAGCCGCTGGTCCGGGTTTACGCGGTATTGTACCGAGGGCATCCTGTCGATTGACAACAACCTGGCCGAACGCACCTTGCGTCCCTGTGCCCTCGGCCGGAAGAATTATCTGTTCGTCGGCAGCGACCGGGGCGGCCAGGCGGCCGCCGTGCATTACAGCCTGATGGCCAGTTGCAAAGCAAACGAAGTGGAACCGTTTGCCTATCTGCGCGATGTGTTGACGCGGATCACCGATCACGCCGCCGATCGCCTGGAAGAACTGCTGCCAGACCAATGGCTGAAGCAACACCCGGAAGCCCACTACACCCGCCGACGCTGAACCCGGCAGCGATTCAGTTCAGTCATTGATAGACCGTGTATTTGCTGAAACGGTTACGCCAAGGTCACATGGCGGCAATTCGACCAAGTGCCCCATCGTCAGTCTTCGCCCCACTGAACCAGATTAACCGTCAACACATTCCGTACAACATAGTAGAAAATTCAAAAGGCAAAAAAGAATCTGTGCCGGTGGAATGCCCCCAAAAGTTGATCCAACGCGTACACTACAGAATGACCTTAGTAATCACCGGCTGGAACAGTCGCTGCTCCCTCTTACTCTCTGTCTAGAAATAGTAAAAGGGGTCAGGACCGAATGGCACTGCCTATTGTAGCGTAACAGTTTGCGTTCATACGATTGCCTTCCGTTGTTGATGGTAATGGTATCTTGGTTGCTTCAGCAAAGCCAGCACTTTGGTGCGGCGTTTATTGGCTCTGGGTTCTGTTCGACCAGTGCGATGCCCCACACGTTCGCTGCTGGGGACCTGTTGTCCGAGTGCAACCAACTCATCCGTGAGCTTCGTGACGGCTCCCAACAACCAACTGGCAGCCAGCATCTGTTGCGTGGTGGCAAACGAGAGGGAACGCGGATCACGGTCTGTTGAGAGACTGCTTTGCAGCATTTTTAACCGAATCAGATTATACGCCAGCAGGCACGACCAGAGTTCGGTGAGCACCATGTCCGGAGACTTCGCACGCAGAATATCCATCCCCAGCGAACACTTGATGCTGCGAATATCCAGTTCGATCAGCCAGCGGCTCTGATACACGGCGGCGATCCAGCGCGCCGGGTATGCTTTCCGATCTGTGATGCTGGTGGCAATCGTAAACGTTTTGGCGCGATACCCCGGCTGACTGATCTGCACATCGACCAGACGCAGAGTGAGCGTCAGCGGTTGTTGCCAGAATTCCTGACGGGTCATCCAGGCAGGACGTTGCAATGGTCGTGACCAGGTCACCAGTCGCTCCCGTTTGCTCAGCCGCCGCGCGTTCTGGGGATGATCGTCACGCAGGTGATGATTCTTCATCAGAATCTGCACGCCCCGCGCACGGCACGCACTCACCAGCCAGTACGTGCAGTAATACGAGTCTGCCACCAGGGTATCTCCCGGTCGGAGTGCATCGCGCATTTGCCAGAACAGGGCCGTTTCGCCACTGCCTTTTCCGCTGTAAGGCCCGCTCACTAGATCCACCAGCAGTCCGGTTGTCATCGAGATCAGAGAAACGCAGCGTAGAACGGGGAACCCGAGCCCCGGTTTCTGAGTCGGGTTCTGTGGATAGGCACGCTGATTCTCAGGAGTATCGGCGGCCGTGATGGTGAAGCCGTCAACCAGCAGAATGCGACCGCCGGTGCTCCGTGATTTCACATCAGCGATGCTGGAAGGACTGAGGCGTGCCGCCGACTGCTCTCTGGTCTGGACACGATTCTGATCACAGGCCGCTTCCGCATCAGCGGCAATTTGTTGGACAATGTCTCGAATGACGATAAACGGGATTTTGAGTCGTGCCCGACAATAAGCACCGGTATTGGTGCTGCAAATCTGTCGGCCCAGCGCGGCACACAGGTTGGCAACACGGATCACAGCTGCTTTACAGCTGCGTTGCTCCCCGGAAAAGAAGACCTGAGAAATTAATGCCCAGAGCGTGACTGCCGGTGTGTAAACGTCATCCTCGCCGGAACCAAAATTGATTTCGTGTTCATCAAAGGTTTGTTGCCAGCGCTGGTCATCAATCACATCAGATAGCGGAAGCGAAGCATTTTGCATCATCGAACGTTTGAAAAGAGAAAATGATGCTGCATTCGAATGGGAAGCTGATATAAATGGCATAGAACCTTCCTTGGTCAAATGTTTTACCCACACCAACCCAAGGAAGGTCTTGCCAGAACGCAGCATAATGCCAGGAAAGGTTTTGCCAAACACAATTTCCAGCGAACTGGCAAAAAATCAGAAAATTAAAACCGTGACTGCGTCACCCGGGAGTCGTTGCGCAAACACAAACTCAAAAAACAGCGGCAGTGCCATTCACCCCTGACCCCTTTTTATGTCTTTTTATGTCTCTTATTTTTCTCTTGCAAGTCGCTTATTTTTTTCGTCAAGTTCTTTTAATAAACGCTGTGATTCTGCTTTGTGATAGAGATGCCATTGAGGCCAGATCAGTGTGAGTGTTTGAGCGACCTGTTCCGTGTTCTGTTTGGCAACACCCAGCTCAGGTGGTGGTACACTCAACCGTTTGTAAGTGGAACAAATCAGATGCTGTGTATCGATTCTGGTTAAATCCGTCAGCAACTTCGGTAACTCGTCTGGGACCTGTAAGTCTGTTTGAGCAGCATGCAACTCTTCCGCATGGCGGTTGCTATGCCGTTCATACATTGCCAAAAGTTCTTTTAAATATTCTTCGTTTGTAAGAGTTGAATCGTTTTTTTGATTCTCCAGAATCAAACCTTTGAGGTCTTCCTTAAAAACAAATGATTTCAGCCTCTCATCAGTGAATACGAATTGGGCCCACCAGGCAAGCAAGGGCCGAAATAAATCATCTTCTGCTAATTCCTGGTACACCTTGCCTAGATTGGCTCGATGAAAGGCAATCACCCAGCGCTGTCTCTCTGGAGAATTCTTTGGCTGAAGAATTGTGTTCCAGCCGGAGGGCAATTTCCTTATTTCTTGTCTGAGCTGAGATTCTCTCGTCGACAATTCACGATGGAGTTTCTTGACAGCTGTTCCAAGAAGTTGATTCTCTTCCAGAATTTTATGCTCCAACTCACGCTCATATTTCAGGGCCGATTGCCAATTTTCGTAAGCCTGATCAAACCGCTTTCTTTTTTCCGGTGGAAGATCATCGATCGACTTCGTGGGTGCAGAGTTTCCGCTGGGAACCTTGCCCCGAGAATACATCACATATTTGACTTTCCGTGGCAGGGTGGGCACAGAACTTCCCGCAGAAACCGGCGAAGTTTTCTTAGAAGTCTCTTTTTTTTCAGGAATGATCTGATTCGGACGAAGACCGTTCTTCCACGGCTGGCCCCAACTTTTCGAAAGCGGAGAGAGCAGGAGGACGATGAAACCGAAAATGAAAACAATCGGCAACTTAATGGGGACCGATCGAGTTTGCGAAGTCAATTTGTTGATGCCTGCCATCCCTCCTTGAAACTTCTAATATTGACCACTATCAGAAAATGGTGGCTGCTTAAACGTGCTGTTTTGATAGGAGATCATTCATCTGAATGAGATACTGAAGTTTAGTAGTTTTGCAATTTCAGGACAAGATCTAAAAAACACGCATTCCATTCAGGTGGATGGTTTAGAGGGAAGCTGAAAGGGGCAGGAATTTTATTATCACCATGCCCCCTTTGTTCTTCTTACGTTACTTACTTCACCAGATCAAAGTTAACCTTATTTTCCTCATTCGGTTTGATCGTGGCTTTCAGTCCGGACTTTTTGACATCATTGTATCGCACGGGAATCAACGAGATGCTTCCCATCCCGGAGGGATCTTTGGGATCTGGCTTTGTGGCAAAGATCGTGACTTGATTCTCACCCACGGGGGCGCCGTCCCCTTTGGTCGTCGTCGTGACTTCGACAATCTCGCCCCCTTTAATCACCCCTGAAGCAGAGCGGCCCGAAGCGGGATGAAAGGCAATCGTCCCTTCTTCAAGGGGTTTTCCATTCCACATGACTGATCCATTCACTTGTGCGACTTCGGGTGCATCATCCACGCCTCCCCCACAGCCGCAAACCAGAATACCCGATACCAGTAATACGAAACGCTGCATTTGGTTCAAAAAACCAGTCATATTGCTCCTCTCAATTTCAAACTCGATCTCGTTGTAGACAGTTTGCAGCGACGGATTGCTTAACCACCAAATCCATCGACCGGATTCCCATCGGCCTTATCTCCCAGATTCCGGTAAAGATTGCCGTCAATGTTTTCGCTTAGAAAATGCACACTACCATCGGCCATGGTGAAGAAGGCGCCCCCTTCATGTCGGCTGCGAAACCCAATACAGACACTGTGATCACCCCGACTGACTGTCCCGGCAATCAATTCTTCGTTTCGGTAATTTATCGGGTGTGCCATCGTGCCCCAGCTCTGATAACCCCAATCCTGCCAGAGACAGAGCGGGCCGACGACTTCACCAATCATGATCGTATTCGTTGTCCCGTCGGTCACCTGACTGATTCTGGCAGAGTAACCACTGCGACTGAACATGCCACGCACATCTCTTACCCTGGGTATACTGCCGAATTGCCCGTAGGCCGCGCCAGACGTTCCCGGAGTAGTCGAAGTATTGTTGGGATGACCACCGGCTGAGATCGCGTAGTCGGTCTGCCCTCTCTGTTCGCCACTGATATCATCGGCCCCGGTATCGGTATCCTGAATCAACGGATCGGACGGGCATTCAACCACCTTCAGTCGTTCTTTCTTCAGCGCAAGATTGGTGCCATGCATGCCGTCCGTGCTGAAGTTGATCTGATTGTATAAAGGAGCCTGGTCGACATAAGGCAGAATCCGTACCGTCCAGCTGTGTCGAATTCGCCACGTCTGCGGAGCAGGGGTTCCAGAGTCGGCCGGCCCGCAACAGGTCTGTTGCAGTGGAAATTGTTTGAACGTTTCATGATAATTATGAAAGGCCAGACCGAGTTGTTTCATGTTATTCTTACAGGCACTTTTCCGGGCCGCTTCCCGCGCCTGCTGGACGGCGGGCAGCAACAGCGCAATCAAGATCGCAATAATGGCAATCACAACCAATAACTCAATTAACGTAAAACCACGTTCCCGTGCTCTTTGCTGCACCATGATCCCGATCCTTTGATAAAATGAGGAAAAACCTGTATCGATACCTAAACCTTTAAGACGAGTGAAACACCCGTGAATGAGAATTCGTCGAGAAATCACATTTGATAGTCAGAATGGAAAATGACGTTTCACACTAAGAATTCAGTGATAAACTGGATTGGAGACAATCTAGAGACCTCACTAGTTATAACATTTGTTTATTAATATACAAAAGATTAATTCAAAGTTTACTGATCTGTTCTCAAAGATGTCAAATATTTTCTGCCAGGAATGAAAAACAGCGATATTTTTACCCGATTGGAACCATTCATGTGGACGATCGCTCCCCGTCAATCACTGGGTCCGTTGTGTCTGGGGCAGACCCCCGCAGACTATGACGATCTTCTCAGAGCGGATTTAAGATATTCAAGAGGTTTCCGGACAGCGAAGAGATCTATGCCTATGACAAAGACTACGTACATCTCACTGTGGATTCACAAAATCGAATCATTCACATCTCTGTTTTCAGGCCACGGGAGGTCCGCCTGGGCGAGATTCAGCTTCTCAACCGCGCGTTGCAGCAGGTAACTGTCGAACTTAATGGTACCAATGACCTCTTTGAACAGGTCGACGTGGGTCTCGAAAACGAAGAACTCGGCATCGTGCTGGTGGAAGTCGATGGAATGATTGATGGCGTCGAAGTGTCAGCCTGATCGTATAGAGACTCTGATTACAACTGGGTTAAAAGGGCGCAGGATTCGATATTAAAAGTCCTGACCTGAATGGCACTGCCCCTTTATATGTACCCTTCGCACCTGGCACTATTTTCTCCCCCGCAACGCAACCTTCTCAAGATGAGACAGACACAACAGGAAACTTACACAGTATAGGGTAGCCACAGGCCCATGGGGCCATAAACAGACTGGGGACCACGATGATTCGCTGTGTTTTTTAAATCTCTGTGTTTTTCTAATTTTTGTATAGATGTACCGAGTTTTGTACGGTATTCTCCTCCTCTTGAATTATACAGAAATTCATTGGGCTATCTGTAAACACATCCCAGATGTAAATGACCCTGATTTTTATGTACTGATTCTCATTTCCAGACATTTGTAACCTGTTTACCAGGTACAACAGATTCACATTCGGTTGAGAGGAGTTCACCGTGCTTATATCCAATTGGCTCAGTGCTTTGGTTTCTCGTGTCCGTCGTCGTCCCCGTTACAATTCTCGTACTCGTAGAGCTATGCGAAAACAATGGCAGGCGATCCAACAGAACCGGCTTACAACAACCGTGGATCTTCTGGAAGACCGGACGCTTCTCACAGCACAAATTATTGACATCAACGGTACCGCAGGCGCCGATGATTTCCAGTTGCAGATGAATGCAGATGGCGTGACGCTGGAAGTCTGGAACGGCGCTTCGCTCGCGTTCTCCGACCTGCTGACGGAAGTGGCAGAGCTCAACATCAACGGTGGTGCAGGCGCTGATACATTCACGGTCGATCTCAGCAATGGTCTGCCGTTTCCGGTAGGGGATATCAACCTTGATGGCGAAGCCGATGGCGGTTCGATTGTACTGGAATCGGGCAGCTACGCCGGTTCGCTGACCACCGTGACGCATAGCTTAAGTAGTAATACAGTCGGCAGCATTTCCATCGACGGTCAGTTGATCAATTACACAAGCACAAGCTCCCTCTCCGATAATCTGGATGTCACCAATCGGGTGTTCGATTTCCTGGGTGCCGCGGAAACGGTCACTCTCTCTGACTCTGGCACGAGCAGCGATGGCATCTCCAGCGTTGATTCCACTCTCGGTGCTGCGATCACGTTTGCAAACACGGCTTCTGTCGTCAGCCTGTTAACCGACTCCGGCAATGGCACTGATGCGATTAACGTCACCGGACTCGACAGTCTGAACGCAGCCGACTTCACCATTACCGGCGACAGTGACGATGATGTGACGTTCCTGACCAATACAACAACCATGGGAGCCAACGACCTGACCGTCAGCGGGCAAACCATCACTGTCAATAGTGGGATTGCTTCTACAACAGGAGCGATTTCTCTGACCGCCAGTGAAAACATCCTGCTCAATTCCGGCAGCAGCCTGACCACCGTGGATGGGGGTATCACATTGCTGGCCAATAATGGCGGGACCGCTGCGGGAACCTTTATCGGCATCGATGCCAACAACGCGACGATTCAGTCCACGGGGACCGGGAATCTCTCACTGACCGGTTATGGCGAAAACGGGGATGGAATTTATTTGCACGGTGGAACCTCCATCGAATCCACTGCAACCGGCGCCTCTGCAGGAACGATCACGCTGGAGGGAACCGGAGGAACGGCCGCTGCTTATCAAACTGGGATCCTGTTGATTGACGCTTCAATTGAAAGCGTTGATGGCGCAATCTCTCTGGCCGGCCAGGGAGGCGGTGATGGAACGGGAGACAATCACAACGGCCTGTATCTCTACGACGCCAACATCAGTTCGACTGGTACCGGGGTGAATGCTGCGACCATCACGCTGGCTGGAACCGGGGGAGACGGTATTAGCATCATCCGTGGTATCCGAACTGCTCTTTTTTCACTGTCCAGTGTTGATGGTGACATTTCCCTTACTGGAACGGGACAAGGGGGCGTTGCTGGCAGTGATAATGAAGGGATTGTACTGGGAACAGACACCACGATTTCCTCGACGGGGACCGGCGCTGATGCTGCCGATATCAGCATTCACGGTACAGCGGGAGCGGGCGCTTCCTACAACCAGGGCATTTATGCGAGTGGCCAGGCCAATACCAGCAGTGTTGCTGGAGACATTTCTGTGATCTCGGATGGTAACTTCTTCATCAGTACCAATAGCGCGATTACATCGACTTCGGGAGATATTACGGTCGATGTCAATTATTCCAATGCCAGCAATGTTGGTACGCTGTCCATGAATAATACTACCTCCTTTCTTACCGACAGTGGAGATATCGACATCGATGCGGATGGAGATATTTCCATCACGCGCATTTCGACGACGGGAACTGTGACCATCGATTCGACGTCCGGCTCGATCCTGGACAACGATGATACTTGGATGGATATCACCGCTGGTACAGCGGCTCTTGCTGCCGCTGGCTCCATTGGTACCTCAGGCAATGCTTTGACCACCCAGATGGATGCCCATACGGCTGTCTCGGGAATCAGTGACGTTCATATCAACAACCGCGAACTGTTTTCCATCAGTGATGTAACGGCCAATGAAGACGGTACCTTCAGCTTTACCGTGAGTATCGACCATGCCACCGATCAGAACGTGACCGTCCTGGCCAGTACTGCGTATGGCTCTGCGGGAGCAGGTGACCTGACTCCGATCAGCAATCAGCTGGTCACAATTGTTGCCGGACAGACTTCAGCGACGGTCACCGTGAATATCACCGATGACAGTGTGTTGGAAAACGACGAAATCTTTACTGTGATACTCTCCGATCCGAAATATAATGGGGCCACTAATTCCGCTAGAATCGCGATTGGCGATGGCACTGGGAACGGCACGATTCTGAACGATGACACCGTAAAGATCATTGATGACGGTGATGCCGGCTTTAGCATTTCTGGTCCAGACTGGATCCATTATAACTGGTCTGGATACTATCAAAATGATGCCTATTATATTCTCGATGGTGGCAGCGCTGCTAACGGTTCAAATACAGCAAGTTGGGCTTTTTCTGACTTGTCTGCGGGGACCTATCGCTTATCGACTCATTGGCTTCAAGGTATTGATCGTGCGGATAATGTGCCCTATTCAGTATCAGGAATTGTGGGAGGGACGGCCAACGGAACGTTTGACATGATCACCTTGGATTCTGACGTTACGGACGATGGCGTAGGCTGGCAAGACCTGGGTTATTTTGAAGTCGCCCAGGATGGAACATTGACTGTCTCTATCAGCGACAACTTAGTCAATGGTACGATTTATGCGCAAGCGATGCGGCTTGAGAAATATGACACCGCACTTACCATCTCTGATGTGAGTGTCAGTGAAGATGCAGGAACCGCCACGTTCACCGTTACTTCCAGCAAAGCTGTTGGTGGTGCATTTACTGTGGACTATGCAACCGCAGATGGTACTGCGGTCGCCGGCTCTGACTATACCGCAACCAGCGGTACGTTGAATTTCACAGGGACAACCGATGGCGAAACCCAGACCATTACTGTGGCAATCACTGACGATGCTACAGATGAACAACTGGAATCATTGCTCGTCAATCTGAGCAATGCACAGCATCCCACAGCCGATATCACCATTGTAAATCAGGGACAGGCTACGATTGCGGGCAGTGATGGACCGGTCGTCACCGTCGATGGCACTTCCGCAACCGACGAGTTCCAGATGCAACTGAACGCGGATGGTGTGACGCTGGAAATCTGGAACGGCACGACCCTCATGCATTCAGGTTTACTGGCCAATATCACGGAAATTAATATCAACGGTGGCGCCGGCGTTGACACGCTCACGGTTGATCTGAGTAACGGCCTGCCATTCCCCGTCGGTAACATCAACTTTGATGGCGAAGCCGATGGCGGATCGATCGTACTGGATCCTGGCAGCTATGCCGGTTCCTTTACCACAATCGCGCATACCCTCAGCAGTAACTCTGCGGGCAGCATGAACATTGATGGTCAGGTTATCAATTACACGGGAGCGGAATCCGTCACCGACAATCTGGAGAGCACCAATCGTGCGTTTGATTTCCAAGGCGGTGCCGAGACAATTACACTCTCCGATTCAGGAACCAATAACGATGGACTCTCCAGTATCGATTCCACACTGGGCGCTGCGATCACGTTTGCAGGCACCGCTTCTGCCGTCATGATTTCAACCACGACTGGTAGTGGCACGGATGCGATCAACTTAGAAGGCCTGGATAGTCTTAATACTGGAAACTTCACTATCACCGGTGACACCGATGATGAAGTACGGTTCCAAACGAACGACACGGATCTGGGAACCAGCGATCTGACAGTCACCGCGCAGACCATCACGGTGGTCAGTGGCGTTTCTTCAACAACAGGTGAAATATCCCTGACCGCCAGCCGCAATATTTTCCTGGCTGATGGCAGCAGCCTGACCACGGTTGACGGGGGGATCACATTACTGGCCAATGATGGCGGTAATACGACTGGTCAATTTGTCGGGGTCAAATCGAATAACACAACGATTGCGACAACAGGATCTGGTGACATTTCGATTACCGGATATGGGGCGGATGGGACAGATGACAATAATTACGGAATCAACCTGGTTTCCAGTGCCATTTCATCCAGCAGCACCAGCGTTGATGCAGGTATCATTTACATCAATGGGACAGGGGGAGCTGGAACACAGTGGACCAGCGGACTTCGGTTTAATGTCAGTACGCTTTCCAGTAACGAAGGTGATATTACGCTGATCGGACAAGGGGGTAGTGGTTCACTCTCTGAAAGTGATGGCGTGATCTTAGGCAATACGACTGTCACCATCGACAATGCAAATCTCAATATCGATGGTCAGGCAGGCGGTACTTCCGGTTCCTCGACAAACTATGGAGTCAATATAAAGAACAGTTCCCAGATTACGTCCACCGGTACGGGGACGATTACCATTGATGGTACAGGGGGCGGTGGAAACGATTTCCAGCGTGGCATCGTGATAGCTGACTCTGGGATCAGCTCGATAGATGGCGATATTACACTCCTCGGACAGGGAGGTGGCAACGGCACCGGTTACCAAAATCAGGGAGTACGCCTTAACAGCTCGACGGTGATGTCAACCGGAACCGGCGTGGATGCAGCTGAGATCAACATTCATGGATCTGGCGGGAACGGGACTTCGTACATCGATGGCTTTATGACACAAAATCAATCGGTGATCAGCAGTGATGTGGCTGACATCTCGATCATTTCTGATGGGAGAATGTTGTTTTATCATGATAGCCGGGTGGAATCTAAATCTGGCGACCTCGAGTTTACCAGTAACTATTTAAATGGAAACAGTACCGGTTCCTTCCACATGAATAGCGGATCGGTATTCAGAGCGATTCAGGGTAATATTGACATCGATGCCCACAGCGAAATCTATGTGGGCAGCCTGATGGCAGGGGGAACGGTGACCGTTGATTCCGCAACCGGCCCGATGCTGTCCAACACGGTTGATATTCCGAAAGTCTTTGCAGAAACAGCGATCCTGAATGCTTACGGTTCGGTCGGCACGAGTGGAGATCCTCTGTATGCCAACGTCGTAAATCTTTCAGGAAGCAGTGCTACCAGTGGTTTCTATGTGAACAACTCGGTCTATAAACAAATCATCGACGATGGTGATGCCGGGCATTCTACGACATCAGATGAGTGGGGTACATTTACTTCATCCAGTCCGTACTATCAGGGAGACACACTGTACGTTACTTCGGGAGCATATCCCGATCTCACTTCGAGTTGGGAATTCAGCGATCTGGTTTCCGGAACCTACCGCATCTCAGCATTTTGGAGAACAGGTGCTAATCGAGCGACGAATACCGAATTTACTGTCTCGGGAATTGAAGGCGGTCCGAGTTCACAAATCGTAAATCAACAAAACCGTTCGGCTGACGTCACTGATGCAGGATTTGACTGGCAAGATCTGGGTTATTACACGGTCGACGCCAATGGCGCCATTACCGTTACCCTGGCCAACGAACTGCCTGATGGTTTAGTCATTGCCGATGCCATCCGTCTTGAAAAAGTCGGCAGCCCGATCAGGGTGAATGATGTCAGCGTGGATGAGGATGCAGGGACAGCTTCATTTACAGTCACACTGGGTGAAGCCGTTCAGGGAGGCCTGAGTGTCGACTGGTCCACCGCCGATGGCACGGCAACCGCCGGTTCCGATTACACAGCGGGCTCAGGAACATTGAACTTCACCGGTACCGCTGGCGAAACTCAGACGATTACCGTCTCTCTCACTGATGAATACGTTATCGAGTCCGATGAAACATTTTTCGTCAATCTGAGTAACCTTGTCACCAGTGGCAATGCCCTGTTGACGGACTCCCAGGGAATGGCGACGATCATCGATGAGGACAGTGTCACCATCGACGGCACCGCCACTGCAGATGATTTTCTGGTGCAGTTGAACGCGGATGGTGTGACGCTGGAAGTCTGGAATGGTGCTTCGCTCGCATTCTCTGATCTGCTGACTGAAGTAGTGGAACTCAATATCAACGGTGATGCGGGCGCCGATACCTTCACTGTCGATCTGAGTAATGGCCTGCCATTCCCCGTCGAGAACATCAACTTTGATGGCGAAGCCGACGGTGGTTCAATCATATTAGAGTCTGGCAGCTATGCCGGTTCGCTGACGACGGTGACACATACCTTAAATAGTGATACTGCCGGTGTTATTTCGATCGACGGTCAGTTAATCAATTATACGAGCACCGGCTCTCTCGCCGACAATCTGGATGTAACCAATCGCGTATTTGACTTCCTGGGTGCTACGGAAACGATCACGGTCTCTGACGATGGTACCGCAGACGACGGCCTGTCGCTGATCGATTCGACGCTGGGAGCTGCAGTGGCCTACGTGGGAACCGGGGCAGTTACGGTCAAGACCAGCAGCGGCAGTGGTACTGATGTGATTAATATTGCGGGGCTGGATAGCCTGAATGCCGGCGATCTGACAATCACCGGCGATACGGATGACGATGTCACCTTCCAGACCAACTTGACTGCGATGGGAGCCAGCGACCTGACGGTCGCCGCACAGACCATCACCGTTGACAGCGGCATCAGTTCAACCTCAGGTGTTATCTCCCTGACCGCCAGCCGTAATATTTTACTCAACACTGGCAGCAGTCTGACGACCGTCGATGGAGGAATCACCTTATTGGCCAATGACGGCGGCGCGACTGCCGGGGACTTCAAAGGCATTGAAGCTGATGACGCCACGATTCAGTCGACCGGAACTGGCGATATTCTTTTGTCAGGGATTGCAGGTAATGGAAGTGGCGCTGGAAATATCGGTGTAACCCTGAATGATACGGTGATTACATCGTCTGGCATTGGAGCAAGTGCCGCGGTGATCACAATCAATGGAACAGGAGGCACAAGTACCAATTGGGGTTATGGAGTGAATCTTGCAGGGGAGGCAACCAGTATAACCAGCGTTGATGGTGATATCTCGATCTCAGGACAGGGAGGCAGTGGTGGTTCCGGCGAAGGGTATGTTGGTGTCGTAATAAACGGTGCTGAAGTTTCATCTTCCGGGACCGGCACTGATGCTGCGACGATCACAATTGACGGGACAGGGGGTATCGGAACAGGAAATAATTTCGGGCTTTTTGTGGTCAATAATTCGCTTGTGTCGAGTGTGGATGGAGCAATCTCTCTGACGGGCCAAGGGGGAAATGGTTCGGGAGGAGCCAATCTTGGCACTTATCTCGAAAGCGGAGTTCAGGTAATTTCGACGGGAGTGGGATTAGATGCGGCTACTGTCACCATTGCCGGTACGTCAGGCAGCAGCAACACTCTAGGTCTCGGCGTCAAGATTGGTGGCGATTCGATAGTCAGCAGTATTGACGGGAATATCTCGGTAACAGGTATTTCAGAAAATAGTACAGGTTCTGCCGGTACTGGAATTGAGCTGAACGATGCCGACATTATTTCCTCTGGAACTGGTGTCAACGCTGCGTCGATCACGTTGAATGGCACCGGAAGTATCGGGGATTCTTCAAATTACGGACTCTACGCTGTTACTAATTCGTCCATCAGTACGATTGATGGTGCAATCTCTCTGACGGGTCTGGGAGGCAGCGGCTCAATGACCGAAAATCATGGTGTGAACCTGCGCGACTCTCAAGTGACTTCAACCGGGACAGCTGCGATCACAATTGATGGAACCGGTGGAGTAGGCGGGGGAGGCACAAGTCATGGTGTGCTCTTGTATGAAACTTCCGTCACCGGTAATTCGGGACAGATACTAGTTACTGGACAGGGCGGAACTTCAAGCACAGGTGAGAGAAACTACGGTGTCAGTCTCTGGGCCTCTGTGCTGGAACACGATCTGATTTCCAGTGTTGAGGGAGACATTATCATTTCCGGTACTGGTGGATCCGGGAGCGGGGGAAACCATTTTGGCGTCTTAACCACAAACGGTACGATTTCATCAACCGGAACAGCCACAATCACGATTAATGCTGATGGTGGAACAGGAGGAGCTAATAATTATGGCTCCTTTATTTATGGCACAGATGTAAATAGCCAGTCTGGTGATATTATTGCAGTGGTTGAAGACGATTTTTTAATGGGGGGCAGCAGATCAATCAATTCGGCTTCCGGAAACATCACTATCACAGCTGACAATAGTGTGGGCAACAATGGTGGGTATATTTATCTGTATGAAAGCGCATACATCTATACCAGTTCTGGTGATATTGATTTAGACGCCGATGGGCATATTTACGTCACAAGCTTGATTTCATCGGGAACTGTGACCGTAAATTCGACGAGCGGTTCGATTCTGGACAACGGTGACATCCGGTCTGACATCTTCGCGGGAGCGACTATTCTGAATGCTTACGGTTCGGTCGGCCAAAGCGGAAATCCATTGGAAGCACACGCTTCTAATCTTTCAGGGGCTGGTACGACCGGCGGCTTCTATGTTTCCAATTCTGCTTACACACGGATCATCGACGACGGTGAATCCGGTTTTTCAACCATTGGTGCTGGTTGGACTTATGGTAGCGTTCCAGGACAATATAATGATGATAATTACCACTTGGATCCAGGATCACATCCGGGAGAATCTGCTAGTTGGAGCTTTGATAATTTGACGCAAGGAACCTATCGTATTTCTGGTTTCTGGACTCCTCATACTAACCGGGCTACCAATACTGAGTTTACCGTCTCTGGTATTGAAGGCGGCCCGCATACTCAGATCATCAACCAGCAATACCGGTCAAGCGATGTCAGTGATGGTGGAGTTGACTGGCAGGACCTGGGCTTCTTCACGGTTGATGAAAACGGCACCATTACCGTTACCGTGGCCAATGAAAATGCCGACGGTTATGTGATGGCAGACGCCATGCGGATTGAAAAAGTCGACAGCGTTTTATCAGTGAGCGATGTCAGCGTCGATGAAGATGCGGGGACTGCGACTTTCACTGTCACTTCCAGCATGGCAACAGGGTCTGCGTTCTCAGTTGACTTTGCCACCGCCAACGGTACTGCGATTGCCGGCTCTGACTATACCGCTAACAGTGGCACGCTCAATTTTACAGGAACGGCTGGTGAAACCAAAACGATCACAGTCACGTTGAATAGTGATACGACAGTCGAACGTGACGAAACTTTCCTGGTTAATTTATCGAATGTTCAAGCGTCAGGAATCATCAATGTTGCACTCGAAGCGACTCAGGTTACGGCCACGATTTTGAATGATGATACAACCTTTGTGACACTGCTCAATCCAACCGTAGCCGAACTGGAGGGTGACAGTGGAACGAAGACATTCAATTTTGTGGTCAATATTTCCAATCCACTGGACGTTGATTTTCATATCTGGGGGCGTGCATTGGATGACACTGCCACTGAAGCAGATGGAGATTTTTCCAATCCACACATTGGCTACTGGGGAACCATTGCAGCCGGTGCAACTTCTGCCTCATTCCAGTATGCCACCAATGGTGATACAAAAATCGAAAACCATGAATCCTTCAAGTTCGCTTTTCCCAGAAGCACCATCTACAGTGATATTGGCACCGCGACTCCCCTTGCCGCCGATTATTTAGACAACATCATTTTTGACGGCGCCGATCAGTCAACGCTCTGGGCAACAGGGATCATTATCAACGATGATCATGTGAAGATTATTGACAACGGTGATGCCGGCTTCAGCCAGACCGGTTCCTGGTATACCTATGGCGGAAACCCAACCTTCTACCAGAACGATTATTCGTATGTCGACGGATTTGGAACGGGAGCGAACACCTCATCCTGGGCATTCAGTAATCTTGCAGCTGGCACCTATCGCCTCTCGGGCAACTGGGTTCCTTATGGCCTTCGGGCAACCAATATTCCGACAACAATTACGGGAGCAGTGGGTGGTACTGTTAACACTACCATTAACCAGCAATCATTGATCCAGAATGTCTATGATGACGGAGTCTACTGGCAGGATCTCGGTTTTTTTGAGGTGGCTGAAAATGGAACCTTGACCGTGACGATTTCCGATAATGCCACTAACGGAAATGTGCTGGCAGAAGCTTTTCGCATTGAAAAGGCCGGTGAAGTTGCAATCTCCGATGTCACGATCGATGAAGCTGCAGGCACGGCAACGTTCAACGTCTCATCCAGCCGGGCGGTCGGCAGTGCCTTTTCGGTGGACTTTGCGACCGCTGATGGTACCGCGGTCGCGGGCAGCGATTACACTGCTACCAGCGGCACCTTGAACTTTGCCGGAACCGCAGCCGGGGAAACCCAGACGATTACTGTTTACCTGACTGATGATGCGGTTGTGGAATCCGATGAAACGCTGCTGGTTAACCTAAGCAATCTCGTCACTGGAGGGCAGGCAATTATCCTCGGCCAGACACAGGCGAGCGCAACTGTGACAGATAGTGACAGTGCGAGCCTTTCCATTGCTGATCTGACCGTCAATGAAGGTGCAGGAACCGCCACGTTTACTGTGACTCTGGACCAGGCGGTTCAAGGGGGAGTGACCGTCGACTGGTCAACCCTGGATGGAACCGCACTGGCAGACACCGATTACACGGCTGGTTCCGGCACACTGAATTTCACCGGTACCGCGGGAGAAACACAGACCATCACTGTCTCTCTGACTGATGATTCTATCGTCGAACTGGATACGAATTTCCTGGTCAACCTGACGAATCTGCAAGCGGGGGGGTTAAACGTCACACTGGCCGATGACCAGGCAACCGGTACGATTTCCAATGATGACAGTGCTGTTGTTTCCATTGGTGATGTGACTCAGTCCGAAGGAGATTCCGGCACCACGCAGTTCACCTTCACAATTTCGATCGATAACCCTGCCGATGTCGATATCACCGTCGATTATACAACGGTCAGTGGTACTGCAGACGCGTCTGACTTTAACCCGATCAGCGGCACTGCCACCATTCTGGCGGGACAGACTTCGACCACCATTAGCGTTGATGTCTCAGGGGACAATATCGTCGAAGCGGATGAGCAGTTCTTTGTGGATCTGTCCAACCTGCAGGCGGGGGGATTGAATGTCACGCTGGCTGACTCTCAGGCAACCGGTACTATTTCCAACAACGACAGCGCTACGCTTTCGATGGGCAATGTCACCCAAGCTGAAGGGGATTCTGGCACCACGCTGTTTACATTTACCGTTTCGATCGACAATCTTTCCGATGCAGATATCACGTTTGATTATACGACCGTTAGTGATTCCGCTGACGCCACAGATTTCACCCCGGTGAGCGGTACTGCAACGATTGCTGCGGGGCAATCATCAACGACAATTACTGTCGATGTCACAGGCGATAACACAATCGAACTGGACGAGCGGTTCTTGGTAGAGTGGTCAAACCTTCAAAGTAACGGTCGTGATATTCAGTTCAACGATGTGCCCGCATACATAAGTGACCTGGGAATCTTTGACTCATTTGGTACGGCATTTGACGTCAAAATCGTTGGAAATATTGCTTACGTGGCTGCTGGTTCGGAAGGTCTGCGTATTTTGGACATTAGCGATCCGACAAATGTTTCTGAATTAGGTTTCTCTGACATCCCTTATGATGCGTCTCATGTCGAGGTCGTTGGAACTATTGCTTATGTGAGTGACAGAAGTTTTACAGGTCTTCGGTTATTCGACATCAGCGATCCAACGGATATTTTGGAATTGGATTTTTATGATACGTCCAATGCACCGACAAGAGTAAAGATCGTTGGAAACATTGCTTATGTGGCTAACAAATTAGATGGTCTACGTGTTTTAGACATCGGTGATCCGACTAACGTTACAGAGCTCGGATTTTTTGACATTCCGGGTTATGATTCATACACCTTAGATGTAGATATAGTTGGCAATTTCGCTTATTTGGCTGATGGTGACAGTGGCATCCGTGTTTTAGACATCAGTAATCCTGCCAGTATTACTGAAATTGGTATTTTTGAGACAGGCAGCTTTGCAAGAGACGTACAGATTGTCGGCAATTATGCCTATCTTGTTGATAACACCGGTCTCCATATTTTGGACATCAGCACTCCTTCCAACATCACTGAACTCGGTTTCTTTGGTGCTGTAAACACTGCGTTGAGTATGGAGATTATTGGGAATACTGCTTATCTTGTTGACTCTTCTTTTGGTTCTAATTCTTCAAATCGTCTTCTTGTTTTGGATATCAGTGATCCGACTAATATCATTCAACGTGACTCTTTTGAGTCTCCGGGATCAGCCTATGAAATACAGGTTATCGGAGGGAGTGCCTATTTAGCAGGTATGGAGTATGGCTTACAAATATTAGATGTCAGCTTTATACAAGGTGCAGCAGGCACGATTACCAATGATGACAGCGGAGTCATTGTGATTGATGATGTGACGCAAGCAGAAGGAACTTCGAGTGCAACCCCCTTTACATTCACTGTTTCCTTAAGTAACCCCTCTGATACGGATATTACATTTGATTATATTACGGTCAGCGATTCTGCTGATGCCTCAGACTTCACTCCTGTCAGCGGTACTGCCACAATTCTGGCAGGACAGACTTCGACGACAATTACTATTAATGTCACAGGTGATAACACGGTCGAATTTGACGAACAGTTTTATGTCAAGTGGTCGAATCTCCAGACTAATGGACGCGATGTTCAATTTTATGTAGCATCTGATAACATCACACAGCTTGGATCCTTTGACACACATAGTAGAAATGACGGTGTGCAAATCATCGGAAATATTGCCTATGTGGCTGCCGGTGCCAGTGGTCTTCGGGTATTAGATGTCAGTGATCCAGAAAATATCACGGAACAAGGATTCTTTGACACACCTGGATTTGCGAAAGACGTACAGGTTATTGGAAATATTGCCTATGTGGCTGACGGTGGCGGTGGCCTCCGAGTATTAGATGTCAGTGCCCCAGAGAATATAACGGAACTGGGTTTCTTTGACACACCTGGTTCTTCCTATACGATGCAGGTGGTTGGAGATATTGCCTATGTTGCTGACAATGGTGGCGGACTCCGCGTGTTAGATATTAGTGATCTGGCAAATATTACCGAAATTGCATTCATTGACTCATTTCCTGCCAATGATTTACAGATCATTGGCGATATTGCTTATGTTGCCGGCCAGAACCAAGGCCTCCGCGTATTAGATATCAGTGACCCGACCAACATCACAGAAATGGGATTCTTTGTCATATCTGGTTCAGCTCAAGGCATAGATATCATTGGGAACACTGCCTACGTTGCTGCCCATTCCAAGGGGCTGCGTGTGTTGGATATCAGTGATCCTGCCAACATTACCGAGCTCGGTTTCTTTGACACACTTGACTACGTACTTAGTGTCGACGTCGTAGGAAATACTGCCTTTGTAGTTGACTATAATACTGGACTTCAAGTATTAGATATTAGTGATCCTGCCAATATCTCTGAAATTGGATTCGTTAATGCAGCTGGAAAGGCTTATTCTGTTGAAGCCTTCGATAATGTTGCTTACTTTTCTGACTCGTTCGGTGGTTTCCGAGTTCTGGATGTTAGTAATGTAAAACTTGCTCAAGCCACCGGCACAATCACCAACGACGACAGCGCGAGCCTTTCAATCGCTGATGTCACCGTGAATGAAGGTGCGGGAACCGCCACCTTCACAGTCACGCTGGATGATGCAGTGCAGGGAGGCATCGCCGTTGACTGGTCTACCGCAGACGGGACCGCCGTTGCGGGTTCCGATTATTCTGCTGGTTCCGGTACGCTCAACTTCACCGGTACCGCCGGCGAAACACAGACCATCACCGTCACTCTGACCGATGATTCAACGGTCGAACTGGATGAAAACTTCCTCATCAACTTGTCGAACCTGCAGGCGGGGGGACTGAATGTCACGCTGGCGGATTCTCAGGCAACTGGCACCATTTCCAATGACGATAGCGCCACGCTTAACATTGGTGATGTGACTCAAGCCGAAGGAGATTCTGGCACCACGCAGTTTACATTCACGGTTTCGATCGACAATCCTGCCGACGCCGATATGACGGTTGTTTATACGGTCGTGGGTAATACTGCCGGTGCTGCTGACTTCACCCCCATCAGCGGTACTGCCACCATTCTGGCGGGCCAGACTTCGACCACCATTACCGTTGAGGTGATCGGTGATACGACAGTCGAAGCCGATGAACAGTTCTTTGTGGATCTGTCCAACCTGCAGTCAAGCGGCCGGGATGTTCAATATAGTTTTGCACCAGCCAATATTACTGGACTCGGCTCTTTCAATACCCTTGGAAGTGTTAAGGCAGTTCATATTGTTGGAAATATCGCTTATGTCGCAGACGACAATCGGGGCCTGCGTGTACTGGATATCAGCGATCCCGGCAATGTGATTGAACTCGGGTTTTATGATACGGCCGGCTTTTCCAGTAGTGTGCAGGTTGTCGGAGATATTGCCTATCTGGCTGATGGCCAGAGTGGTTTACGTGTCTTGGATGTCAGCAGTCCAGGCAGTATCACCGAACTGGGCTTCTTTGATACGCCCGGGAATGCGTGGAGTTTACAGATCGAGGGAAGTCGCGCCTATCTGGCTGATTATGATGGTGGTTTTCGTATCCTGGATATCAGTAGCCCAGGGACCATTACCGAGCTGGGATCCTTTAATACGCTTGGAGACGCCTGGGATCTTCAGGTCGTTGGAGACCTTGCTTATGTCGTAAGTGGAACTGGTGGCCTTCAGGTCTTGGATATCAGTGATCCCGCCAACATCAGTGAACTGGGCGGGTATACCAGCATGCTCGGTCATGCCTATGGAGTTACCGTCGCAGGAACGCGAGCGTATGTGACTGACAACAATAATGGTCTGCGTGTTCTGGATGTCAGTGATCCGGCCAATATCAGTGAACTCGGATTCTTTGACACAGCTGGTGAAACATGGAAAGTTCAGATAGACGGTGACCTTGCCTATCTGGCTGATGGTTCTACCGGTTTGCGTATTTTGGATATCAGTGATCCCGCTAACATCTCGCAATTGAGCGTCTTTAATACTCCTGGTCTTGCCTTTGATCTGCATGTTGTTGATGGAATTGCCTATGTGGCTGATGCAGGTACTTTGCAGATTCTGGATGTCGGATTTGCGCGTAGTGGAACCGGCACGATTACCAACGACGACAGCGCCAGTCTCTTCATTGCTGACATCACCGTGAATGAAAGTGCGGGAACTGCCACCTTCACGGTCACGCTGGATGAAGCAGTGCAGGGAGGTCTCGCCGTTGACTGGTCTACCGCAGACGGAACTGCCGTTGCGGGTTCCGATTACACAGCCGGTTCCGGGACACTCAACTTCACCGGTACCGCCGGTGAAACACAAACTATTTCCGTCACTCTGACGGATGATTCCACAGTCGAACTGGATGAAAACTTCCTGGTCAACCTGTCGAACCTGCAGGCGGGGGGATTGAATGTCACGCTGGCTGACTCTCAGGCAACAGGCACAATCACAAGTGATGACGCGGCCATCCTTTCTATCAGTGACGTCACTCAAGCTGAAGGGGATTCTGGCACCACCCAGTTTACATTCACGGTTTCGATCGACAATCCCTCTGACGTCAATATGACGGTTGATTACACGATCGTGGGTGATACAGCCAACGGGTCTGACTTCACATCCATCAGTGGTACCGCCACGATTCTGGCGGGCCAGACTTCGACCACGATTACCGTTGATGTGATCGGTGATACGACAGTCGAAGCGGATGAGCAGTTCTTTGTGGAATTGTCCAATCTACAGGCAGTCGGCCGGGATGTTGAGTTCAGTTCGATAATCGCCAGTCTGACCTATCTCGGATCATTTGATACCACCAGCAGTGCCCGCGATGTGCAAGTGGTCGGAAACATCGCTTACGTGGCCGATCTGAGCGCGGGTCTGCGTGTGTTAGATATCAGTGATCCAACGAATGTTGTCGAGCTCGGTTCCTTTGTGACAACGGAAGCGGAGTCTCTGCAGGTGGTCGGCAATCTGGTTTATGTCGCCGACAGTGCCAGTGGCCTGCGCATCCTGGATGTGAGTGATCCGGCTAATATCACCGAGCTTGATTCGTTTGTGACTCCCGGTGATGCAAATGAAGTGCAGGTTGTGGGGAATCTCGCTTATGTCGCCGATCTGTCAAATGGCCTGCGAATTCTGGATGTCAGTGATCCGAACAATATTACCGAAATCGGTTTTTCTGATACGTCCTATTTTGGATATGGCGTGAAAGTAATCGGCGACATCGCGTATCTGGCCGATCGATTCAACGGCCTGCGATTACTGGATGTGAGTGATCCTGCAAATGTCTCGCAGCTTGGTGTCTTTGACACAGCCGGTTATGAAGTTGACGTGGATGTAGTCGGTAATCTGGCTTATGTAACGGACTATCCCAGTGGTGGTCTTTACGTATTGGATGTCAGCGACCCCGCCAATATCAGTGAACTCGGTTACTTTAATACAGCTGGTTCCTCGCTGAGCCTGCAAGTCGTCGGAGATTATGTCTATGTGGCGGACGGAAGTGGCTTGCGTGTCTTGGATGCCAGTGATCCCGCCAGCATTACTGAAGTCGGCTTCTATGATACACCAGGCTTTTCTCATGCAGTGCAGGTGGTCGGAAACATTGCCTACGTGGCCGACAGTAGTTCCGGCTTACAGATTTTAGAAGTGAGTTTTGTAGAAAACGCAACAGGCACGATTACTGATGATGACAGTGCCACGCTTTCTATTGCTGATATCATCGTCAATGAAGGTGACGGAACCGCCACTTTCACAGTCACCCTGGATGAAGCGGTCCAGGGAGGCGTCTCTGTTAACTGGCTGACTGTCGATGGCACGGCAAGCGCCGGCTCTGATTACTCACCCGGTTTCGGGACGCTTAACTTCACCGGTACCGCCGGCGAAACACAGACCATCACAGTCACTCTGACGGATGATAGTGATATTGAACTCACTGAATCAATCCTGGTGACATTAAGTAATCTCGTTGCCACCGGTGACGTATCACTGGCACAAAGCCAGGCAACAGCCTTCATCACCAATGATGATGGCCTTGTCATTGACGAAGATGCTTCCGAACAGACAATCAATCTGACTGGCATTGTCGCAAGTGCCAGCGGTTTACAAGTCCTGTCCGTAACAGCCAGTAGCAACAACCTGACTTTAATCCCGAACCCTGCCGTAAGTTATGTTCCTGGAAATACGACGGGAACACTCACATTTACCCCCAACCCGGATCAACATGGCTCGGCACTCATCACGATCACAGTCACTGACGAATTAAGTGTTGAAACGACTCATACATTCAATGTTGTCGTCAATCCTGTCAACGACGCCCCCACGGTCAGTGCTGCCGTGACTTCCACCCTCACTGAAGACGATGGCGCGGCGAACCTGGATTTATTAACCAATGCCACTGATGTCGATTTGAGTGATACTCTGAATGTCGATAGCCTGACGCTCGTCAGCGGCGACGCCTCCGGCATCGTACAGAACGGCAACAGTCTGGATATTACTCCCAGTGCCTATAACGGTCTGGCAGTCGGAGAAACCGAAGTCATCACCTACTCTTACAACGTGGTCGATGGCAACGGCGGTATTGTTGCTCAGACCGCCACCATCACCATCACCGGCGTCAATGACGCGCCCACCGTCAGCGCTGCCGTAAGCTCGACACTCACTGAAGACGATGGCAACGCCAATCTCGATCTGCTGACCAATGCCAGTGACGTCGATTTGAGTGACGTCCTCAATATCAGCGATCTCATCCTTGTCAGCGGCGATGCGTCCGGCATCGCCCAGAACGGCAACAGTCTGGATATCACTCCCAGTGCCTATAATGGTCTGGCGTTTGGTGAAACGGAAGTCATCACCTACACTTACAACGTAATTGATGGCAACGGCGGCATTGTCGCCCAGACCGCCACGATCACGATTACCGGAGTCAACGACGCGCCTACCGTCAGCGCCGGCGTGAGCTCCACACTCACTGAAGACGATGGTGCCGCCAATCTCGATCTGCTGACCAATGCCAGTGACGTCGATTTGAGTGACGTCCTCAATATCAGCGATCTCATCCTTGTCAGCGGCGACGCCTCCGGCATCGCTCAGAACGGCAACAGCCTGGATATCACGCCCAGTGCCTATAACGGTCTGGCAGTCGGAGAAACGGAAGTCATCACCTACACTTACAACGTGATTGACGGCAACGGCGGCATTGTGGCTCAGACGGCCACGATCACCATCACCGGCGTCAATGACGCGCCCACCGTCAGCGCTGCCGTAAGCTCGACACTCACTGAAGACGATGGCAACGCCAATCTCGATCTGCTGACCAATGCCAGTGACGTCGATTTGAGTGACGTCCTCAATATCAGCGATCTCATCCTCGTCAGCGGCGACGCCTCCGGCATCGCTCAGAACGGCAACAGCCTGGATATCACGCCCAATGCCTATAACAGTCTGGCCGTCGGAGAAACGGAAGTCATCACCTACACTTACAACGTGATTGATGGCAACGGCGGTATTGTCGCCCAGACCGCCACCATTACCATTACGGGAGTCAACGACGCACCGACTGTCAGCGCCGCTGTGAGTTCCACCCTCACTGAAGACGATGGCGCGGCGAACCTGGATTTATTAACCAATGCCACTGATGTCGATTTGAGCGACACTCTCAATATCGAGAGTCTGGTCCTTGTCAGTGGCGACGCGTCCGGCATCGCCCAGAACGGTAACAGCCTGGACATCACTCCCAGTGCCTATAACGGTCTGGCCGTCGGAGAAACGGAAGTCATCACCTACACTTACAACGTGATTGACGGCAACGGCGGCATTGTGGCTCAGACCGCCACGATCACCATCACCGGCGTCAACGACGCACCTACCGTGAGTGCGACCGTGAGCTCCACTGTCACCGAAAATGATATCAGCTACACGCTTGATTTATTAACGGGTGCCGGTGATGTGGATGCCAGTGACTCACTCAGTATCGATAGTCTGGCTCTGGTGAGTGGCGATGTATCCGGCATTACTGTTAACACCACCACTCTTGATATCGATCCTGCTGCTTATTCCTACCTGACTCAAGGTGAATCTGCAGTCATCACTTATTCCTACAATGTGATTGACGGCAATGGCGGCATCGTCGCTCAAACGGCAACAATTACAATCAGCGGTATTAACGGTGCTCCCGTCGCTCAGGATGACAGTATTTCAACCACTGAAGACAGCTCCGTTAATGGAAGTCTGTTTGCGGATAATGGCAATGGAACGGACAGTGATCCTGATGTCGGCGACTCCATCCAGATCACGAAAGTCAATGACAGCGAAGCAAATGTTGACAACCAGATCAGCTTGAGCTCTGGTGCTCTTCTAACCGTCAATTTTGACGGCACATTCAACTATAACCCCAATAGTGCATTTGAAGATTTGGCGACCGGTGAAAGTACCACGGATACTTTCACATACACAATTGCCGATCTCGATGGAGAAACAGATACAGCAACAGTCACCCTGACTATAACAGGTGAAAATGATGCCCCCACAGTAAGTGCTGCTGTGGTTTCAACTGTCACCGAAGATGATAACAGTTTTGATTTAGACCTGTTAACGGGTGCCAGCGATATCGATTTGAGCGACATACTGAGCGTCGATGGCTTAATACTCGTCAGTGGTGACAATACGGGCATTACGAATAACGGGACGACTCTGAGCATTGATCCAAGTGCTTACACCGGTTTGGCTGACGGTGAATCTGCCGTGGTCTCTTATAACTACAACGTGATTGATGGCAACGGCGGCATTGTCGCTCAGACGGCCACGATCACGATCACCGGAGTCAACGACGCCCCCACCGTGAGTGCCACCAATATTTCAGCGACAGAAGATGGGACAACGGTCACAACTGGCATTCTGGTTTCGGATGTCGACAGCGACGACGATCTCAATTCGCTGATTTATGAAGTCATCAGTCAACCCAGCGAAGGATTGGCGAGTTCAAATGATAATGGAACGTTCACCTTCGATCCTGAAAACGCGTTTCAGGATCTGTCCGCAGGTGAAACACGCGATGTATCGTTTACGTATCGAGTGACTGATTCCCATAGTGCAGTCAGCACGGAAACCGTGACCGTGACCGTCACGGGCACAAACGACGCCCCTACCGTCAGCGCTGCCGTGAGTTCGACGCTCACCGAAGATGATGGCATCGCGAACCTGGATCTGCTGACCAATGCCAGTGACGTGGACCTCAGCGACATTCTCAATATCAGCGATCTCGTCCTTGTCAGCGGCGACGACTCCGGCATTGCCCAGAACGGCAACAGTCTGGACATTACTCCCAGTGCCTACGACGGTCTGGCGGACGGCGAAACGGAAGTCATCACTTACAACTTTAACGTGGTCGACGGCAACGGCGGCATTGTTGCTCAGACCGCCACGATCACGATCACGGGCGTCAATGACGCGCCCACTGT
Organism: Gimesia fumaroli; assembly: GCF_007754425.1. NCBI lineage: Bacteria > Pseudomonadati > Planctomycetota > Planctomycetia > Planctomycetales > Planctomycetaceae > Gimesia > Gimesia fumaroli. The sequence goes on from NZ_CP037452.1 coordinate 6,650,875, forward strand.
GAGTGCCGCAGCAAGTATCACGGTGACTGAAGACGATGGTGCGGCAAACCTGGATCTACTGACCAATGCCAGCGATGTCGATCTCAGCGACACTCTCAATATTGATAGTCTGGTCCTTGTCAGCGGCGACGACTCCGGCATCGCTCAGAACGGCAACAGTCTGGACATCACGCCGAGTGCCTATAACGGTCTGGCGTTTGGTGAAACGGAAGTTATCACTTACAACTACAATGTCATCGACAGCAACGGTGGCGTTGTTGCTCAGACCGCCACCATTACCATCACGGGTATGAATGACGCACCGACCGTCAGTGCCGCCGTAAGCTTGACACTCACTGAAGATGATGGTGCCGCGAACCTGGATCTGCTGACCAATGCCAGTGACGTCGATCTAAGTGATATACTGAATATCGATGGTCTGGTCCTCGTCAGCGGCGACGACTCCGGCATCGCCCAGAACGGCAACAACTTGGATATTACTCCCAGTGCCTATAACGGTCTGGCGGACGGAGAAACGGAAGTTATCACCTACAACTTTAACGTGATCGACGGTAACGGCGGCATTGTTGCTCAGACCGCCACCATTACCATCACGGGTGTGAATGACGCACCGACCGTCAGCGCCGCCGTAAGCTTGACACTCACTGAAGACGATGGTGCCGCGAACCTGGATCTGCTGACCAATGCCAGTGACGTCGATCTCAGCGACACTCTCAATATCGAGAGTCTGGTCCTTGTCAGTGGCGACGACTCCGGCATTGCCCAGAACGGCAACAGCCTGGATATCACGCCCAGTGCCTATAACGGTCTGGCGTTTGGTGAAACGGAAGTTATTACTTACACCTTTAACGTGATCGACGGTAACGGCGGCGTTGTCGCTCAGACCGCCACGATCACGATTACGGGAGTCAACGACGCCCCCATCGCAAACGATGCGAGTATCGAAGCAACCGAAGATGGCCCCATCGTAACCTTCAATGTGTCGGCTTCCGATAGTGACAGTGACGACGACGCGAGTTCATTGACTTATGAAATTATTTCGGAACCGAATGAAGGGACTGTCGTTTCGAATGGAGGTGGAGAGTTTGCCTTTGATCCCGGAAACGACTTCCAGGACTTAGGGGCTGGCCAAACGCGGGATGTGACGTTTACTTATACGGCAACCGACTCACACAACGCCGTCAGCACAGGCACGGTGACGGTAACCGTCACTGGAATTGATGCGTTCCTGTCAATCGATGATATTGCCGTTAATGAAGCAACCGGTGTTGCAGTATTTACTGTAACCCTCAGCAATAGCGTGAATTCCGGAGTCACTGTGGACTGGTCGACCGCTGATGATACAGCATTAGCGGGCAGTGACTATACCTCAGATTCAAACACGCTCACCTTCACAGGTAATGCCGGCGAAACGCAAACGATTAGTATTACATTGACCGAAGATCTAAATATCGAATCGGCTGAACAGTTCTTTCTCAATCTAAGCAATGTCCAGGCGACAGGACAAAGTGTTTCCCTTTCAGACAGTCAAGGCGTTGCCACAATTACCGACAATTTACTGCCTGAAATAGACGAATTAAACCTGGCCATTGATACCGGGATCCAAGGGGATTTAATTACTTCCTATCCATTCCTGATCGGCAGCATGTCTGATCCAGATCAAACGAATAGCAACTATGAAATTCAAGTAGACTATGACAACGATGGTGTTTCTGATCTTTCTCTTACTACAGATGAATTATTCAGCATTGATCTCGGAGACTACATTCCCGATGGTGAAGTCACAGTTCAGGTACGTGCGGGAGAATGGGATTCTCAGACCAATGCTGATATTTATGGTGACTGGTCGTCTATCACATTTACTTATGATTCCGTTCTAAACGAAGCGACGCCTTTCATTTCCGGTCTGACGCTTGAGAATGATACCGATACCCCCGGCGATTTGATTTCTTCCGATGCAACAATCACCGGTCTCATCATCGACGATGGATCCAACGCTGAGTATCTGCTGCAGATTGATCTTGATAATGATGGCACAGTTGATCTCTCTGTAGTACATGATACAGGCCAACAATTCAGTTATGACCTGGGCGAGCAACTGGAAGCGGGTGAGCATACAGTCAATGTGCGTGTTTTAGGACTGCCAGCGGAAGATTCTGGATACGTTTATGGTGTCTGGTCGACGCTCACCTTCACTTACGACGTCCCTTTGGTTGTTCATGCAACCATCGATTCAGTCGAACTGGATAGCGACACGGGAATCAGCGATGACCAGATCACCATAGACCCTGTCTTTACCGGCTCAGTTACTACTACGGAAGATTTTTCCAACTTCACGGTCGACCTTGATTTCGAAAATGATGGCATTGTCAACAGCACCACGGTCCTGGATCAAAATGGAAACTTTACCGTCGATCCAACCGCGTCCCTGTCAGCAGGTCAGGTTACCATAGCAGTCCGACTCGTTGATAATACGACGGGAGCCATCGGGGACTGGACGACACTCTCCTTTGAGTTGATCAGCCTGCCGACATATACACTGTCAGACGAGTCATTAGAGATTTCTCAAGATGCGGTTACAGACATTCCGATTGTTGCAACAGCCGCGTATCGCGATCATATTACGGTTGAAATCATCAGCCAGCCCCTGCATGGTGCGGTGACGAACACGACAAATGAAGATCTGACCAGAACCTTCTCTTACACACCCGATGAAAGTTATACCGGTACAGACACGATTACTTATTCCGTAACGGATGTACTTGGCAATACCACAACAGCAACAATCACGCTGACGATTGTTGCCAATGCTGCACCGGTTACTGAAGATGATGTGGTCGAAACATATGAGTCTGAAGCCGTGTCTGTAAATGTCCTGGCGAACGACTCCGATCCGGACACAGATACCATCAGTTTGATTTCCGTCTCTGATCCTCTATTCGGAACGATCGAAATCGAACCAGCAGGATCTGATCCCGGCACGATCGTTTATACTCCGGCAGACCATTTTCTGGGTACAGACACTCTGACATACACCATCGAAGATGAGCATGGCCGAACCGCAACTGGAACTTTGACCATCCAGGTGAAAGAACCGGTCATACCTGAAATAAATGATTTTGGACTAGTTCATGACGTCGTCTTAAACGGTGAGCAGGTTGCAACGAATCCCATTATTACCGGAAAAATTTCATCCACACTTGAATTGGCGTTTGTGCGAGTTCAGATTGACTACGATAACGACCAAATCGTTGACAGGACGATTTCGATCAATGTGCCTGCCGACAATGCTTTTGTATTTGATGTGGGTCCAGATCTGACTTATGGAGACATTGAGCTCTATGCTCGTGCAGTTGAGGTAGATGAAAACGGGGTTGTGATTAACACAGGCGAGTGGAACAGCCTTTCCTTCGAATATGTCGATGAATATGAAATTCCACCTCAACCAGAAGAAGTGGATCCCAATGCAGATCCCGTAACGAATTTCACTGCCGAAATCATCCCAACGGATATCGTCAGACTATCGGGGCAAGTTGCAAATACCAATGGTGGCGATGAAGCAACTGTCGAATTTGATTTCGGGGGCGACCTCAGTATCGATGCTACGACGACTGTTGTCAGTGGCGTATTTAGTGCGGACTATACGACAGAAATCGGCTACGGCGAAGTTGTGATCCTGGCTCGAACCAAAGACTGGGATGCTGTCAATCAGAAATATATCTACAGTGACTGGTTTGATGTCACTGTGACCCGCGATGCACCGTTTAATGATCCCCCAGTCGTTTCCCAACTCGAATTGCAGGAAGATACTGGCACCGATGGTGATGACATCACCTCGAATACGACTCTGCAAGGCACCGTTACTAATTCTGATGGTTCAGTCGATCATCTTGCAGTCGAATACGACATTGATGGAGATCAATTGCCTGATGGGTACGTATACACTGTGGATACGGGGACGGGTAGTTTCACAATCCCCTTCGTGCCGGATCAAATCCCCGAAGGTGAAAATACCGTTGCCGTTCGCGTTAAAGAATGGGATGCTAATCTGGAAGATTATGTTTACAGCGGTTGGTCATCCATTACTTATACTTATGAGCCTGAAGTAGAGATCTTACCCGGCTTCGAATCGATTCATTTGATTAACGACACTGATTATCCGGATGATCAAGTTACATCAGACCCTCGCATTTCAGCCATCGTGACAGGAGATCTATCGGAATTCGAAGGAACCTTTGTCTACTTTGATCTCGATCAGGATGGAACTGCCGACGGGTTTGTTGAAGTCATCGACCCTGTCACCGCAGAAGTCATTATTGATTTAACTGAATATTTAAATTCTTCTGGTGAGTATACGGTCTCTTTACAATTTGCCGGGCAGGACGATGACACTTCGTCAACCACACTTGGTGACTGGCACGAGTTTGTATTTACCTACCAGAAACCGGAATTGGCAAGCCCTCAGATTACCGATCTGGAGTTGGTAAATGATACAGACACCCCCGGCGATAACATCACAACAGATCCAACTTTGAGTGGAACAGTCGTCTATGCAACAGAGTATCTTGGTAATGTTCTCGTCGAATATGATCTCAACGAAGATGGCGTCATCGAAGGAACAGCCCTGACAAACGATGATGGAACATTTGAGATCTCATTTACAGCAAATCAACTCGACTACGGCAGTCACACCATTTCCGTCCGCGCAGGCGTCTGGAATTCAGAAGAAGTCGACTTTGAATATAGCGACTGGTCAACAATCACTTTTACTTATGAAGAAATCGTTATTGTTGATGAGCTTCCGGAAGTGACTTCTCTTTCACTGTTAAACGATACGGGAATAGAGGGAGATAATATTACCAGTTCCCCCATCCTGACCGGTGTTGTAACGGACGTTGATTCAGATCCGTCAGGCTTCCCGATCGAATACGATGTCGATGGAGACGGTATTTCAGATGGAACATCCTTCACAGATGCCAGTGGTGATGGTGGATTTTTAATCGATGTCACCCCCTATCTCACGGGTGATGGATCCTACACGGTTCAAGTACGTGCAGGACAGTGGAATCAATCGCTGGGTAATTATGAGTATGGTAACTGGGCTTCCATTACATTTACTTATGAAGCACAAGACATTGAAGACCTGGATGGAGGCGAAGACTCGGGTGGACAGGGAGAACAGCCATTTACTGCAGGAGAGCTGTCGCACGCGACATTCAATACCGCTGATCTGTCACTGCCTTATACGGCACTGACACAAGATACGACTTACTCCGGCGTGTATTATGGGGATTTAATTCACTGCGGTGATCTTGTGGTCGACGCCACTTACTTTTCATCCATCGGCGTCATCAATTTTTATGATTCCCCGCCTGATGTGACAAATACAGTCACAACGACTGATGCTTACGGGAATGTCACCACTGTGACAACGACGACCACCATGACCGTAATCATTATTGGTATGGAAACAGCAGACGGCGAATGGTACCGGCGTGAAACTCTGGAGAGCACTTACCTGGTGACCACCGATTACCTCGCCGTTGATGGTTCCGGATATCATCTCGTACAAAGTGGGGCATACGGCTATACGATCGAAGCTTATGGCTACGCCGGTAACGCAGCGTTTCAAGTCTACGAACACGGCAACGACGATTTCGTAAATGATCAGTGGACAGCCGCTGATCCGACAACCCTCTATAATAGAACCGGCCACCAGGAATTTGCCAGGGATGTCTACGGATACCAAAAGGTAAATCAGGATGGGTTGATCAAGCCAAGCAGTGATTTCGTGGCAAGCCAGTTAGTTTTAAGCACCAGCTTGTTTGAAGCGGCCGATGTGGCATCACCCGTTGTCGCAGAGCAAGATTATGACAGTGCTGGAATTAGCGTTCGCACCTCACATCACTGTGTCGCAAGCGGCTATCTGACAGTCGGTGTTGCCTATCGTGAAGAATGGGAAATGGAACATACCGGCGTTAGTGAAACCGATGCAAACGATGTCACACTCACAACGGTCAGCTATGATTATGTCCACAGAATCATTACTGTGATCCTGGAATCGGTCAACAGTAACATCACAACATCCTTTACCGACGATGGGGTTACCACAACAGAGAATGTCAACCAGATCGGACTGCTGACAGGGCTCAAAACCGATATTTATGCGTCGAGTGGGGAAAAGACAATCTATGATGATGGCACTTTCGAGTCGACAGTCACACATACCCTGACAAACTTAATGGTCGATGACTATTCACTGGACTATACGACATCAAATTCTGTGACTAAACCAGGAACGACGTTTACTTCTTACGCACACTCCGATGTCAATCGAACCAGAGATTATAAATCGGTAATCACCAGTACGACCGACGTCGATACTGCCGGAATCGTGACATTCGCAGGAACGATGTTCGGTCACAATAAGACCTATTACTTTATAGACCTTGACAGTAATTCCCATTTAAATTCCTCAAGTGCTAATTCATCGTTCAACGCCAACAGCTCAGGGATTGGACATGAGTCAGGTCACATCATCTGGGATTATAATGGCAGCTTCGATGCCGGCCTCACCAATGTCCATATTTCAAGAACGTTGAATGATTACCACGCCGGTATGGTGATGTGGAATACGGATACGCTCGGTTCTTCGACGTATACCAACTCTGATATTGATTACTTACACACGTCTGTCATTAACACCAGCACCAGTAACTCCGGAGACAATGACTATACAGGCACCATCATCTTTACGGAAACAAACTCTGATGGACTGATTACATCTTTCGGAACGATCGACAGTACCGCTCTTGGGGGAGGTTCTTCAACGTATGATTATGAAGCAGTAACTACAACGACCACACCAGATTCAACATCCTCGAATACCACATACGCCAATGGCGCTACGATTTATAAAACGACCGATAACGGAGACGGGACGATTGTCGATGGTGTGATCGACCATACATTGACTTCCACATACACCATCAGCTTACAGGACCCGGCCGGCTTCTCTTATGGCTCTTACTACAGCTATGGCTACGTTTCTCCTCAGGGCAGTCCGATCACACATATCTTAAATGGACACGGTTCGAACGATACAACGGGTAAGATTACGACATCTGTTGTGACGACCACGGAAACACTGGGAGAAACAGTCACGACTTCCATAGAGACAGACTACAATGAAGTGGCTGATCTGACCTGGGATAGTTACCAACTCGCACATATCGAATTTACTGAAGACACGGGCAATGGGGAAATCAACAGTTATTACAACCATAATACCTTCAATGATAGTGGAAAAGGAAAATATTCACTGGAGTTAAGTTACACCGAAGGGGAAGGGGCCACTCCCGTAACATCGGACTATTCCGAAGATGGAAAAGGCTCTTCATCCGCAAACAGTTTGATCATACGCGATAAAACGATCAATCGAACTGACGGCCCCATCACAACCACAGGGAGTGCCACCACAACCGAGAACTTAATCATAGGTCAAACCTATTCCTATGAGGCTGCAGAGAATTATGTTGGTGCCACCGGCTCTTATTCAAAGTCCACAACAGAAGATACCACCAGCTATGCGACGATTGATGAAATAGCCCACATGTTCCGATCGGGTGTTGTGGTGGATAATTTTGAAGTGGTTCCGCTCGACGTTCAAAAAACCGCTGAATTGGACTACATTTCCAATAAAAGCACCTTATTGACGACCCATGCCTGGACGATGACTTCCGGGACGTATGCCCCCGGAAGCAGTACCTATGCTAACGAAATCGGCAAAAGGACAGACATCGATTCCCAATGGTCCAGCACAACCGATACGATGTCAGAATACATTTCCACGGTAGCAGCAGGTAATTTCTATGACCGTCGCTATTACGATTCCTCATCAACCAGGTCGGGGACTTTAATCTCGAATGACAATTACCTCTACATTTACGGCACAGGTACGGAAACCTCTGGTACTTCCACATTAATTCGTAATTACGATTACATCGCCAATAACGAAAAGGACGTGACCGACTCGCGGGGAGCCAATGGCACTCTGACAATAACCGTTCGTGGTACGAGTGGAACGGCGGGCGACACAACAACTACGATCTCTGCCTATCATCAAGGCCCCGATCAACGGCAATGGGAAACAGTGGATGTCACCAACAGTGGTTCGAAACATTCGACAAGTTCCGTTGTCAAATTTTTTGATATCGCACCGGAAAACCAACAGTACTACCATAGGTATTATGCGAATACCGTAGGCTATAACACGACGTCATATCGTAGATTTGACAGGTATTCTGACGGAACAACCAGTTCTTCGTCCAACTACTATCATGACTACAACGGTCGCGGCAACTCATTTGAAGATGAGTATATTAAATCAAAGGCCACAACCATTGAAAATGGCCTCACAGTCGTCAGAGAAAATTACGACCAGAACTTCAAGGAAAAGTTCGATATCATCACCAACGGTTATTATTCTTATACCAGCTCCACCCCTGCAAGTGGTGTAAAAACAGAAAACATCTATCAAATCGATACGTACTCTAGTGGCGATACCTGGTTGAATATCAACTCTGATAAAATCACAAAATCAGGGGTCGTCAATAATCCAGTACTCCCGGAACATGGGACTCAGGTCACTTTCTCATCTCAAGCCGTAGCTGAGAAAAATGGCTCCGGAAGCAATTTCCAGTCAGTTGACAGTTCTCGACAAATTGTTTCAACAGGAAACATCGTTAACAGTTCGACTTCCACTTCCAATTCAATCGATTCAACGTTCTGGACAGAAACAAGAACAAATGAAGTCCAATCTGATGTTTCATTTGTGAAAACAGTATTCTATGTACCGGCAGGATTTCGAGAAACAAGCTCATCTCTAAATCAGTATAGCTTGAACACAGAATTCGAAACCGGCACTCTCGGGACCTTTAGCCACACCAATGAACAAGGCCAGACCGAAACAGATATTTATCAAGGGTCTGAGGGCAATCCTGGCTGGCTCGTCGGCAGCCGATTTCAGTCTGAAGTATCGATTGAGAGTTTCACCGATACTGCCACAGGTGACTCAAAAAATACCACCGTCACCCATATTCTGAACTCCAACTATGATGCGAAATCATTTAAAACAAAAGAGATCGCATTTGACGGTTCCATTACCGTCACGGGCGGCGGAAGTGGAACATCTCAATCTCACTCACTTACGACAACGGTTTTAAATTCGGTCACAAATTCGAAGGGTCAGTATGAGATTGATTTTAAAGATTTTTATGCAAAAACAACGACGGTAAATTCAACAGCGACCTCAGAACTCTCATCCAACGCCAATATCAGCTATGTGTTCGATGTGAACGGTGACAAAGTATGGTCGGGAGATAAATCCTCATCCAGTCGTACCGAAGTTGATGCCAATAGAACAACTCACCAGTATACTCCGCCAGCGAAACAAAAGGTGCAGAACACGGATTCTAATAATAACGGCTGGCTGGATATCGTGATCGTAATCGCGAATATCTATTCCCACGAAACATTCTATGAATTAAAAACGACATCCAATTCCTATACATTGTCGCCAGCCGGAACGTACGTGCTTGATGAAGCGTTAGATTTCCAGAATACGGAGATTACGAACAATACCGATCACTATACCAGTACGACCTTTATCGAGGATCAACAGCACGCCGACAAATTTGTGAGCATTTTTTCGCTAAATTTAGTATACGAAGCGCAGACGAGCGGGAATGGAAAAACGTATTCGTTCACAAAGTATGAAGATGGTTCCTCCGTGAAACGAAACCAGAATGTTTCAAATCCAAGTCACCAGACGTCATTGTATAATGAAACGACAACCTGGAATGATGGTGACATGGATACGATCTATAGATATTCCAATTCCGTGACCGAGAACACAGAAAACTGGGAACTTCATCGTGATGAATTTGATGTGATCACAGTCGATGAGATTTTCTTCAAACACGTATCGGATAGTACCTTTTTTGAAATCTTATCTCATACCGATCAGGGAACAACGACCACGACTGGTCCTGCTCCATTCACATATCAAGATCAACCGACATTCGATCTCACAAAGGTGGAAACGACTTCTACAAATTACTCAAGATTTTATTCTGATCGCGATTACACAGAGTCCATTCAATCCTGGGATTTAACCAATCAAATTCTGACCGCTTCCGTATTTGAGTATCACGATGTTAACTATCACACTGTTTATGATTATTCATATACGTCCTCAATCTCTGGTGGTAGTTTAACCCTCGGGAGTTCAGCGACTTTACACCAGGAAGCGGCAGGAAATTACAATTCTGTCGGGCAAGCGAACTACACAACGGATATCGCCGGTAATATTTTATCATCCAACTTTACTGGAACGGTCACTGTTGATTTTCTAGAATCCATGTCTGTTAATGCATCAGGAGGGGGAACTTATGACTGGGTTACCTGGGAGTTTCTGGGAGGAGTCGAGCAACCTCCCACAGCAGTGATCACGGCAACTTCCATTTCAGATCTGGTCATACTGGAAAAAGAATTAACTTACTCAGGATCATACGATTATGTTACCGGCAGTTCCGCTGAGCTGGTCCAAACATTAGTCACCATCACCCAGGACGGGCACCATATTACCCTTCCTGTCGTGGTCAACTTTGAAGATGTGACAGGAAATCATGGTCTCTGGGGTGCTGCAGGGTATGCTCCAACCGGCTATATCGCCTTCGAAGATCCGGGAAACTATCTCAACGAATTCTTATATATTGCTTTAACATTGCGAGGAACGGGTGATCTGGACACCTCGTTGATGGCAGCCCAACAGCATCAACAATTCGGCGAAATCACCGCATTTATCCAGGCGAACAGCCTCGCATGGCAAGACAATATTGCAACCGTACTTCGTAACTATGCAAACGCGTTCGAAGAATTTGTCAATATCGGACACGACGTGTATCATTCGAACGCCCATCTCGACTACCGAGATGGACTCCTTGATCGGGTAAGTCAGAGGCTGAATCCTTGGCATGATTCGATATCTTTAGGTAGGCCAACACCCGAATATGGAAATCAGGAAGCATTTGATCTTGGTGCTGAACACGGCGAACAAGCCGTCGAAGAAGTCCAAAGTCTCATCAAGAAAGCAGGTGAAGCTGCCGTTGAAGCAGCAATCCTGGCTGCCTCGGCAACCCCCTATGGTCGCGTCTTGAAAATAGCCTATGTTATCTACAAGGCAGTGAACGCATACAACACAGTGAACGATGCGGTGGCTGAATATGAAGATACGGGCACGATTTCCCTGGATACCGTGGTCGATTTATACTTTAGTTTTTCAGGCCTCAGAAGTTCAACCAAGCTGAAAGTTGGCGGGAGTAACCTGAATAAAGCAGGTTCAGCCCCGAATCCGCTCGGTTGTTTTGTTGCAGAGACCCCGATTCTTGTGCCCTCTGACTTAGACTTGAGTCCCCAGTTTGCAGGGATCATTTCGGATCCCAAAACCGCTCAGGAATGGGACCTTACCACCGTCTTCTGGGCTGCCCTCTCAGTTCCAATCGGACTGATCGGGGTGGGCTTGACCGAAAAGAAAAAGAAGAAAAAACAGCTTCCTTTTACCAAACTGGATCATTTGTTTGCAGCCAATGACCTGCACGAACTTTGGCATCCCACGGCCAGGGTTCCCACTACAGTTCAGTCAGGTTATGTTCCTCTCCATCAGGAATCAGACTTCAAGGGTCTACCGGTTGGAGGGGGAGTAGCAGCAATACAGAGAAATTCACAGAATCAGTTGAGAAAGCAGGTTCAAATGCAAAGCACGCATCGAAAACATAAGTCTGCACAAACAAAAAACAAGTCAGTTCGCAACCGAGTTCGATCTCGCCTCTTCGGAGGAATCAGCGTCGTTGGTTTACTTGGTCTACTCACAACACTCCTGCTGTCAGGTAGTTTGCTGTGGATGGCTGCACCCCAGAACGTTGATTCGAAGCCCGCTGCGTTATCCCAAAACACGATTCCCGTTAGTACGATTGCAAAACACAATTCATCCAGCTACAGAACCATTAAAGACATCAAACTGGGCCAACGCACTTTGGGCGTGAACCCGCTTCGAGAACAGGTTCCAGACCGTCTACAGGATCCGGATCCCAAATTCTGGCGTGAAGTTCACCTCCAGACCACCAATGATTTGAACCAGAGCGTTACCATTCAACTGGTCAGGCCCCTGGGATGGATTTACTCTCTGAATGTCTGGAAAGGCAATCACATTCCTCTTGATCTGACTGATTTACACGTTCATGGGAAAGGCCTTGTGACCTATGTGGGAGCGTGTCCTCAAATCCAAAAAGCAGAAGGTAGTGTTGTTACCGGGAAATTCATCATCGAACCAACTGATAACCTGCTTAACGTCACAATCGAAGGTCAAGACGAACCAACAGGGGTGACGGCTAATCACCATTTCTGGTCTATGGATCGCCAGCAGTTTATTCCCGCCGGAAAATTACACACAGGCGAGACAGTCGATACCATCGACGGACCAAAAGCGGTTGTGTCGCTTGTTCCACGTAAAAAAGAGACGGTTTACGATTTAGAAATTCATGGTGAACACGTCTATCGAGTCGGTTTGTCTGCCACGCTTGTGCATAATTCCAGGATGAAAGGAGCTGCTCCCAAGAAGAAGTATTCCGAAATATTCGGTAAGGAATTTTTCAAGGCATTTGGAAAGAAACTGAAAGGAAAGTTAATTGAAGATACTTTCGACTTAGCTGAAGAAATCCTGAAAAGCAGCCCTTCACCTGCGTTAGCAGGGGAAAACAAGGAAGGGAAGTTTGAAGGGGTTCTGACGCTGGCTCCATTTGAATTATATGTACCGCGCGGAAGCGATGCCTGGGTCGACTTGACCAGTATCCTGAGCCTGCTTAACTAAAGTTGTTTTGCATCCAGTAAGCACGGTCAATGAGTAAAAAGGGCAAGTCTCATGTCTATTGGACCTGTCCCTTTTTTCATGCCAGGATAAAAAATGTCAGAAACTGAGAAAAGTATCGAAGCCCAAAACCACATTGAAATCGAGGGAAACCTATACCGCTGCAAAATTCGATGCGTATTGGAATTCAGAGTCGGCACACTTGATCTTTGCTTCTTTTATTTGCTTGAAAATGGAGAGATTTATTTTAAACAACAACGATTGAGTTTCTCTGAGTTTTCCTCTCTGTTTGAGAAGGGAAAAATCACGGCGTCTCCTCCAGAGGAGGGAGTATTAAATATCCCTGATCTTATGTGGGCCGAATTTTCCAATGCACTTTTTCAAGATCATAACGAAGACTTCCTACTTGAAATTCAAGACGAGCTTAGTATGCTGCAAGGCAAACCAGGTGCTGTGGAATTATGCAAACAGGCATTCTGCATTTATCAAAAAGAACCAACTCCTGACAAAAAACAAGCTTTAAGAGTAGCTTACGATAATGTACCAGAACATCTTCGGTGTTGGCTGGGAAGTTTTGATATCAAGGATTCTGAAATTCGTGACGCATTAAAATAAGCGTTTTTCCTCCAACGTCGCCCTTATGATAAACGGACAATAAAAAGACAATAAAAAGGGGTCAGGACCGAATGGCACTGCCGCTGTTTTTTGAGTTTGTGTTTGCGCAACGCTTTCGGCGTGACGCAGTCACGGTTTTAATTTTCTGATTTTTTGCCAGTTCGCTGGAAATTGTGTTTGGCAAAACCTTTCCTGGCATTATGCTGCGTTCTGGCAAGACCTTCCTTGGGTTGGTGTGGGTAAAACATTTGACCAAGGAAGGTTCTATGCCATTTATATCAGCTTCCCGTTTGAATGCAGCATCATTTTCTCTTTTCAAACGCTCGATGATGCAAAATGCTTCGCTTCCGCTGGCCGATGTGATCGATGACCAGGGCTGGCAGCAGATCTTCGATGAACACAAAATCAATTTTGGTTCCGACGAGGATGACGTTTACACACCCGCAATCACGCTCTGGGCCTTAATTTCTCAGGTCTTCTTTTCCGGCGAGCAACGCAGCTGTAAAGCGGCCGTGATCCGTGTTGCCAGCCTGTGTGCCGCGCTGGGCCGACGGGTTTGCAGTACGAATACCAGTGCTTATTGTCGGGCGCGACTCAAAATCCCGTTTATCGTCATTCGAGACATTGTCCAACAAATTGCCGCTGATGCGGAAGCGGCCTGTGATCAGAATCGTGTCCAGACCAGAGAGCAGTCGGCGGCACGCCTCAGTCCTTCCAGCATCGCTGATGTGAAATCGCGGAGCACCGGCGGTCGCATTCTGCTGGTTGACGGCTTCACCATCACGACCGCCGATACTCCCAAGAATCAGCGTGCCTATCCACAGAACCCGACTCAGAAACCGGGGCTCGGGTTCCCCGTTCTACGCTGCGTTTCTCTGATCTCGATGACAACCGGACTGCTGGTGGATCTAGTGAGCGGGCCTTACAGCGGAAAAGGCAGTGGCGAAACGGCCCTGTTCTGGCAAATGCGCGATGCACTCCGACCGGGAGATACCCTGGTGGCAGACTCGTATTACTGCACGTACTGGCTGGTGAGTGCGTGCCGTGCGCGGGGCGTGCAGATTCTGATGAAGAATCATCACCTGCGTGACGATCATCCCCAGAACGCACGGCGGCTGAGCAAACGGGAGCGACTGGTGACCTGGTCACGACCATTGCAACGTCCTGCCTGGATGACCCGTCAGGAATTCTGGCAACAACCGCTGACGCTCACTCTGCGTCTGGTCGATGTGCAGACCAATCAGCCGGGGTATCGCGCCAAAACGTTTACGATTGCCACCAGCATCACAGATCGGAAAGCATCCCCGGCGCGCTGGATCGCCGCCATGTATCAAAGCCGCTGGCTGATCGAACTGGATATTCGCAGCATCAAGTGTTCGCTGGGTATGGATATTCTGCGTGCGAAGTCTCCGGACATGGTGCTCACCGAACTCTGGTCGTGCCTGCTGGCGTACAATCTGATTCGGTTCAAAATGCTGCAAAGCAGTCTCTCAACAGACCGTGATCCGCGTTCCCTCTCGTTTGCCACCACGCAACAGATGCTGGCTGCCAGTTGGTTGTTGGGAGCCGTCACGAAGCTCACGGATGAGTTGGTTGCACTCGGACAACAGGTCCCCAGCAGCGAACGTGTGGGGCATCGCACTGGTCGAACAGAACCCAGAGCCAATAAACGCCGCACCAAAGTGCTGGCTTTGCTGAAGCAACCAAGATACCATTACCATCAACAAAGGAGGACGATCGTATGAACGCAAACTGTTACGCTACAACAGGCAGTGCCATTCGTGTCAGGAACCTTTAATTGATAAGAGATTACTCAAAAAGGCGGATAATGAAAAAAGTAAATTAATAGATGATGTTAATGTGATGAAAACAGCGAGGAATCAGGTCATCCATGGTATTGATCAAATAAAGCAAAAGATTAATGGTATCAAGGGAGACTCTCCTAGTGCAAAAAGAAAAAGAGCTGATAGTTTACGAAATCTAGGAGAGTTTCAAGAGTATCTTGAACTCTTAAATAATCTTCTGGATTAGAGAGTTTGACCATGAAAAATCTCATGGGGATAAGATATGAAAATTTGATTGCCAAATTAGGTGTAACTCCAGAGAAACATTATCATTCCAAAAATAGTAAAACTGGGTTCTCAGTTTTTATTAAAAAAAATGAGTTTTTGTTTATTGATGACGAGTTGACTTCTATTAATATTTATAATTTCCCTGCAGCGTCAAGTATTCCCGGTTTCGTGTTTCCTATCGAGACAGAACTTGAAAAGTTTTTGGGGACACTTGCAGTAGAGGACATCGAATGGGAAGTATATCAAAAGTACTCTTACGAGCATTGGGTCGTAATCAAGTTGCTGCAGCACAGTCTTCTCTATGAGTTCTATTTTGATTTTGAAAATAAATTATTAAAATTAGAAAGAATCAGACTCGAAAGAGATTGGATAGAAGAATGACGGTGCTCCCAAACTTGGACAAAGGACAGAAAAATATGTCTGGAACCTTAAATTGACTCTGGTTCTTTACTGTTGATCAGCCATGATTCGGGTTGAAATAATCTGGAAATAATTGCCATGCAAAAGTTCTTGATTACTGGTATTGTTTTCTTCTATTTGATTGCCAGTAATGCAGCCAGTGGTGCTGATCCTCTACCCGTATTTCCTCGCAATCCTTCTCTGTGGATCAACTCCCCCCCTGTCTCAACAGAAATGTTCAAAGGAAAAGCAATCATGCTCTATTTCTTTGAAGAGGGTTGCCCGCGTTGTCTGGCAAAGTGGCCGGAACTAATGAATTTCTCAAAAAAACTGAATGGGGAACCCATTCTATTTATCGCTGTCAACTCGGGAACTCCACGCAATCAACTTTTATCTTATGTGCGAACCTCTCGCATCAATTTGCCTATTCTGATCGACGAAGATCGATCGTTTGAAACGGCATGTGGCGTTCCTGAAATCTCTCTGGATAACATCTGGCAATTGCGAATTATCACTGCCGATGGAAAACTGACAACAGGCAATGTCAGCCAACTGGAAGAAGTGGCAAGGAAAGCATTAGAAAGTGCAAGTTGGAATCTTGACCCGAAAGAGATTCCTGCCAGCTTGAAAAATACCTGGGTCAATGTTGAGTTCGGTAACTATTCCGCAGCGGCGAAGATGATCCTGAAAAATCAGACAAGTGGAAAGATAGAGGTTAAAAATGCTGCACAAAAGATGCTTGAATATGTCAACAACCAATTGAACGAAGAACTAAAGAGTGCCAATTCCGACCTTGAAATGGAATATAAATGGAATGCATTCAAGAAATATTCCAACATTCTTCAACGATTCAAAGGGTACGAAATTCCCGAGGAAGTAGGGCAGAACCTTAGAACTCTCAACGCCGATGAAAAAATTCAAGTTGAACTCGCCGCTCAAAAACGCTTTTCTCTTGCAGAACGTGCTTTCAGTTCACGCTCAATATCAAGCCGTAAAAAAGCAATGATCATCCTGAAAAAACTTGTTTTGGAACACCCTGAAACCGAAGCGGGTAAAAAGGCAGAAGCAGCCATCGAAAAAATAGAAGGTTCGAGTGTTCTTAAATAGCATCTTTCATTTTCGAGACCGTATCCTCGGTCAAACGACACGCAATTATTTTGGCGCATTTTAAATGGGCATGTTTCCTCTTCCGATGAGTAAGTGAAATATTTCGTGTTGCCAGCCCGGTTCGAGGACAGGAAACACCATCGGGATGTTTTGGGGCCGCGAGCGACGTTCGTCTTACCCCATGAGTCATGTCGGATCAATTGGTTCATGGAAGTAATAGCACAAACCGTCTGGCGCGACTACGAAAAACACTTGTAGTTTTTGACCGTCCCGATTGTCGATGCACCAATTGGCAATCGAGACGCCGTTTGATTCCATTTCGTCTTTAACTTGTTGGATGTTTGTTACAAGTATTGCGGCGCCATCCTGCGACGGGTCACCACCGTTTATAGCGAATCCGAGACGTGTCCCGTCCCTTTCGAGTACTACCGTTGGTACAGGGGCGTCGTGTCGTTCGATCTCCGTCATGCCAAAGTGTTTGGCGTACCAGTTGGAGGTCGAATCGAGATCGGTGATCGGTAACGACAAGACGTCATCTTGGTACGGTGAGGCGGACTTGAAAACGGGTTCGATTGGCATTGTAATTGAGACTTGGTTTGAAGGTTTGAATCACAGAACTTGTTATTCAATTGCACGGAACTACTCACCTAATATGCTACCGGACAAAATTGGCATTTCAATATTTAATTTCAGTGAGCATCTTTATTTATACTAATACTGCGCTCATATGGAAAAAGTGAAAAAGCGATAAGGTATAAAACTGATTGTGCAGCATGTTCAGAAAACCTTGATTAAAACGTGCATGTTGAAGCCCCTCCAAACTGGAATCATCTCACCAAGCCTGAGTTGGCAAAACGGATGAGTTCCACGCACACGTATGGAGTCCGCTTTTTGGGTGGATTAAAAACGTATTTGCGAAAACGTTTGAGTATATCGGACGAGGGCAAGAGTAACGTTAAAGATCACTGGATTTTACGGAGCGCAGTGGAGTGAAATTCCAGTGCAGCGCCTGATTAGCAAATTATTAACTTTTTCTCCCAATAGCCATGAAGTGAAGACTCGAAGCCATCAAAGCTGGATCTCTTTCAATTAGGCCAAGTACCTGCATCAACTTCTGCTTCTTGGCTCTTTCGGACAGGTGGTTTTCAAGGTTATTCAGAATCCAGGCAGGTCCTTCAATAGCAAGCATAGCTTCTACTCTGAATTCAGCCTCCGATACTTCCTCTTCCAATTCACTTGGTAAATGGAAAAACGAATCGGTGAAATATGATTTGCCCGGTACATTACGGTGCTGGCCATCTTTGAGATCCTGTTGAACGATTGCAAAGAAATCAGGGTCTGTGAATGTTTCTGATATCATGCCGCTCAGAACAGATGCAAAACGGGATATGCCAACAGCAAAGACAACTCCCCCTGCCTTCAATATCCGGAATGACTCTCGAAGAGCACATATTCTCTCATGGCGTTCCGTAAGGTGATAAAGCGGCCCCAGCAGGAGTACAGCGTCGGCAAAATCATTGTCAAAATCAAGTTTGCGAGCATCACCGACGGTGCATGTAAGGATTGGATTTTCCGGCTGCGATTCCGATGCCTGCTGGGCAAGGACAACATGCTTGTGTACAGGGTCGACCAGATGGACATCATGGCCCTTATTGGCTAGGTAACACGAATACGGACCTGTACCGCCGCCTATATCCAACAAAGTTGAGGACGATTCAGGAATATAGCGTTCAATAATATCTATAGTCCTTTCGAACTCAAGCTGGCCTGTTGGCTTGCACAGTCGGCTGTGTTCTTCATATGTCTCATAAAAGTTGAGAACGTTCTGAAAATTGTTTCCCATCATTTGTCTCGCTAACTAACGTCCAGCATCACCGGGCCGGCGGTGAAGGCTCTCCATTTAAAACCGGCCCGGCCGCCGACTCCAGTGCATGCGTCCGTCACAAAGTGAATTTTACCATCGGGTTGCCTGTTTTTCTAACCGTTCGCCGCGTATTACACCGTTTCTGGATTTCGCTCGTTGATCGCTATCAACGGCAGCCCACGCTTGTAGGTCGAGTCTCGAGCGGTGTCGTCGTCGGATTGCCGTCCCGAGAATCGTTGGATTGATTTGCAGTACCGAATTCATCGAGTTTTGCGAACAGAATCGCGCCAGAGCCGTCTTCCGTCTGTAAAGAGATGTGCCTCTCCGTTAGTCGAAGGGAGCCCATCCGACCTCGGTAACCGTTCAATCACCACCAGAGCATTCTCTCACTTTCCGTCGAAGGTACACTGACTCAGGGTAGTCGTACGTCAGCAACAGTGCCCCCTCGGCGGCATATTTCTCGAACAAACTCGAGATCAAATAGTCTTCACCGGGCCAGGGATAGGCAAAAACGACATCAAATTCATCGAGGTCAAGTTGCAGTTCTTCGTATCCATCTTCCGCATCTGTGATGAGCCAGGAATACGTGGCGTTGTTGTCGACATAGGCTTCCTCGGCACAGGATTCGGCACCCGAGGGAATGAAGCTGCCTTGAACGAACTCCACGGGCAGTCCAAAGTCATCTGCCAACCTGCGGGATGCATCGACCAGCTCTTCCTCAATCTCAATGCCACAGGCCATAAATTCAAGCATCGCGGCTAACGAGGCTACCACGCCGAAACCACTTCCCCATTCGCAGAACGAATTTCCGGGGGCAAGATTCCCGACGGTGATGGCTTGCAGAGCGTGGTAAACCGTTTTGTAATCACTGGGTACGAAACCAGGCGCGCGGCGTGGACTAGCCTGGAGAATCTGGCTGACTCTCAAATCTGCTTCGTGAAGAAAGGCAACGATCTCGTCGGGCAAGAACGAATCGTGATTCAAGAGTTCAATTTCCACTAATGGCACGTCAGGTAATCCTGTAAGAAATTCGGTTCCGAGCGAGGCACCATACCCCGTCATGTAAAGGAACAGTCGATTCAGAATCGACTGCAGCAGACTTAGTCACGAGCAAAAAACAGCCAGTCTGTCTGCTCTACGTTGATCAGATTATTGAAAACGGTCACGGGTTCAATACGAACTTCGCGGAACACCTCGTGCAGCGCATCGACAAACCGTGAACTCTCTGCGTACGACCAGACGCCGAGAATCCCATCTGCTTCAAGATGAAGCTTCGCACGCTGCAATCCATCGGCCGTGTAAAATTTACCGCTGGCTTTGTCCAGTCTCTCATCCGGTGAATGATCCACGTCGATGAGAATCAGGTCATACTTCTGTTCCGGCGGACTGGCGAGTTGCTGATAGATGTCACCCTGAGTCACTTTGAGCCGGTTGTCTGCGTTCAACTTGTCTGACAGTGGGACCAGTCCCTGCTCCAGCCAGCTGAGCACCTGCGGAAGAAACTCAATCACCTCGCATTGTGAAACTTGATCGGATTCCTGCGCTGTCCAGGCGGTGTAACCCAGGCCGAGGCCTCCGACCAGAACGCGCAGGCGGGATCCGGAGTGCATCTGCAGCGAGATTTCCGACAGTGCCTTCTCGGAGGCCGTCAGGTAACTGCTCATCAGAAATTCATGGTCGAGCGTAACCTCAGTGACAATCGTGCCTGGCTCACACAGCAACTCGCGACGCCGCAGACACAGTATGCCGAGCTCGGTGGGTTCGCAGGCGAGGATTTCGAAGATAGGAGGTTCCATGAAAAAGCGGGTTTCGTTACGAAGGAATGGGACGCCTGGCGGGCAACGGTGCGTAGCTAATTATTCTTTTTTTCCGGTTTCAGTTTGCGTTTTTCCTTTGGCGTAAGCAGGGCCTTTTTCTTTACTTCCCTTATCAGCCATCTCTGTTTCTCCATAGTTAAAAATGAAGATGCGCTCAGATTCTTCAGATGGGCCTGACGTTTTCGGCACAGGGGCCTTTCGGTCCACTTCCTTCGGTGTATGACACGCGTTGTCCTTCCTGGAGTTCTTCGAATGTCAATCCTTCGAGGTTCGACGAGTGGAAAAACAAGTCCTTGCCGCTTGCGGTGTCGATAAATCCAAAACCATTCTGCATCACTTTTTTAATCGTGCCTTCTGCCATGTTAAATCCTTTTCCTCAAAAAGAGTTTCTCTGCGGAGCTGCCTGACATCACACTGTAGAGACCACTTCGCCGCGTAGACGAATCGTAACTGACAGGAAGTTGTCAGGTCAACTGGCAGCGACAGAGTTTGTTTTGAGTTCTTGCATGACAGCGGAGCGTCTGCACAAAGAGTTCGGAAAATACGCTGCTGACGAGTCCGAGAAGCGGACATTTTAGCTATCCTCAAAACGGTAGAATTATGGCACATTTCGGAAAACGTATGAGTTGATAGAATTACAAAAGCGACCGAGATGGGAGAACCAGAACTTGTTCAAGTGCTTAATAGTTCTACAAACATGGCTTGGCTGTTTTTTTGGGCGTTAGTGCTTCGGTTTACGCAATTGTTAGTAGGCTATTGGTAGAACGACACGATGCCACGGCTTTGCGCAGTCGCAGTATCCAGACATGTCCGGATGATTAATCTGGCTTCTTCAATGTCCGGATCATCTGGGAAATCCATACTAAGCTCGGAAAGTCTCTTGGCTTCCTGCGCAGTTTCTTGTGCGGTGAGATGGCTTATCATGGGAAAGTCGCCATGAGTCAAAATAGGAATTGGGGGACGAACGTGCTCAAGAGGCAAGCCCAAGTCTAGTGGCGATAGGTCACCAATCATACCGCCGTCCCCAAGCCGAATGCCCAGCACATGACAGAGGAGTTCAAGTGCTGATCCGTGCGTCGAGTCGGTACGAGCAAGATTGCCAGATACAAGGTCAGAGATTGCATCGTGAGAAACGTGAGTGAATGAAGCAATCAAGGGTTCTATTTCATCATCTTCCTCCTCTTCGTCAGGTAACGGACGAAACAAGAACGGTCCCGGAGACGAATACTTGGCTAGTTCTGGATCTTCGCATTCGTAACGAATGAGGATCTTCTCGATACCTGAGTTGGGGAAACACTCATGAATCGCCATCAATACATCTTCCTGGGTATGTGATGGAATGTGTATAACGATTTCGAGAATAATGATCCCCACCCCGCTCAGCGCTGTCGTCACTTCGTCAACAGTGATGGGGTGATCGTCGAGGTGGATGCTTTCATGAACGATGCGAAGAGTGGAATCAGGGTTCAGTGACGCTATGTCAGACTCCGGTTGCACCTCGTCATTATCAGATTCTTCATTGGTGGCAGCACGCAGTTTCGCTAGAAGCGCAGAGTCTTCCGAACCGATTGCGGCAACCAATTCCGCAATGTCTACAGCATAAAGCGACGTGGAATATCCCATCTTACGGCTGCCTACTAACATGTTATTCATCTACATGGACTTGTTCAGGTATAGTACCTTACACTCAAGACAGTTCAAGAGATAATGACCAAATAACCTAGCGGGAATGGTACCGAGAAAACGTTGATTAAATCGTGCATGGTGAAGCCAGTCCAGACGGAATTATCATGGTCGTGTCTGAATCCGCGAATTCGCATGGCTTCCACGCACACCTATGGAGTCCGCTTTTTCGGTGGTTTTCTCGGAATCCAGCAAAACGGATGAGTTGCTGCCATAATGGAAGCCAGACTACCTGGGACTTGTTCGCCTGCATTTGGGACAAAAAGGCAACGACCTGTATGACGAATTTCGCATCGGCGCTACCTGGGCGGCTGTCGTCAATCCAGATCCGCCCCGGCTGGAACCGTAACTGTAATCAAACAACGGCGTTTCCCCTGCTAGCCTCTTCGCGACAACCGCCCAATCCCCCTATTTTTCTATTCAGAGAATTTTTCTCCCTTATGTTGTTTTTCTTTACGTCTCGCCGGTAAGAATCTGCAAATTGCTGACAATTACAGTTATATCAGACTGCATCCTGGCCAGCGGGCCAAATGGCCCTGTACGGAGACGGGGCATCAACTGCGTCAGACTTCCGGTGCCTGATTTCCAGGGGGCCTGAGACATGATTCTCAAGGCCCCTTTCCATACGCATCTCAACCATTTGAATGAAATTCTCATAGTCATTTTATACGAGGGCCAGTCAGTATGCTTACTTCAACAGATTTGATTCGAGTCGTCTTGGTCGATGATCACAAGATTCTGTTAGACTCACTCGTCTCCAGGTTTCAGCGAAACCCTGATATAGAAGTTGTCGGTTCAGCCACGAATGCCGACGATGGGCTGGCGTTGATTCTGGAGACAGAACCCGATGTTGTTATCTTGGATGTAGAATTACCTGGAAGTGCGTCATTTGATATTGCCGAAGAGATTAGCTCTCGACTGAAAAATACAAAAATGATTTTTCTGACAGGCTATCTTACAGACATCTTTATTGAGCTGGCTTTGAGAGCTAATGCGAAAGGTTACTTACTCAAAGGCGAGCCGATTGAATCATTGATCCATGCCATTAAAAAGGCCTCTCGCGGAGAATACTGTTTTTCGCAATCGGTTCAGGAACGCCTGGTCTTTGACCAAGACAAAAATCGGTACTCGATTCAGTCAAAAAGTATGCTGACCTCTCTGACTTCCCGACAGATTGAAGTGCTCAGGCATCTTGCCAATGGGATGAGTGTGAAAGAAGTCGCCCGCTCCATGTTCCTCTCGGAGAAATCGATCGACAGCCACAAATATCGAATTATGAACAAACTGGGAATCCATGATCGTGTCGAACTGGCTCGGTATTCGATCCGTGAAGGTTTGACTCTGCCTTAAGTGGCAGTGCTGGACACACTAAAGGGGCCAGCGACTCTTTTCTGAGACATGGCCTGGCTCTCGCAGGCGAGCAGCAGGTGTTGAAAGTTCATCTAAGCTGGTCTGGTGATATCTGGTAGGATTGTTTCGCCGTTGGTTTGTTTTCGCGTTCTGGTTGGAAACGACGGTTGGCATTGTACCGCTCACATTGTTGTGAGCCGCTCTGGTTCCGTTTACGTGGTGAGTCGGA
Source organism: Gimesia fumaroli (assembly GCF_007754425.1). Classification (NCBI taxonomy): domain Bacteria; kingdom Pseudomonadati; phylum Planctomycetota; class Planctomycetia; order Planctomycetales; family Planctomycetaceae; genus Gimesia; species Gimesia fumaroli. The sequence continues at coordinate 6,674,936 of NZ_CP037452.1, forward strand.
ATTGTGATTCGCCAGGCGAGCAGAGAGATGGGTACCGCCCCTACGCCAGGAGAAGAAATTCATGAGTTGGTATTGTTTGTTGGTTTGTCTATTTCCTGCTCGCTGCGCTCGGCCTGGATGTGTATCCGGGATTACCCTCTCTTTTATGGCCAAACAAATGGGTATGCTGTCTCCGTTCTGTGTGCGATTATTTGAGATTCTCATTTTCGTGAAAGGCGTGGCGGCGCCTAGAGGGAGAGACTTATTTCTCCTGCGAACGACACCTGATCGGCTGGGAAGTTTTTACGAAGCCATGAGAAGACGGCGTGAAGCGCTGCGATGGCGTTTGATAACTGAGGTGCAGGGGAGCAGTGGTTTGGAAAATCGTGCTGAAACAAGCGGGTTTCATAGTGCTGATTTTCTCAGTGGTTTGAAAATGGTCACTGAACCAGTGGTGCTCACTCGCGCGCGACGTTATCTCCGCATGATCATGTTGATATGCGGGTTGCGGTCAAGTCGAAAATGATCAGCTCGTGTTGCTGAAATTGTCAGGTGGGAGGCGGTTTTGAATGAACAACAGGCAGTAAACGGAAGGTCTGCTCTGATGAAGAGAGCAAATACCAAAAAAGCGGGGACCTTAAAGCATAGGCAGAGAACAATCGTTTCCCTTGCCTAAGAAAAAGGCTCGCAAACGCCTGTTAAAAAGACATTTGCGAGCCATTGGACTTACTTGTTCTGCAGATTACATGTTGATTTCGTAACCTTTACGATTTTCTCGTGAGAGGAACGAGTTGGCCTGATCGTCGCCGATCACTTCTCGTTTGACCGGATCCCATTTGAGCCCTCGGTCCAGACGCATGGCGATGTTCGAGAGATGACAGATCTCCAGCATCCGGTTATGCGACCAGACATCGGAAATCGGCTGCTTGCGGGAATTCATACCTTCGATGAAGTTCGCGGTATGATTCGCACTGACTTTGCCGCCATAAACTTTTTCAATGGCACCTTCCGGCAACGGATTGTCTTTCAGGGCTTCGACAGGCGCCCCAACAATCTTGCCACGGTTAACGAAGAACCGACCTTTCGTACCTTCGAAGAGAATGCCGTTATCGCCTTCGCTGGTGATAATCATTTCGACATCATCAGGCATATCGACTTGGATTTTGAATTTGGTAGCAGCGTTGTACTGATCTTGAACAACCGGATTCCCATCCTTGTATTCCACCGGCAACGAAAATTCCAGTGGTGTAATTTTGCTTGGCCCCGTGTCACTGGCGCCAAGTGCCCAACAGGCAATGTCGACATGATGTGCGCCCCAGTCGGTCAGTTTCCCGCCGGAGTATTCATGCCAGTTACGGAAAGAATAATGACAATTACTATAAAGCGGAACGCCGCCGCCATACCCCTTCCGCATTTCAGGCAGTGCCCGGTAATCTACTTTTGGTGCCGGCCCCAGCCAGAACTCGTAGTCGAGACCTTCAGGAACAGATGCTTTCGGAATGACCGGGGAAGCCGACATCCCATTGATGCCGCAGGTTACTTTTTTAACCTTCCCGATGCGACCATCATTCACCAGCGCGACGGCCTGCAGGAACCGCTGTCCCGATTCCGATCGCTGCATCGTACCGACCTGGAAGACCCGGCCTGTCTGCTTCACAACTTTCTCGATCAACTTGCCTTCATCAATCGTCAGCGTCAATGGTTTTTCGCAGTAGACGTCTTTGCCTGCGAGCATTGCTTCTACCGCAATCTTGGTATGCCAATGATCGGGTGTCGCAATCATGACGGCATCGATGTCTTTTCGATCGAGGACTTTTCGATAGTCTTTGTAGGAGTCCGGCTTCTTACCCTGTTTCTTCTTCGTTTTTTCGACGTTGTCTGCAAGAACGTTCGAATCGACATCAGCGAGTGCCGCGAAATCAGCAAATTTAAATGACTTTGAAGTAATCGCCCAGCCCTGGTTCCGCAGGCCAATGGTTGCAAAGACGGGCCGGTCGTTCGGTGACTGGTAACCGAAAGCACGATCAGCAGAAGGGCAGAAAATACTGGCAGCCCCTGCAAAGGCAGCTCCCTGAAGAAAATTGCGGCGCGTTATGTGTCGAGATGTAGGCATCGAGCGAGATCCTCTTGGAGTAATAATTCAGAAGTCGTGTATAGATACAGTACGATAACACCGCTCCCGACGTTGGATACGCCATGAAAACAGTGCGGTTCAGAACCTTATATTCTATACAAACCCCCTGATTGAGCACAACGCAGGATCGGCAACAAAAGAACAGTTCTCCATTACGACCTGAAACGGAAGTTCTGAAAAGGAGCCTGAAATGTCTATGCATTTCATTTTTTATTCCTAAATATCGATTTGAGATATTGCCTTGTTCAACTCACACACATAGACTACATGTAAACTATTTTCACAAAGATCATTAGTCAGGCTTACGGCTCTCCCCCTTAGCTCACCTGAATCAATTTGAGTGCTCCGAAACATGATGACACCCAGCAGGGTTCACCTGCCGCCTGGAGGCATAGCTACTTTGAAAAGTCACCTGAAATCTCGACAGCTAAGAAGCACAGTGCTCCTGTGCTGTTTTTGCATCAGTCTCTTCGGCTGCAGCCAACAGCCAACAGCTCCTGCGCAGCAAGCTTTGCCTACAGTCACCGTTGCGAAACCGGTCACGAAACAGATTGTCGAATGGGATGCCTACACAGGTCGACTTGAAGCCGTCGATTTCGTTGAGATACGCGCCCGAGTCAGTGGATATTTACAGTCAACCCACTTTGACGAAGGACAGATCGTCGACAAAGGCGATCTGCTTTTTATCATTGATCCGCGCCCCTATCAGGCAGAACTCAACGGAGCACAAGCCACTTTGAGTCAATCCAAATCTCAGCTGGTCCTGGCAAATGCGAAGTTGGAAGAAGCCAAAGCCCAACATCAGCAATCAGAAGCACAGTTGGGTTTATCAACGGCACAACTAAAACGTGCACGCTCATTGAAGGTAAAGAATGTCACTACTCAGGATGAGCTCGATCAACAGGAAGCCGCTTACCTACAGGCCAAAGCAGACTTTGAAGCAAGCCAGGCCGGAATCAGTTCGGCGAAAGCTACGATCGAAACAGCAATGGCCGTCATTGAAGCAGCGAAAGCAGAAATCGAAGCAGCTCAGCTCAATTTAGACTACACGCAAATCTATGCCCCGGTTTCCGGTCGAATCAGCCGAAAGCATGTCACCGAAGGAAACCTGATTAACGGCGGTACGACCAATTCAAGCCTGCTGACCACAATCACATCGGTGAAGCCAATTTACTGTAATTTCGATGCGAACGAGCAGGATGTCCTGAAATACATCCGACAGGCACAAGCGGGAAAACGCGCCAGCTCTCGCGAGGCCAAGAACCCCGTCTTTCTAGGGCTGGTCGATGAAGCCGGCTTTCCCCACAAGGGACACATGGACTTTGTTGACAACCGATTTGATGCCGATACAGCCAGTATGCGAGCCAGGTGCGTCTTTCCGAATACAGATCAGGTACTTTTTCCGGGAATGTTTGCACGAATTCGGATTCCTGGCAGCGCTTCTTACAAAGCGGTTCTGATTCCTGATTCGGCCGTCGGCACTGATCAATCGGCGCAGTATGTCTATCTCGTCGCTGATAGTGTCGTCCAGCGTCGCATCGTCAAACTCGGTCCGATTGTGGATGGTCTCCGCGTTGTACGTGAAGGGCTAAAAGGAGATGAAACGCTGATCATCGAAGGTTTGCTGCAGGCGCGACCGGAGATGAAGGTTCAAACCCAGGAAGGTGTGATTGAAGTCGTCGAAGACGGTTTGCCTGATGACTATGAACCGCTGCCTCCCGAGCAATGGATCTCTCCCGATCCCGATCCTGTTCCGGAAAAGGTGACGTCTCTGATTCAAGCACAAGGGGACGTTCAATGAAGTTCCCGCATTTCTTCATCGAGCGTCCGATCTTTGCGTCCGTGCTTTCATTCATGGTCGTCTTAGTCGGGCTACTCGCTTACTTTATGCTGCCGGTATCTCAATATCCGAATGTCGCACCACCAACGATTGTCGTTCGAGCCAGTTATCCCGGAGCAACGCCGCAGGTCATCGCAGACACGGTCGCTACTCCCATCGAACAGGAAATGAACGGCGTTGACAATATGCTCTACATGGAATCGTCATCCAGTAGCGACGGTACCATGCAGTTAACTGTAACCTTCAAACTAGGCACCGACCTGGATGATGCACAGGTGCTGGTTCAGAACCGTGTTGCGGTAGCCGAAGCGCGCCTGCCGGAAGCAGTTCGTCAGATTGGTGTGACCACCCGCAAACAGATTCCCGACATGCTGATGGTGGTGCATCTGAATTCGCCGGACAACAGCCGAGATCAGCTTTATATCAGTAACTTCGCCTTTCTCCGAATTCGTGATTCGCTCATGCGACTGGATGGAGTTGGTGACATTCGTGTCGCCGGCGGTAACGAATACTCGATGCGGATCTGGCTGGATATCGAGAAAATGACCCACGTCGGCCTGACGGTAGGCGACGTGGTACAAGAAGTTCGCCAGCAGAATGTCCAGGTCGCAGCCGGGGTCATCGGCCAGCCCCCTATAGATTCCAGTGGTGCATTTCAGCTAAATGTCACGACACAGGGACGGTTAGAGGAAGTCGAAGAATTCGGTCAAATCGTCGTCAAACGAGGCGAGGATGGCCGCGTCACACGATTGAGTGATGTCGCACGGATCGAACTCGGTGCTCAGGACTATTCACGAATCAGCTACCTGGATGGAAAGCCTGCCGTTGCGATTCTCATATATCAAAGACCGGGGACGAACGCCGTTGATGCTGCCGCGGAAGTGAAACAGACGATGGCCCGGTTGAACAAAGACTTTCCCGATGGTGTGGGCTACGAGATTGCTTATAACCCGACCGATTATGTAGAAGAATCCATCGCCGAGGTCTTCAGTACGCTTTACATTACAACAGGGCTCGTGGTTTTGACCGTGTTTCTGTTCCTGCATGGATGGCGCCCCACAATCATCCCCGTGATTGCAATTCCCATTTCGCTGATCGGTACGTTCGCCGCCATGCAGCTCTTTGGGGTCACACTCAACACGCTCTCACTGTTCGGACTCGTACTCGCGATCGGTATCGTTGTCGATGATGCGATCGTGGTGGTCGAAAATGTGGAGCGTTTGATCGGTGAAGGACTTTCTCCACGCGAGGCAACACACAAAGCGATGGACGAAGTCGGCTCTGCCCTCATTGCAACGACCCTCGTATTAATCGCGGTTTTTGTGCCGACCATGTTTGTCCCAAGCCTCAGCGGCCGGTTCTATCAGCAGTTTGCCCTCACGATCGCGATTTCGACTGCATTCTCAACCTTTGTCTCACTGACTCTCAGCCCTGCACTCTGCGCACTGTTGCTCAAACCGAAAGACGCGGAACGAAACGCCATGGGCAAGGTAGTCGATAAATTGTTCGGCTGGTTTTTCCGACTTTTCAATCGCTTTTTTGATTTCACCGGCAACATCTATGCCGGCATGATTTCTCGCATCATACGAGTGTCCGGCGTTTCACTCGTACTTTACGGCGGACTACTGGTGGCAACCTGGTTCAGCTTCGGAATGGTTCCCTCAGGATTCATCCCCGCGCAGGATCAGGGATATATTATCGTCAGTATTCGGCTGCCTGACGGTGCCTCTCTCGCACGAACCGATGTCATCACCCAACGCGTCGCTGCCATTGGCAGTAAGATTGACGGCGTCGCACATTCGGTCGGAATTGCAGGACTGTCCGGGTCCACTTTTACCATCAGCCCAAACGCCGCTGTGACCTTCCTTCCACTGGAAGATGCGAAAGTACGCGCCACACGGGGCCGCGGTGTCAATGAGATCGTTGCTGACTTACGTCGCGAAGTCGCTTCGATCAATGAAGCACAGATTTTTATTATTCCTCCTCCACCGGTGCGTGGCATCGGACGTGGCGGTGGATACAAAATGTATGTGCAGGATCAAGGGGGAGCCGGCGTTGCTGCGCTGAACCAGGTGACCCAACGCATGGTGGGACAAGCCAATCAGCAACCCGGACTGGTTCAGGTTTTCTCAAACTTCCGTACGAGCGTGCCTCAAATTTATGCTAAAGTGGACCGTACCAAAGCCCAGATGCTCGACATCCCCATTAATAATGTGTTTGAAGCTCTCGAGGTCTATCTCGGGTCGGTCTATGTCAATGACTTCAACTTCCTCGGACGAACCTACCGCGTTACAGCCCAGGCAGAACCGGAATTCCGTGACGAGCCAGACGATATCCTGCGCTTGCGAACGCGCAGCGCTCGCGGAACGAGTGTGCCCCTCGGCTCAGTGGTTCAACTGGAACGGACATCCGGTCCGGATCGACTGGTCCGTTTCAATCTGTTTCCTGCTGCTGATCTTAATGGTGACACAGTTCCAGGTTTCAGTACCGGTCAGTCATTAAACACCATGGAAGCGCTAGCTGATGAGAATCTTCCGCCAGGCTTTGGTTACGCCTGGACCGAAATTGCCTTCCAGGAACGCCAGGCAGGCAACACCATTATATTTCTCTTTCCACTGGCCGTGTTATTTGTTTTTCTCACACTGTCTGCACAATACGAAAGCTGGCTGCTGCCACTGGCGATTATTTTAATTGTTCCTCTCTGCCTGCTGTTTGCGATCGTCGGAATCTGGTTTCGCGGCATGGACAATAATATCTTGACCCAGATCGGTTTCATCGTACTCGTGGGACTGGCCTGTAAAAATGCGATTCTCATTGTGGAATTTGCGAAAGCCGAAGAAGACGCCGGCAAAGACCGTTTCCAAGCGGCCATCGATGCCTGCCGTTTGAGATTACGGCCTATTCTAATGACGGCATTCTCATTCATTCTGGGAGTCATTCCCCTGCTGATCGCCACCGGTGCTGGCTTCGAAATGAGGCGTGTTCTCGGAACCGCAGTCTTCAGCGGAATGCTGGGTGTGACTCTATTTGGCTTATTCCTGACTCCGGTTTTCTACGTCGTACTGCGACGCTTCGCCAAAAAACCAGCCGCGAAAGTGTCAGATGAAGCAGCATCTACTCAGAAAGATCCAGGCTTAGTCACAGCCGTCACGAGCACCACGAAGGCCCCAGTAAACCAGAAACCCGATGATAAGTAAGGCCGACTGCCTGATAGTTGAGGCGCGTCGGAGCTTTGGCAATCATTGAACCGCAGGTAACCCCGTGCGGCTGGTTTTGTTTGTGGTAACTTGTCAGTCGGCGTTCCCTGTCCCACCACGCTGTCGACTCTGAGGTGTTCGCCATTAGCAGAACGACGTTAGCCCCGATAGCTCCTCAGTCTGTTTTTGACTACACATCACGGTGTTTTTTGCAAAGACCAATTCGAATCAAAAAAACACGACCAGACACTGTCAATGAACGGCCGGTAAAATATCGCAACAAAAATTGCGCAAAATACCATCTACTTTGATTGACGTCATGCTAAGATGAAATGGGGGACAACTGCATTCGAGTTGTGCCTGTTCTCTTTTCCTGTCACCAGGATCGACTCTTTTCTTTGAACTTGACAGAGAAACCAATTATGCCGCTCGCATTACAATTCACCACCCGAAATACCATTCGCACCTTTGCCTGTCTCGTTTCTTTCCTGCTGCTGGCGATTTCAACGTCAACCGCTTCAGCCAAAGAACTCGATCTCCTCTTTATCGGCGACAACGGGCATCATCAGCCATCACGTCGCTTCGAGGAACTTGCCCCCGCTCTATTAGAGCGCGGGATTACCTTACGGTACACCGATCGCATGGAGGACATTGATCCAAAGACACTCTCCCAATTCGATGGTCTGGTCCTGTACGCCAACATCGATCGCATCGAGGATGCCCAGGCGAAAGCGTTGCTCAATTATATTGCGGAGGGGCACGGTTTCATTCCACTGCATTGTGCGACTTATTGCTGGCGGAATAACAAAGAGATCGTGGCCTTGATGGGCGCTCAGTTTCAGCGGCATGGCGGCCAGGTCTTCACCACAGAGATCGCACGACCGAATCACCCGATTATGCAGGGTTACAACAGCTTCACCAGCTGGGACGAAACTTACATTCATCACCTGCACAATGAAAAAAATCGAACCGTACTTGAGTACCGAGTCCAGGGCGATCAGGCAGCAGGCAGGATACGCGAACCCTGGACATGGATTAAAACACATGGCAAAGGCCGTGTTTTTTATACCGCATGGGGACATGACCAGCGCACGTTTAAGAATCCCGGCTTCCAAAATCTGGTAGAACGCGGCATTCGCTGGGCGTGTGGCGATGATCCGACCAACGTCCCCGCTTTCAGCGATCCCAACATCTTTACCGCTCCCCCAATGACAGAACTCCGCCATGATCTGAAGAAATTCGAGTACGTCGATGTCGGTCCAAAAATCCCCAACTACACCCCGGGTAAAAAATGGGGCACGCAGAGCGCACCACGCAACTTAATGCAGAAACCATTGCCTGTTGAAGAATCGATCAAGCATTTTGTCACACCCCAGGGCATGGCGGTCCGGCGTTATGCAGACGAGCGAGACTTTCATTCCAAGCCGATCGCGATGACATGGGATGAACGAGGCCGCCTCTGGGTTTGCGAGACCGTTGATTACCCCAATGAGTTAGGAAAAGATCGCGACCGTATCCGAATCTGTGAGGATACCGACGGTGACCATGTGGCTGACAAATTCACGGTATTCGCAGAAGGCTTGAGTATTCCCACCGCCATCGTCATCGTTCGCGGTGGCGCCGTCGTGCAAAACGGCACTGAAACAATCTATTTAAAAGACACCAATGGCGATGACATTGCCGATCAGAAAACAACTCTCATTTCAAACTGGACACTAGGAGACACGCACGGCGGCGTCAGTAATTTCCGCTACGGTCTGGATAACTGGATCTGGGCGATGCAGGGCTACAACAAAAGCACCCCCAAATTCAACGGCCAGGCCACACAATCGTTCGGACAGGGATTCTGGCGTTTCAAACTCTCACAGACGGATCCGCCACAAGTCACCGACCTGGAGTTTATTCGTTCGAGTGATAATAACACCTGGGGACTGGGAATCAGTGAAGAAGGTCTCATCTTTGGTTCCACTGCGAATCGCAACCCCAGCATGTTCATGCCGATACCCAATCGATATTACGAACGGGTTCGCGGCTGGGCGCCTTCGACCCTGCATTCGATTGCAGACACATATCATTTCAAGCCGATCACAGAAAAAATTCGCCAGGTGGATCACCACGGTGGATACACGGCTGCAGCAGGCCATGCACTTTACACGGCCCGCACATTTCCACAACAGTGGTGGAACAAGACCGCCTTTGTCTGCGGTCCCACAGGTCACCTCGTAGGCACGTATGTGCTGCGCCGTAATGGTGCGAATTACGAATCGACCAGTCCCATCAACCTGCTTGCCAGTGATGATGAGTGGAGTGCGCCCGTCCTCGCAGAAGTCGGCCCGGACGGCGCCGTCTGGGTGATCGACTGGTACAACTACATCGTCCAACATAACCCGACGCCTCACGGCTTCAAGACAGGCAAGGGCAGGGCGTACGAAAGTGATTTGAGAGACAAAAAACACGGGCGAATTTATCGCGTCGTGCCTGTCACAAAAAAAGGCGACAATCTCCACGACGCTGATAGCCTTGCAAATAAATCGAACAAAGAACTGGTTGATGTACTCAAGCACCCATCCTTTGTCTGGCGTCTGCAGGCGCAGCGTCTGCTCATCGAACGGAATGCAGATGATGTCCTGCAATCCCTGGTGCCGCTGGTTGGCGATCAGAGTGTCGATGAAACGGGCCTCAACGTGGGAGCCATCCACGCACTCCACACTTTGAAAGGCCTGGGATACGTTCAACTTGATACACGTTTCAAGGCTGCCGGCTTTGTGACTCGTTGCCTCGAAAACGGACTGACTCATCCGTCAGCAGGAGTCCGGCGAAATGCGATTGCCGTTTTACCAACAGACAAACTCGGATTGCAATTACTACTGGCGCATCGCCGTTTGTTTGATGACCCCGACACCCAGGTACGCTTGCAGGCGATTCTGACACTTGCCGATCTGCCTGCTTCAGACCAGGCAGGAAAACTCGTCGCCGAGCTTGCCGCAAAAGAAACCGATGGAATCTTGATTGACGGACTGACGTCAGCCGCCGCGGCGCATGCCATTCCCTTTTTACAATCGGTCACCTCGCAGAAAGCACGTCCTTCTGCGAACGCGAATATTCAGATTGCTCGTGCCATCGCCGAGCATATTGCCCGCGGCAGACCTGATGTAGAAACTCTGCAATCCATTATCTCAGGAATGCAAGACGCTAATCCTGCTGTAGTCAGTGCCATCCTGAATGGCTTGACGGAGGGACTGCCAACGAAGTTCACGATTACCAGGTCGGCATCCCTGGACTCCGCTTTGGTTTCGACATTCAAGAGTGTCGATGCGGGATCCAAAGTCAAGTTAATTCAACTCGCAAACCAGTGTCACACAGCTGCGTTGAATGAGTACGCGGAAGAGATGATCGAGACGCTCGTCGACAAAATTAGCGACGAAGAGGCAGAACCGGAACAGCGCGCCGTCGCCGCCCGCGACCTGGTCAGCTTTCGTGCAGACGATGACAAAGTCGTCAGCAAGATCGTTGATCAGATTAATGCGCAGACACCGCCCAACCTTGCTGACAAATTCTTTGAAGCCATCGGACTCAGCCAATCAGAGTACGCTGGCGAACAAGTGATCGAAGCTTTCTCGTCTCTCACTCCCAGAATGAAATCGACGGCGGTCAGCATCATCCTCAGTAAACCTGCCTGGACCAAATCGTTGTTGAACGCCGCTGCAAAACGCCAATTTGATCTGAACGATTTGTCGCTCGAACAGAAACAGGCACTGCGTTCGTTTCCAGACGAAACGCTTCGTATCCAAGCAGAGAAACTTCTCGCAATGGGAGGCGGACTTCCGGATGCCAATCGCGAGAAAGTGCTGCAGTCATTGATGCACGTAACAAAGGTCTCCGGTGATGTTGAAGCTGGCCGCGCCATTTTCAAAAAAGTTTGTGCGGCCTGTCATCAGCACGGCGAGATGGGGCATTCGATTGGACCAAACTTAACCGGCATGGCCGTCCATCCCAAAGCCGAGTTGTTAACACATATTCTCGATCCATCACGCAATGTGGAAGGCAATTTTCGGCTCTACAAAGTTTTGACGGTGGATGGCAAGATAATCAATGGGATGCTGGCAGGTGAGAGCCGAACCAGTATCACAATTGTGGATTCCCAGGCAAAAAAATTCGATGTCCCCCGCGAAGATATCGATGAACTGATCGCGTCACGCAAATCGGTCATGCCGGAAGGATTTGAAAAACAGATTACCGAACAGCAACTAGCGGATCTATTAGAATTCCTCACGAACAAGGGACGCTTTCTACCGATTCCTCTGGACCGCTACGCCACTGCAGTCAGTACCAAACCGTTATTTCACGACGGCGAAAACGGACCCGATCAGATGATCTTCTCCGACTGGAAGCCCAAAACATTCAAAGAGATTCCGTTCGTCCTGACTGATCCCCATGGCCAGTCGACCCCCAATATGATTTTACTCAATGGACCTTTCGGCCCCCTGCCACCAAAGATGCCAAAAGCCGTTTCGCTGCCGTGTAATTCCAGAGCCAAAACGATTCACCTGTTGAGTGGTGTGGGCGGCTGGAGCTTCCCCGCCAGCAGAGAGAAGTCAGTTTCGATGATCGTACGCTTGCACTACGCCGACGGCCAGACAGAAGACCACCGGCTCCTCAACGGAGTCCACTTCGCCGACTACATCCGCCGTGTCGACGTACCGGAAAGCGAATTCGCCTGGATGCTGAGAGGCCAGCAAATACGTTACCTCGGCGTCAAACCAAATCGTCAGGACAAAATCACCAACATCGAACTCATCAAAGGGACCGACAACACCGCCCCCATCGTCATGGCCGTAACCATCGAACGCTAGAAGCAAATTCAATCACTTCAACCTGTTTTTTCAGCCCGTCCCAGTCTCAACGATCGAGTCCTGGCATTGCCTAGCGATTCGATTATAATGAAGTTTGATCTTAGCAATTCTCCTTGGGCAAACATTCCATGGCACGTAATTGGACTCGTGATGATTTGATTCTGGCGATGAGCCTTTATTGCCGCTTGCCTTTCGGGAAGTTTCATCAAAGAAACTCTGACGTCATTCAACTGGCGGAACGCATTCAACGCACACCCTCAAGCGTTGCCATGAAGCTCTCCAACTTGGCATCCCTGGATCCACACCACCAGGAACGAGGCGTTAAAGGCCTTTCAGGGGCTTCTAAATCGGATCGAAATATCTGGCAAGAATTCCATTCAGACTGGGAAGGACTTGCTGTCGAGAGCATGCGTCTCGAATCAAAGTTTCAACTTCGACCGGCTGAGCCTTCTCTTGAACAATCACCTCAATTCACGGGAGAAACCGAATCCACACGCATTACAAAAGTTCGACTTGCTCAGCAATTCTTCAGGTCAACCGTCTTAGCCTCTTACGACTTTCGCTGCTGTGTGACAAAAATTGATCTGAAAGAACTCCTCATCGCCAGCCACATTGTTCCCTGGAGTGAAGATCCTGCCAAACGAGCCGACCCTCATAACGGACTCTGCCTGAACGCACTTCATGACAAAGCCTTTGACCGTGGTTTGATTACACTGGATGAGGACTACCGTCTTGTTTATTCTCGACAGTTACGTGAGTCATTCACCGTCGAAGCCATGAACCGAATCTTCAAGCCGTACGAGAATCAGCAGATCCAGATTCCTTTACGATTCCGCCCCGATCAGAAATGCCTTGAAAAACATAGAAACAAAGTCTTTATTGCTTAGCCACAAACTTTTAGAAAGCCTGCCATGTCATTCATCCCACCTCTGACTCGTCGTAACTTTCTGCAAACATCTCTGTCTTCCCTGGCTGCGGTTTCTGGTGTTATGACTGTGCAGGCGGAGTCTTCTTCTCAACCGTTAATCAAGTCGATCAGCAAAAATACGCTGTTTCGTAATCGGGATGGTTACGGGGCGACCTGGTTTCATCCGCGGGGGTGCATGGTTCCCGGTGCGAAGGGGCAACCCACGTTTCTCATGAATCTGCAGGAGATCGGCGGCTCTGATTATTTTGGTCAGGTCCATTGGACAGAATCAACGGATCAAGGCAAAACCTGGAGTCCACCGAAGCCGATCGCTGCACTGGGCCGTGATGCAGTCAAAGAACATCCGGGATTGAAAGCGGGCGTGTGTGATGTCACGCCTCAATATCATCCGCAAACCGGGTCGGTGCTCGCACTCGGTCATGTAGTCTTTTATCGTGGTCCCCGGTTTGCGAAAGGAGATCAGCTCTCTCGTTATCCCGTGTATGTCACTCGCGACAAAGACGGCTCCTGGTCGAAACGGAAGATTCTGAAGTGGGATGATCCCCGCGGCGCTGAAATCTATACCAATAACTGCGGCCAGCGCATCGTAATGCCCAACGGCAATATCATGATGTCATTCACATTCGGCCCCGGGAAGCAGCCGCGAATGGTGGCCGGCGTTCGCTGTTCGTTTGACGATTCGGAATTGAAAATTATCGAAGTGGGACCGCCCCTGAAAAATGAAGTCGGGCGGGGTCTGCTCGAACCTTCGATCACCCGCTTTGGAGATCAGTTCTTCATGACGATTCGCGCCGAAGACCTGCATGGTTATGTCGCGGTCAGTCCCGATGGTTTGAATTACAATCGAAAAACGGAGTGGGCGTTTGACGATGGCACACCAATCGGCATGTCGACCACACAACAGCACTGGCTCACCCATTCTGACGGCCTGTTTCTGGTTTATACACGCAAAGATGCGATGAACAAAAATGTGATCCGCTGGCGTTCGCCGTTGTGGGTCGCACAAGTCGATCCAGAGAAACTGTGCCTGATTCGCGAAACCGAACGCGTGGTGCTGCCGCTGCAGGGGGATGGCGTGAACGATCCCAACAAGGTCGCGCTGATGGGCAACTTCGATGTCACGAACCTCAGCCCGGAGGAATCCTGCGTCACCGTCGGCGAATGGCTGCCTCGCGGTGGAGCAAAAGGAAACGTCCTGCTCGGTCGCATCAAATGGAACCAGCCGAATCGACTCGTGACAGATTCAACCGAATAAACAAGTTTTTCACTGCAAGATTAATTTCAAAACCAATCGGACATTCGCTTTCTTAGTGGGTCGATCAAAGAGGACCATCGTAGACGAACCAGTGCGCACCACAGGAGCGCCTGCCACCGATGGTTCATCTGTTACGATGGGAACACGAGGGACGAGGATCTCCTCGACCGTTTTTTCATCAAAGCGAAATTTCACCTGAGACAAATCCTCATCCTGTGAATGGTAGGCGATCTGAAACGACAGATTATGAAGCCCCGCAGAAAGTTCTTTCTCCGCGATTTCCTGCACAACCGGTTTGCCTCCTGATTGATCTTCCAGCGTGAATCGAAGTCGCGCGGTTTTACCGTGGGGAATCAAAACATCCCAAGAATGCCAGTTCTGAGAAGAACCTCGTCCCCCTGCCACCATCATTTCATCTGTCGCGATATCCAGCGGCTGAAATTCAGCCGACTTTTCCGGCACCACCTGATACAGCGGCACGCCGTCATAGCTCTGTGTCACAGGTCCCATAAACTGATTTTGTCGTCCATCCCAATAAATCTTACGGGGAACTTCAATCCCGTTCGAGAGCATTCCTCCCCGTGTGCGATCAAATTGTTTGCCTTTGAGCTGTTGCACACCCAGGCCAAACTCGACATAGCCTGATTCAGCCAGGGGAGACGACGGTCTGAAGGTCCCGTGCCAGCTGAACACATTTTTGTTTGTATAAACAGTCAACAGCGGCTTGGTTTCTGCACCAATACGATAACAGCACAATTTCTTATTAAATGGTCCAAATGTTTCTGAAGTGGACGTCAACAGGATAATATCGTCCGTCCCCCCCATGCAGGTCAGAATCGGCTCCATCTCCATCCCGCCAGATTCAACCGGGTCACCAAAGCTGCGGATCAATGAACCGTCTGACGTATTGAATACAAACGCCACCACTGGAGCCTTCTTTGGCTCAGGCGTAGCCGGTTTCCAGTCCGGCTCTTGAGGTTGCGCTGGTTGACCCGGCGTCTGTTTTTCAGGTTGCGCAGCTTTTAATGGTCTCTCGACAGGCGCAACCTGGCAGAGAACCACGGTCCGCTCACCCCGGTCCGTCGGAATCGTTCGATAAGCGAAAAACTCATCTTCCTCTTTCTCGCGTTCGTTCGCATTCTGACGATAAAAATTCGGCTGCGAATATTTATAGTACTGTGTCCCGTCCGGCAGCTTCTTATATTTTTGCAACTCATACACGTCCCAGTTCATCTGGTTCAAGCGGATAAACAGGTCCGTCCCTTCCTCCCGCATCCGTCTGGATCGGGCGGCCCAGTCCAGCTGTCTTTGAATCTGAATCGGCGTTGCCGCATCATAGTTGACGGTTTCCAACAACCGTTTGAACAAAACCAGTGACGGCGATTTCCTAAACGCATCCAATACCTGTTTGGGAGAATTCCCGCCGAATGTTTCATAGGGAACCAGTTCTACTTCCACATCATGCAGATTCTTTATTTCTCTTATTATTGGTTTGGAAACAATCAACAGATGCCTGCGCTCATCAGAATCGAGGGGAACCATCAAGTGCTTGTAAATCGGGACGTCCTGGCTGATGTCGCCTTTCAATATCACTCGCATCCGGGTCACCGTTTGATCATTCACTCTCAGAGGCAGGCGGAGACTGGCCTTTCCATTGACATCTGTCGTTCCTGTCGGGACAGTCCCAAAGCGTTGTTTCGACCAGACATGCCAATTGTCAGGCGCGTTCTTAAATGTGATTTCGCTCACCGTCAGTTTAAGCATGGGTAGAGGCGCCCCCTTGTCATCCATCACGATCACTTTATGAGAGACAATCGGCAACAAATTCTCCATCGTGATCGTTCGCTGTAACGTTTTCTCTGCCGTTAGATCAATGACCGCGTAATGACTGGGAAACGACGAATCAATCGTAGGATAAGCAGGCATAGTGACCCTTGGGGCCTTGGCATAAAATTTCTGTCGCCCCTGTGTCGGCAGGTTGCGCACACGGGCGATTCCCTTGCTATCAGTCTTCACCTCTAAAAAAGTGGAATTGGCCCAGTCGTGCAGGCGCTTCGCCTGCACGGGATCCTGCTGTCTGACAAGAGATGCCTTGGATAGGACTTCATTGGTCGGAAAAAATTCTTTCCCTCCCAGAAACAGACCACGCGGATTAAATTTTACCTTAGCATCAGAAATCGGGGGACCCGTCGGATGAAACACCGTCACATCCAGAGCAGCCGAACGCGTGCACGGCACTGTAATTTCTGTTTTCGCCTGTCCTTTCGGTAGCGGAAACAATTGAGGTCGGAAAACATTCGGATCTTTGCTGAACGCTTCCAGTAACGAGACATCGCCGGCGTCATGCAGCCTTAAATACTCAGCCAGAGTTGTTTCTGCAAGCCGGATCGACTGAAAACCTTCCACCAGAGCAAACATCTGCACGTGCCCGCCTGCGGGCAGTGATTCGAATACAAAGGTACCGTCTTTCTTCACGAACGCCGTATCCTGCCAGGTCCAGCCGCCAATTCGATGCCCCTCTCCCTCGTTGATGTATAGTTCAACGCATCCATTTTTGATCGGTCGCGGCACGTTCTCATCGAGGCGTCCCTCCAGTCGAATGCCGGGACGCAAGGTCGCGACAATCGTCCCATCCTGCGTGACTTGTTCCGGCTTCGTCACATCAATCAGCTTACTAAACAGAATCGGTCCTTCACCGCTGCCATCAACGACCCGCATCCAGCGACGGTCCGGGCTCAGCACCGGCGAAGTAAAATAACCGACGTGATCTTTGTCCCGTTTGAATTCTCGTCCGAAGAGATTTGAATCTTCCAATAACGGGTATGCATCTTTCAGCGGCTTTCCGTTCGCGTCAACGGCTTTGACGCGGATCACTAAGCCCGGCTGCTCTTTTCTGTTTTTCTCAGTGTTCTCTTTTTTTGCGTTCTCTTGTTCTGTTGAAGATGGTTTCGAGTCCTCCGTTTTCTGCTCTAGTTCAACAGTCTCAGTTTTTTGTGCAACGGCCTGGGGAATGAGTTTGATTGAAGCCACGCCGAGGAAGAATAACACAGCGATCAGAAGGACGGCAGTACGACGAGCCCGTCTCAGAGTTCCAAATGGCTGTGGCGATTCGAGCCACTTTAGTCTTCGTAGCATGAACGAGCGGTCTGCCATCGCCAGCACAGTCGAGTTCGTTTCTGCTCCCTGCCGACGTAAAGTCCACTGCGCCAACATTTGTCGATAGGCATCAAATCCATCAATTGAATCTGCAGCACATGCATCAGACATATGCTCACACGCCAAGCGATGCTGTGAGGTCAATCGCCAGACCAGCGGATGAAACCACCAGAGTGCGGTCACAATCCGAGACAGTAAATCCCACAGAGAATCGCAGCCGGCGATATGGGATAGTTCATGCATCAAGACGGCACGGCGTTCCTCATCCGAGAGAGACTCGCTCCACGAATCCGGCAGAAAGATACTGGGCCGCAGTAAGCCCGCTGTGCAGGGACCATTGATGGCTGTGGAAACACAGACGCGGGGAACAGAATGCAGGGACAGATTTCTCGCCAGCATTTCACACTCGCATTGAATCAATTCCGACGCTGCCTGGGAGGTTTGCAGCAACTGTTTGGCCTGCCTGATCTGAAACCCGATTTTCAACAGCAACAGGAAACATCCAGCAAGCCAACAGACCCCGAGCCAATCAAACAGGGAAACGGCCGACTTATTGCCAGATGATTCGACGGGGATTATACCGCCCTTTATTGTACTGATTTGCCTCTCATTCCGGGGACTCTCATAGATGCTGCCAACGGGAGAACCTGGGGCAACCGAAGGGGGTTCAACATTGTTTTCAGGAACCATCACCGTCGTCTCAGAATCGCGTCTGGCAGGCTCCAGCAGGCTTGATTCCGTTCCGACGATGACTGGTTCTCTGATCCTCTCGGATGTCTGCTCAAGTGGTTGATTCGGGGGAGTGCCCTGTATTACTGTCTCAATAGTTTTGGGCATCGTCATTATCGGCTGAGAAACTTCCACTTCCGACAGCGCTGGTAAGACAGCGAGCGTTGTTGCAGGCAGACAGGCATAAACCACGGGGAACCCAAATCCGGCGATAATCATGCAGCGGGTAATCAACACCGACCAGCGCGGATTTTGTTTCGCTGAAACCCGCAGTGACAGCCAGCCAATCGCCAGGACGATGCTCAGTCGGATTACAATGTCGATAGCTGGATTCGAATTCAGCATCTGCGTATCCTTTTCAAAGCCAGAACGCCAGGCGATCGGCAGGAACGTGATTCTTTTTTTCGTTTACTTTTCGCTGTTGGCAATTTTCTTCAGCTGTCTGAGTTCCTCAGGAGTGAGCCGTTCTTTCTCGGCCAATTCCATCAACAATTGTCCGGTGGAACCGCCGGTAAAGACTTCGGCCAGCCGCCGCACCATCTGGCGAAAGTGAGTCTCGCGTCGTAATTTAGGGGAATAGACATACGCTCGCCCTTCGCGTTTTCGCGTCAGTAATCCACGCTCGACCATGCCCACGAGCACACTGCGCAACGTGCCATTATCAATGTCCCAGCCGAACGCGGCCTGAATCGCTGCCGGTTTCTGTGGTGCGTCTTCCCATAACAGACGCAGTATCTCCAGTTCATTTTGATTAGGTTGATCCATCACAGTGCCTCTGATCAAAAACTCAATAGGGTTAGACTACATCGAACTGTGATCATTTCACACCTCAACCTATAATGCAAGACGAATGTGTGTATTTTTCACACATTGTTTGAAAGTGCCCCACCTGAAAGAACAAAAAGTAGATTTTCCTTTTTGTCTCTCGCTGATCAAAGTCCCCTTGACGCGACCGCACCGTTCTAGATGATCTTCGATCTGCGTCGCGCGCGAGAACAGTACAGATTCAGTAGAATTAATCTGCATCGGTTCAAAAAGAGCACTATAAAAGTGACTGGTTTCAGAGCGATTTTTCAAAACCATGCTCACCTGCACCCGACGCATCAACGCACTTCGACCCGCATTCAACCGCACTCGACTCTGATTCAAACACATTCGCACCCGTTTCCTCGCGTTTTGACGCATGAAAAATTTCTCCTTCCTCTTGACCCCACTACGCCGATTAAGAAAATTCAATCGTGACGAAACTGAGAAATCACATAAACCAACAGAGAAGAGAGCTGTGAATTCACAAAGCATCCTCTGCCGAGCAAGGTTATATCGAATAGACACAGAAGCCGAGAGATGAACAATGCGCACTGGTTGTGCCTCTCAATGTGAGTGGAATGGCGCTAGGTAGCGGTATTACAGAAGCACATCGATCACAACCGGCGGCTAGCGCCGACCCGCTCACTTCTTTATGTCACCTTGTCTGGGTGAACGAAGCCGACGGTGCCACACGCAAACATAAATCAGTAGGAACATGCAATCATTTCACACACTCATTCCCTGATATTTTCGTGAGGTTTCGTGTTTTTCGTGGTAGTAAAAAAAGATTCTCTTCACAGAACACGAATCACCTTGCCTGGCCTTATAATCTAATTCACTGTGACTATTGAAAGGTAGGGGCGGTGCCTGTGTGCCCGCCTGACGAAAATCGAAACACTCTTTTTCGATCAATTGAGGCTGGTTTCACCATTCGAACACGACAACGCAGATCAATGCGAACCCTGCGGGCAGACACATGGGTCTGCCCCTACACGACACAGATCAGAACGGGTAAAAACACTTCGCTATTTCTCTGGCAACCGTTCCAACTGCTCACGGGCTTCGACTTTGAATCGCTGTGCGGCAGACTCGTCAACCAGAATCTGCTGATACAATTTGCTGGCGTCTGCTTTTTTACCTGCGGCTGCCAGGGTTCTGGCTTTGGCTAACAGCATCGTATCGTGCCAGACTCCTTTGAGCTTTTCAATGTTGGCCCGATCTAAAGCCACCAGTGCTGCCTCATATTTTCCCTGTCGCGTCAGGATGCGCACTGCCCCTTCGATCGACTGGAACTGCTCAGATGCTCCCACACGTCCCACGCCTTCAAAGTTCTTTCGATACGCGTCCAGCGCGGCGCTGTCATCTTTCAGATTCCGTTCGCGGTTGATCGCGGTAGTGAGCAGAATACTCGTACGACGGCGACTGTCAGAGGTGAACTGCAAAGCAGTGCGCAAATCGGCTTCTGCTTGTTCACCGTTGTTCAAACTGAAGTAAGCCCGTCCTCTTGCAAACGCGGCGTCTCCCCTCTGCCAGAACGGCCACTGCCCCAAGTTCTCCTCTCCGAACTGTTTTAAGACATCCTCGTATTCGCGCTGGGCCAGCAGATTCTCCATCTGCACGGTTTTACGAACCGAGTCCAGGGGAATCGCTTCGGCGATCTCGGATGCCTGTTCGTAGTCCTTCAGATTCCGCGCACACAGGGCCGCCTGTTCCAGAGCCTTTGATTTCTGCAGTTCCGTAATTTTCTTTTCTTTGGATAACGCAAGAAACGCGGCCAGCGCCTTGTCTGTTTTTCGACTTCGTATTAACTTCTCTGCCTCCCGACTGGCGATCAGATAATCGGACACACTCGGATCCGCTTCAAACTGATGAGAGCGTCCCCGAAAAAAGTGCGCAAACTTGAGCGGCTTATGGAATCCCGTTGCCCCCGTTGGTGCAAACGCAGAAAACTCGGCACCGTTCTCTCGAATCCGTTGGCGACAGACATTGATGAACCAGGGCAGGCTGACCGTTGGCTTGTGTCCAATCACCTGATGCAGGGGGTCATTTTCATCTTCGACCACGGGAATCCGAATCTCGACCGTCCAATATCCGTCGCCAATTTCGGTCGCTACCTCGGCCTGCGAGTCCCATTGGTACCATTTGTTTTTCTCTGTTCCACGATCCAGATCGATTAGCGCACCAGCGGGATTGATGGCGATCTGGTAATAGTTATGCGACTCGGTTGCCAGCAGAATTTCGACTGCATCGCCGTACCAGAGGGCTGGGTCTTCCTTTTTGGTCGTAGTGATATTCGGCTTCTCTCCCGGTGCTTCTTCACAACGAATGGCGAAATAAAGCTGATTACCAACCCACAACGATTTAACCACCGTTCCATAGACAGGCAAGCGTCCAGTCTGAAGTTCTCTTAACCCTCCCGTGGATGCGGTGGGACACTTTTGCCAGAGGGCGTCA
This sequence comes from Gimesia fumaroli, assembly GCF_007754425.1. Lineage (NCBI taxonomy): Bacteria > Pseudomonadati > Planctomycetota > Planctomycetia > Planctomycetales > Planctomycetaceae > Gimesia > Gimesia fumaroli. Next base: position 6,696,268 of record NZ_CP037452.1, read on the forward strand.
TCCAGTTTACCATCAATGACAATCTCGCCGCGTGAATCCCCCACCAGACGCAAGGTTGGCACCGGTCCCCGTTTCTGGGCAAGCAGCCGGCTCTTGTTGCGCAGTCCGTTGAGAAAATTATCAACCAACTGAATCCGTTGGCTATAGACCGTGTCGGTGTTGACTTTGTTCTGTGCCATGGCAAACAGTTCCAGCGCGCGATTGGCTTTGTCGGCCTCGTGTTCCATTTCGCGCCAGTGCGATTCACAATAATCAAAGAAAGCTTTCATTTCCCCGGCAGCGGGGCCGTAGAACAGGCGACAGTATTCATCAAACATCTGGACCGCATCCTGGTCCTTGCCACCCCAGTACATTCGCGCGGTGAAATAAATCAGAAAGTGGTTATAACCGATGCCGTTTTCACTGAGGTCCATCGACAGCCAGATGTCTTCGCCGCGCGAAATGCCTTTGGTTTCGTTGATGCTTTCGCCCAACGTGCGGGGAATATAAGCGGGCAAATAAAACCCGCGTGCCGTGAAGGGGTAGTTCTCGAAAATGACCAGCGGGTTGTCGGTTTTCCTGACCCAGTCCGCACGCAGCTTACTGAGTTCCTCGCGGTCGGCATTGGTGGGACGACGTCCACCGACGATAATCACCTGCACGTTCGGCTCCAGCTTTTCGATGTTGAGCGGAGGCTGCGTATAGGTCCCATAGGCGCAGTTGGAAATCTTTTTATCGGGATGAGTTTTGCCGACTTCTTTGGCAACACGGTTCACGAACTCCCAGACATAATCGGAAAAGGCGCCGCGGTAGCCTCGTTCGGGCGTATCTTTCCCCTGGCATTGTTCACATTGACAGATGGCCGTGTATCCGTCCGGGGGCATGATCGAAACGGCGTCCATATCAAAATGATCAAACTGCGCCCGCGCGTAACGCACGGTTTCCTGGAACAATTCCTCGTTCGAGTAACAGAGCTGATTCAGTCGTTTTCCGGGTTGTGTATCGCGTTTGTCGCCGTACAGGGCAAACCATTCCGGGTGATCTTTCAACGTCTGTTCGTTATGTGTCATATGATCCAGGCCGTGGGCAGCCTGCCGTCCAAACGGCTGTCGCACTCCCAGATGCATGGCCCACATCGCCGCTTCACGACCGTAGGTTCCAAAGCGAAAGTTAATCGTCCTCAAGGGAAAATCTGGATGCACGGTCTCGTCGATGGCGGGCAACGGGAGACTTTTCATTGTTGGCACAATCTCGCCCAACTCGCCCGGTAGATACCAGCGGACTCCCAGGCCGCGCAGAAAACCGCAGACAGCATTGAACGAACCCCGTTCATCAAAGCCCCAGACATTGACGTTTCCGTTTTTGTCGACCTGCTGTTCATTCGGCGTACCGAACAGTCGAGTGGGACCAGTGTAATGCTTATAAATCTGCGAATGCGGATACCCCCAGTGTTTCCCGGTAATCGCATCCCATGCCTGCTGTGCTTTCCCACTGACAATTTCTTTGTTATTGCGTGGCCAGGGTTCAATCGGGACAAAGTCGGTATCGTCACCGATCAGCGCCAGCCAGTTCTCGCCGGAGACAATCCGATACGCGCCAAACTTCAGCTCTGTGTCCGTGATGCCGCGCTGCTCGGTGTGTGCACTGCGACCGACGAAAATCGAAACGGGCATGCTGCCGGTCGGCTCGGTGACGATCTGTAACTTCGTGCCGGAAATTTTTTCGAGATAAGTCTGCAGTTCCTGCGCTGCGAGTCTCGTCGTTCGCGGCGGTTTGCTGGAAATGATAATCTCCGCACGCGGCTGCCCCTGTTCCACCAGAAAGCGTTCTGTGGCAGACGAGAGTGCAGGGTGAAGACAAATGCAAAAGAGGAAACCAGCCAGCAAAGCCTGTTTGAGCATAGTGTGTCTCACTTTTTGAGGGAGGGCGTTCGGGTGAGCATTGAAAATGCCCTTCATTTTGATGAACTCTGGTGACGATCTCAAGAACCAAATTCTGAATTCCACAAATTGTATTCGGCCCTAAGTAGCGAACCCGGTTATGGTTATCGCGTTTCTTTGTTTTCACATCGTATTTTTTTAGAAAACAGGTAACATGTCGTCTCAATTTTCGCTCTGTAGATATAACGCGACATCGCGGGCCACTGCGAGGCGGGCCACTCTGTAAATGAAACACGAACAAATTTTTTATGATTCAAGTCAGATCTAATTAGGGAGAGAGGGATTTACGATGTGTAATAACTGTAATTTGAATATCGATGCAGAGCGGACCGATGAATTCGGACAGAAACTGTTGCAAATTGTGAATAACAGCGCCATCTCACTGATGCTTTCACTGGGGCACCGGGCAAGACTGTTTGACATTATGAGTGAGATGGAACACGCCACCAGCGAACAAATCGCGGAGCAGGCCGGTTTAAACGAACGTTATGTTCGCGAATGGCTGGGCGCGATGGTCACTGGCGGAATCGTGGAATACGACCCGGTATTAAAAACCTATTTTCTACCCGCCGAACATGCAGCACTTTTGACGCGAGCTGCGGGTTCCAATAATTTTGCCACAACGATGCAGTGGTTTTCGGTTCTGGGAACTGTCGAAGACAAAATCCTGAACTGCTTTGAAGAAGGGGGCGGCGTTCCTTATTCCGACTTCGCCCGCTTCCATGAAGTGATGGCGGAGGATAGTTATAATTCGGTCGTCTGTGGTCTGTTCGAACATATTCTGCCGCTGGTACCCGGACTGGAAGACAAACTGAAAGCGGGCATCGACGCGCTGGACATTGGCTGCGGCAGCGGTCTGGCTTTGATCGAGATGGCAGCCATGTATCCCAAGAGTCGCTTTACCGGCTTTGACATCTCGGAGGAATCGATCGGACGGGCCAAAAAATTTGCTGTAAAGCGGGGCGTCTCGAATGTGACGTTCCAGGTGCAGGATGTTTCGCAAATGAACGCAGCTAATACGTTCGATTTAATCACCGCCTTTGACGTGATTCACGATCAAGCCAAGCCGGATCAGGTGTTGCGCGAAGTTAACGCGGCCCTGAAGCCGGGAGGCACCTTTCTGATGCAGGACATTGCCGCTTCAAGCAATGTGGAGGAAAACATCGACAATCCCCTGGGGCCGATGTTTTATACGATTTCTACCATGCACTGCATGACCGTCTCACTCGCACAGGATGGTGCGGGGCTGGGAACCTGCTGGGGCAAAGAACTCGCCTGCCAGATGCTGGAAGAGGCGGGCTTCAATAATATCGATGTACAGGAACTGCCTCACGACATTATGAATTATTTTTACGTGATGACAAAAATGTGATGACCGAATCCCCTTTTTCGGTGTCTTCCCAAGGAGCAGAAATCCATCGGTTTCTGCTCCCTGTTTTATTGGAATTTCGTTGAAATCAGCGGCCACCGATTGAACTGACAAATTGTTTACAATTAAAATGAGATATTCATGTAGACTTTTAATTGGATGTGTGGTGCCGATGCCTATAATCTCAGTAAGTTGAGATATTGGTGTCTCTGAAGAGAAAAAATCTCAAGAATCACTGAAGAATGTGCTATTTAAGGCCTTTCCAGGTGTTGATTTTGATGCAAGAATGCCGATTATAAGGAATAAATCTATTGCGTTGAGTTTACCGTTTGACGGAACAATGGTGAACAAACAGTAGTGGAGAACACGGACGTCTGAAGCTGGAATCTCGATGCTCCATTGGTATTTGAGAGGGAATCGCCCTTCCAGACGAAACGATTCATTAATTTGTGAAAACCAAGTGTGAAATACTCCTGCGTCTTTCCCTCCTTGCGAGTCACGTTAAATCAGGCTCGTATCATGTCTGAGAGAACACCTCGCGTTTTCCATGGTTTCATATTTTCAGTGATTGATTGTCTGGTTTTCCGTTATTTGTTAACAGGGCCAGACTTCGGGACCTGAGTTTCCGTCTGCGGGAAAACGGGCGCAACGATCACCAATACAAACAATTTTATTTTTCAATCAACCGAGACTGTACCGCCTGAATTGAGGCGACTACCGGGGAGTAAAAATCAGAATGGCGACCACAGACGTGCCTGGTGCAAATGGCAAACTCAGCGAGCAGCTGGATGCTGTTGTAATTCGTTTTTGTGGAGATAGTGGCGATGGGATGCAGTTAGCCGGCACGCAGTTCACGAATGTGTCGGCTGTGTTCGGTAATGACGTCAGCACATTGCCCGACTTCCCTGCAGAAATTCGCGCACCCGCCGGTACACTGGGCGGCGTGAGTGGTTTTCAGATCTGTTTTTCCAGCAGTGATATTTTCACTCCCGGAGATGAAGTCGATACGCTGGTTGCCATGAACCCGGCTGCCTTGAAAACCAATGTGGCCGATCTCAAACGGGGCGGCACTCTGATCGTCAACGAAGACGCTTTCGAAAAAAGCAACCTTTCCAAAGCCGGTTACGAAAGTAATCCGCTCGACGATGAAGAATCACTGGCAGCATACCAGGTACAGAAAGTTCCCATGACCAGCCTGACGCGGGATGCGGTGGCGGAGCTGGGTCTTTCGCCGCGTGAAGCCGAACGCTGCAAAAACTTTTTCGCGATGGGGCTGGTCTACTGGCTCTACCAACGCGATGCGACCCCCACCGAAGAGTGGGTCAAAACCAAGTTCGCCAAGAAACCGGAACTGGTGGACGCGAACCTCAAAGCATTACACGCCGGCTATAACTATGGCATCACCACCGAAGCGATCACCGTTCATTACCGCGTTGACCCCGCTGATCTGCCACCCGGAAACTACCGTAAGGTCACCGGAAACGAAGCGCTGGCATTCGGTTTTGTGACGGCTGCGAAACTGGCCGGCAAACAACTATTTTACGGCGGATATCCGATTACTCCCGCCAGTGATATTCTGCACGAACTTTCCAAACTGAAAAATTTCGACGTCGTCACGTTTCAGGCCGAAGATGAAATCGCTGCGATCACCAGTGTTGTCGGTGCCTCTTATGCGGGCGATCTGGCAATTACTGCCAGCAGTGGACCCGGGATTGCCCTCAAAGGGGAAGGCATGGGCCTGGCTGCGATTATGGAATTGCCGCTGGTGGTGGTCGACGTGCAACGCGGCGGTCCCAGTACTGGACTGCCCACAAAAACAGAACAGTCCGACCTCTATATGTGCATGTTTGGTCGCAACGGCGATTGTCCCATGCCACTGGTCGCACCGGCTTCACCTGCCGACTGTTTCGAGATGGCACAGGAAGCATTACGCATCGCCGTCGAATTCATGACACCTGTGCTGCTGCTTAGTGATGGTTATATCGCGAACGGAGCAGAGCCATGGAAGATTCCTGACATCTCCAGCTTGAAGCCGATTAAAGTTTCTCACGAGAACAAACAGGGCGACGAGCCATTCATGCCGTACCTGCGGGATGAAAAGAAGGCCCGTCCCTGGGTCGTGCCTGGCACGCCCGGCTGTGAACACCGTGTCGGTGGTCTGGAAAAATCAGACGTCACCGGCAACGTGAATTACTCGCCCGAGAATCACCAGTTCATGACCACACTCCGGGCAGAGAAAATCGCCGGGATTGCCGACTTCATTCCGGAACAGACTGTGGAAGGACCCGAATCGGGTGATCTGCTGGTGATCAGCTGGGGTGGAACCTATGGTGCAGTTCGCACTGCGGTCAAACAGTCCGTCCAGGAAGGCTTGTCCGTAGCCCACGCCCACATTCGCTACCTGAATCCGTTCCCCAAAAATCTGGGCGATCTGATTAAACAGTACAAGAAAGTTCTGATTCCCGAATTAAACACCGGGCAATTACGCATGATCATTCGTGGCACTTATCTGGCTGACGCCGTCGGCTTGAATAAGGTCCAGGGAAAACCGTTCCTGATCAGTGAAGTCAAAGAAAAAATCAGAGAGATGATTGACGAGAAATAGTTTCCGGTTCAGTCAGATCTCCCCTAAAATTACATGCAACTTTAAGCAACGAGTTATTGCGTTTAAGGATCGAAAAAATGAGTGTAGACGTCCCATTGCCCGTCCTCTCTCCTAAAGACTTTGCCAGCGATCAGGAAATTCGCTGGTGCCCGCGCTGCGGCGATTATTCCATTCTCGCCCAGATGAAAAAAGTTCTACCAACCCTGGGCATTCCTAAAGAAAAGTTCGTGTTTGTTTCGGGAATTGGCTGCTCCAGCCGTTTTCCATATTACATGGACACCTACGGAATGCACAGTATTCACGGTCGCGCTCCTGCAGTCGCTACCGGGGTCAAACTGGCGAATCCTGAGCTTCAGGTCTGGGTTATTACCGGTGACGGCGATTCGCTGTCTATCGGTGGGAACCACTTTATGCACGTCCTGCGTCGTAACGTGGACTTGAAAGTGATTCTGTTCAACAACCAGATTTACGGCTTGACCAAAGGGCAATACTCGCCCACCAGCCCAATGGGAACGAAAACTAAAAGTACGCCGTTCGGCTCGGTTGATCGTCCATTAAACCCGCTATCGGTCGCCATTGGTGCCCGTGCCACGTTTGCCGCCCGTTCGGTGGATGTCGACATCAAGCATCTTTGCAGCGTGCTCGAACGAGCTGCCAAGCACAAAGGGTCTGCATTCGTTGAAGTCTATCAGGACTGTAACGTGTTTAACTCCGGCGCCTTCGAATTTGCTTCCAAGAAAGGCAAGAAAGAAGAGAACGTGATCTACCTCGAGCATGGCAAGCCGCTGATCTTCGGCAAAGAACGGGATAAAGGGATTCGTCTCAACAGCCATGATCAACCGGAAGTCGTTGAACTGGGTAAAGGGGTCACCGAAGACGACCTGTTGTTCCACGATGAAAAGTCAGAAGATATGAATCTGGCGTTTCTCCTGGCCAGTATGCGTCATCCGGAAATGCCCGAACCGATGGGCGTCTTCCGTTGCGTTGAGCACCCAACCTACAACGAAGCGGTCTATGATCAGGTCGCCTCGGCGACCGAACGCAATGGAGAAGGGGACCTGGAAGAACTGTTTAATACCGGCGATACCTGGACCGTGTAAGCGTTCCTTATCAGAGTCATGAAAAAAAGACGTCACCGTTTTCATCGGTGACGTCTTTTTTTGTATCTGACGTGTTTGTTTTCTGACTGGCTCAGCAGATCAGCCGTTTTTTTTCGCGGCTTCTTCTTCGCCGAAGGACAGTCGCATCTGGCGGGTCTCGGTAGGGTCCAGTTCTTTGAACAACAAACTGGGCTGAATGCCTTTGTTGTTCTGGTACTTGTCGCTGTTATATTCGACAATTTCCCCAATCGGTACATTGTAAATGATCTGACAGATCGCAATGCCTGCATAAATACGAACGGGCTGGGCAACAGTAATTTCCAATGTCCAATAGCCACAGAATCCGATGTCGCCTACGCCAGCGGTCGCGTGTACAGAAATGCCCAGACGGCCAATTGAAGAGCGACCTTCAAGCAGCGGCACCAGATTGTGTGTTTCCGTCCGCTCGATTGTTCGCCCCAGATAGAGTTGCCCCGGGTGAAGCACCATGCCCTCTTCCGGAATGACGTATTTTCCCAGACGATTGGGACGAGCCATGTCCAGTACGATTTCTTCGTAGACCATCAACTCGTTATGCAGACACAGGTTATAGCTATTAGGGTTCAGATATTTATCGTGATAAGGCTCAATGACAATATCTTTGCCCAGGCGTGCTTTGATCTCTTTCCCGGTCAGAATCATGGGGTTCTCGTTAGCTGCGAAGAAGTAGAAAATAGGTTCTGCATACAGGAAACATAAACCGCAGAGATGTGGCTTTCAACGGTTCAGACGGATGTTTTCAGAAACAGTACCAAGTACTCTGAATTGCGTAAGAGACAAGCTCTATTCTTTAAGAGGCTTCAACCCGATCCGCGGGCAGATTTTTAACAAAGCACATTCGGTGCAGCGCGGCTTTCGAGCCACACAGGTGGCGCGGCCGTGCAAGATCACACGGTGAGAAAACGCGATCCATTCTTTTTTGGGCAGGACTTCGATTAAGTCACGCTCAATGATTTCCGGATTCTTGCTGGTCGTGAGCCCGAAGATATTACAGATACGTTTCACATGCGTGTCGACGACGACACCACTGGGAATTCCAAAAGCCGTGCCTAAAACTACGTTCGCCGTCTTGCGTCCCACGCCGGGCAGCGCTACCAGTTCTTTGAGCGTGCGAGGGACTTCGCCTTCATATTCATCCGTCAAAGCCTGCGCCATCTTGCGGATATTCGTCGCTTTCGCACGGAAGAAACCGAGCGGATAGACAATCTTCTCGACATCCGCCTGTTTACTGGCAGCCAGCTTGGCGGCGGTCGGGTACTTCTTGAACAGCGTCGGCGTGGTCGCATTCACACGTTCGTCAGTGCACTGCGCCGACAGAATCGTAGCAACCAGCAGTTGGAACGGCGAATCATGAATCAACGCACACTCCGGTTCGGGGAATAATTTAGCAAGACCGCGCGCGATTTTGCGGGCATGTTTCTTTTTGTCATCAAGCGATCCGACATAACCGGAAGTCTTCGCAGCCTGCGTTTGTTTTTTCGCCATATTTTCCGTGACAATTCCCAAATTGGAGTGCTAGTCTGGCTGGCATATCTGATCTCACTCAGCCGTGTTTCGTTGTGCGTCTCAGTATGTGGGACCACGGTTTGTTTTTCAATGAATGAAGTATAGAAATATACAATGACAGCATTTAGCGAGCTTTTAGAGCAACGACTCAAAACATTTTCAGGCACCGTTCCTGTGTTGGAACTGGAGAATTGTGTGCTCCTGCCGGAATCGGTGCTCTCACTGAGAATCACCGCTACCGCCGATTGTCAATTGATTGCGGAAGCATTAGCGGCAGATGCTTTCGTCGCGGTTTCCCTGAAACGCACAAGCGGCGATCCTCGATCGCACAGAAAGCCTTCCACTGAGATCGACTCGGTCTGCCTGGCCTCTATCGTGGCGCCCTGTCAACTGGAGTCGGGCGATTATTCGCTGCTCCTGCAAGGTATCTGCCGCGCAAAATCGGTTACATTACAAAACTCAGATCGCCCGTATCGTAAAGCAATTCTCGAACTGAAGCCCGACTTTTATGTCGATCAACCGGTCATCCAACGTGAACATCGCCAGTTCGAATTACTGCAGCAGTACGCCAGCATCTTTCTGGAACAGGCAAACGACCCCACTTATTATCATATGCTGCAGCGTGATATCACGCTCGGCAAACTATGTGACATTCTCGCCGGCACGATCAAGCTGGAGCCGGTCCTGTCTCAATTAATTCTGCAGGAACATGACGTCGATTTGCGCAGTGATCTCCTGCTGAGCTTTCTCAAAGCAAAGCTTCGCGAACAACAGCGCAATCCGTTCGCCGGCGCACTCTCGCTGGAATTCAGCCAGAACTGAACAGAAAGCCGGATGCAGGTCGGACAGATCTTACTTCCGTTTCGGCGAAACTCCTTGTGACAGCATCCCCGGTCACTTAAGATAAGGTTCTCTGTTGAATGGCTGCCTGACTCCTGATGCAGCCCGCTGTTTGCCTTTGACGATTTTGCTGAGGACGCGCTGCAATGAAGAAGCAATCTGTTTTTCTCCTGTGTGCCATCATTGGCTTGCTGTTCTCAGAGAACGTCATCCAGGCAGAGTCAACAACCGCAAAGGCGAGTCGTCCCAATATTCTGTTTTGTATCGCCGACGATGCATCGTTTCCCCACATGGGCGCTTATGGCTGTTCTTGGGTCAAGACGCCCGGCTTCGATCGGGTCGCACGGGAAGGGCTGCTGTTTACCAACGCCTATACTCCGAACGCCAAATGCGCTCCTTCACGGGCTTGCATTCTGACGGGCCGCAATTCCTGGCAGTTGAAAGAAGCCGGGAACCACATGGCTTTCTTTCCTCCCGAATTCAAAACCTATGTCGAAGCGCTGGCAGACGCCGGTTATGTGGTCGGCAAGACCGCCAAAGGCTGGGCACCGGGGAGCGCCGTGGATGCCAACGGCAAACGCCGCGATCTGGCAGGCCCCACGTTCAATCAACAAAAAGCAAAACCGCCGGCCACTGGTATTTCCTCCATCGATTACGCAGCGAACTTCGAACAGTTTTTGAAAACCTGCCCGCAGGATCAATCCTGGTGTTTCTGGTACGGCGGACTGGAACCACATCGCCGTTATGAATATGGTTCTGGCGTCAAGAAAGCAGGCAAAAAAACCTCTGACATCGACCGGGTCCCCTCGTATTGGCCTGACAACGAAGTCATTCGCAACGACATGCTCGATTATGCGTTTGAGATTGAACACTTCGATCAACATCTGGTGCGAATGCTCAAATCACTGGAAGAACGAAACCAGCTCGATAACACGATCATCGTCGTCACCGCCGACAACGGCATGCCGTTTCCCCGCGTGAAGGGGCAGGAGTACGAACGCTCGAATCATCTGCCGCTGGCGATCATGTGGAAGCAGGGCATCAAGACCGGAGATCGCGTGATCGATGATTATGTCAGCTTCATCGATTTCGCACCGACGTTTGTTGAAGCCGCCAGATTAAACTGGGAACAGACGGGCATGCAACCCACCGCGGGACGCAGTCTGACCGATATTTTTGAATCAGACAAATCGGGAACCGTCAATCCAAAACGCGATCACGTGCTCATCGGCAAGGAACGCCACGATATCGGTAGACCGCATGACTGGGGCTACCCGATCCGCGGCATTGTCAAAGACGGCATGCTGTATCTGAAGAATGACGAACCGGGACGCTGGCCGGCCGGGAATCCGGAAACGGGATATTTAAACTGTGATGGCAGCCCGACAAAGACAACGATTCTGGAACTTCGCCGCGACGGCAAGCAGGAACAGTTCTGGCAATGGGCGTTCGGCAAACGGACCGCGGAAGAACTCTACTCGATTCAAGACGACCCGGAATGCATGAAGAATCTGGCGGCACTTCCGAAATTCCAGAGCATCAAGAACGCGCTGAAAGAACAGATGCACGCCGAGCTGACCGCGCAAAAAGACCCGCGCGTTCTAGGCAATGGTTCTGTGTTTGAGAAATATCAGTACTCAGATCCCCGCACGCGCAATTTTTACCAGCGGTACCAAAAAGGCGATGCCCCGAAAGCGGGGTGGGTCAACAAATCCGATTTTGAATCCGGGCCACTTGACTAACGCGATTCAGCGATTCAGTCAGTCTTCCTCTTTCGCCGACAGATAACCGGCTGACGACTGAAAATATTTCTGTCGCCGGCGTTCTGTCTCATTTGAGGCTTTCGATAAGCCGGCTTTGAGGTCTTCCAGATTCGCCGCACAATACCGGCAGCCGGTCTGATTCAAATGGAACTCGACAAACTTCAGATAGTCGGGAGACAGCGTTTCGAGTAAATATCCTCCCAATTGACTTCGCGAAGGGCAACTCAGGCGATTGCGTCTCCAGATTTCACCCACCGAATGCACGCCTTCATTCCGTTGGAGAGACAGACTGGCGAGCCGCACGCGCAGCGTATCGGAGTGTCTCAGAGCAGATTCAACCTGTGACATCAGCTCAATGGACAGCGATTCATCCAGATAAGCCAATAATTCCTGATCGGTAAAAGGGCTTTCATCCATCACTGGGCAGCCTCTGTAAAGTCAAAGATAATTAAGTACATTTTGAAACACAATTCCCCATTATTGCTCAAGCAGAACGGGCTTTAAAGACTCTTTCTGTAAACAGTTGTGTATTTCGAAAGAAACGCAAGACAGGCCTCCCTGGTATGAAACTTTTTTGATAGATCGGTGAATTTAGTAAAAAAAGTAGCGAGGCAGGGCGTTTTTCCCCTGAGACAAAACGGTTTCTATTGCCCGGATGGTTGTCGCTGGAAGGTTTGCTCGTTAGCATACCCTTAGAAATTGACGCGCTTAAGTTGCGCCTGGTGGCGCCGGAATGCTGTCACTGCTCGAATCCTTGCGATCCTATCGGGTCGCACCCGTCTATCAGTCATGTTAAAGTCAACACGTAAAAGTTTACTGATGGATTATCGTAGAGCGTGACAAATTTATTTGTTTGTTTAGAAGAAATTGAAGGAAACAAAGTGGCTGCTCAAGCAAATGCCTTATCAATGGAAGAATTGAAGGAAAAAGGGAAAGTCCTTCGCCGTCTGATCATCCGTATGACGACCGAAGCCGGTAGTGGACACCCCAGTAGCAGCCTGTCTGCTGTGGAAGTGGTGAACGCACTCTGGTTTGGTGGATTCATGAAATATGATCCTGAAAACCCAACCTGGGATGCCCGCGATCGTTTCATCTTGAGCAAAGGCCACGCCGTGCCTGTGCTGTATGCCGCGATGGCAGAAGCAGGCTACTTCTCAACGGAAGACGTGATGTCACTTCGTAAGCTGGGTAGCCCGTTTGAAGGTCACCCAAATATGAAACGCCTTCCCGGAATTGAAGCCTCTACCGGCTCTCTGGGACAGGGACTTTCTTTGGGAATTGGCCAGGCTCTCGGCGCCCGTTTGAACAAAAACGGCTCCAATGTCTTCGTCGTAATCGGCGATGGCGAAATGGGTGAAGGCCAGGTCTGGGAAGCACTGGGCGCCGCTGAAAAGTACAAGCTGGGCAACCTGACTGCCATCATCGACCAAAATGGCTATCAGCAAACCGGAGCCACTTCAGAAGTACTCGACCTGGGTTCCTTTGAAGAAAAAATCGCCGCGTTTGGCTGGCACACTCAGACCATCGACGGCAACTGCCAGGAATCGGTTGTGGAAGCGCTGGAAATCGCAGCCAAAGTGACCGATCGTCCCAAAGCGATTATTTCGAAGACCAAAAAAGGATTTGGAATTCTCCCAGTACTCGAAGCAGCGGGAGATACCAACTATCACGGCAAACCGCTTTCGCCAGAGTTGGCAGAAAAAGCACTTGCGTTACTCAGTTAGGACCTGCTCCTGATTCTCAGTGAGCGGAGTTCGCCGCAACCTGAGAAAACCTGATGGCAGCTCGAGTCAAATCAATATCTAAAGTCCAACACACAGACAAAAGAGACATATCATTATGTATTTAGGCGAAATTAGTGGATTGAAAGTCGGACAAGCCACACGCGATGCGTTTGGTGATGCATTAAAAGAACTGGGGGACAAATACCCTCAAATTGTGACCGTTGATGGTGACGTTGGAAACTCAACACGGACGGAAGTCTTTGCGAAAGCCTATCCCGAACGTGGTTTCAATGTCGGGATTGCTGAAAGTAACATGGTCAGCGTCGCCGGCGGTCTGGCTTCTACCGGACACATCCCTGTCGTTGCCAGCTTTGCCGCGTTCCTGCTGTGCAATGCTTACGATCAGATCAGAATGTCGATCGCATTTCCAGGCATGAATGTCAAGCTTGTTGGTACGCACGCTGGTATTTCCATCGGTGAAGATGGTCCTTCACAGATGGGAATTGAAGACGTCTCACTGGCCTGCAGTCTACCCGGTGTTGCCGTAGTCGTAACCGCTGATGCCGTTTCAACCAAAGCCGCAACTGCCGCAATGATCGAACATAAAGGACCTGTCTACCTCAGACTGGGTCGACCCAATGTAGCGGAAATCTATTCCGAAGGAGACACCTTCGAAATCGGTAAAGCCAACACAGTACGCGAAGGCGACGACGTGACCATTATTGCCAATGGACTGATGGTTGCTGGTGCTATTGACGCTGCCACCAAACTGGCAGAAGAAGGCATCAGTGCCCGTGTAATTGATATGCACACCGTCAAACCGATCGACGCGGATGCCATTCAGAAAGCAGCAAAAGAAACCGGTGCCATTGTGGTTGCAGAAGAACATCTGGCTCACGGCGGACTGGGTTCTGCTGTCTCCATGGTCGTCTCTCAAACCACACCAGTACCCATGGCCTATGTCAATGTAGGCGATTGTTTCGCCGAAAGTGGCGATCCTCAAGGGTTGTTGGACAAATACGGACTGACGGCTGCTGCCATCGTGGATGCTGTCAAAAAAGTCAAATAACAAAAACGGAAAGCCCCCTTTGAAAGACAAGGGGGCTTTCTTTATTGTTGCTGTTAAAAACAGATTCTAAGTCCCGTTCACATTTTGTGAGAGTACTTTGTGACTGAGTTTCGCGCGTTTCATAATACTGATCCACCGCAGCTGCTGAAATTATGGCATGCTGCAGGACTGGGAAGAGGAGCCGCGGAATGTCTCAGTATCGATGCTTTTGAAGTTCTGATTTTCTCACAACCCTATTTTGATCCCAACGGGTTGATTGTTGCGGTTGAAGATGGTGAAGCCGTCGGCTTTGTGCTGGCAGGATTTGGCCCCAACGAAGAGGAATCGGCACTCGATTATTCAATCGGCATTATCTGCGCTGTCATTGTTCACCCCAATTTTCGCCGACGCGGCATCGGTCGGGAACTTGTTTTACGGGCGGAAGAGTATCTCAAGTCCAAAGGGGCCATGAATATAACCGCTGGCCCATCAGGGTTGCTCTCCCCCTATCTGGTTGGCCTGTATGGAGGGACGCGTCCTTCTGGCTTCCTGTTATCCGACCCTCTGGCGGCGCCGTTTTTTGAATCGATCGGCTATGATGCCACCAGATCTATTCGGATTTATCAACGTGACTTACTCGGCCCCAAACCGCCAATCAAATTTCATCTGGTCAATCTTAGACGCAAAATGCAGTTGATGATTTCCGATGATTACCAAGCCCCCAACTGGTGGTGGCTGACGCGGCTGGGAAGACTGGAAACACTGCATTTCGAACTCGTTCCCAAAACGGGTGAAGGCGCTGTTGCATCTGCAACCGTCATCGGCCTGGATTTATATATCCCCAAATGGGAAGAACGGGTGATCGGACTGACTGATGTTTTCGTCAAAGAGAACGAACGTTCCAAAGGTTACGGGCAATCACTCTTACTGGAAATCGCCCGCCGCCTGCAGGATGAGTTGATTACAAAACTCGAATGGCACGTCGAAGAGTCTAACACGGTCGCTTCGCATGTTGCACTAGCCGTTGGTTACTATCAGATCGATACTGGTATTGTATATCAACTTGTTTCTCGTTAGCGTGTAGAAAGAGGACCGAAACATCGTTTGATGTTCGATTCGAGTCGGAGTTCTTTAACTGTATATTCTTTACTTGGCAGCAGTCCTGATTCACTGAGGAAAAAGGTAACCGTTTATGGCGGCTTTATATATTACTGAGGATGATGTTCGTTCTGTGATGGATATGGAGAAATCCATCCTCATCACACATAAAGTCTTCAAGGAGCTTGCCTCCGGTCGCGCCATTAATGTTCCCCGGCAGCGCGTTCGGGCTCCGGGAATCATGCTGCATACCATGTCAGCCGCCAATGAATATCTGAACTATGTTGGCTGGAAAGCGTATACAACCACAAAAGAAGGTGCACAGTTCCATGTCGCCATCTACGATCAGGAAAGCGGCGAAATGCGCGCGTTGATCGAAGGCGATTTCCTCGGCCAACTCCGCACCGGAGCTGCCAGTGGTGTCGCCACCGAATACATGGCGCGCCCCGACTCCAAAGTGGTCGGACTGTTCGGCGCTGGCCTGCAGGCACGCACGCAATTACAGGCGGTCTGTCAGACACGAAAGATCGAATTTGTTTCTGTCTATTCGCGTGATCATGAAAAGTGCACCCGTTTCGCTGCAGAAATGACCGAACTTTGTGATGTCGAAGTCTCTGCCTCTCACTCTCCCGATGAAACCGCAGCGGAAAAAGACATTGTAATCTGTGCGACTACCAGTAAAGCACCGCTCTTTGACGGACGCGTTCTGGATGAAGGAACCCATCTGAATGTGATTGGTTCGAACCACCGTACGCGACGCGAAATCGATCGTACCACCATCAAACGCGCGGATGTGATTGTCTGCGATGATATTGACCAGTGTAAAAACGAAGCCGGAGATTTCATCCAGCCGGTCGAAGAAGGCATCACGGACTGGCGGCTGATGCATAACCTGAGTGAGATCGTAGCCGAACGCCAGACAGGCCGCGCCACCGATGATCAGGTGACTTTATTCAAATCAGTCGGCCTGGCAGTGGAAGATGTGGCGATGGCCGTCAAGGTGTATGAACTCGCACTCGAAGAGGATTTGGGATCGGACCTGCCGTTTTAGCAGCATCCATCGCTGCTAAGAATTCTGCTTTTCCTGACGCTTGACCGATTGATAGATCTCTTCCATTTCCTGTAAGGAAGCTTCCTGGATTGAGCGTCCCGACTGCTCCAGTTCCCGTTCGATCTTCTCCACCCGTTGTTGAAACTTGCGATTACTTTTCCGCAGTGCTTCTTCCGGATTGATCTTCCAGCGACGGGCAATGTTGGCCACCACAAACAGGATGTCACCCAGTTCACCTTCGACGCGCAATCTCAGTTCCGGGTCGTCGAGTTCCGTATCCGCAATCACATCGGCATCCACCGTGGCCCGCGTATCGGGGATCTTGCCTCCGGGATAAATTTCGTCCGCCAGCTCTTGAATCTCTTCACGCAACTTATCAAACAGCATATCACGATGCGGAAAATCATAACCTACCTTGGCCGCTTTCTCGGCTACGCGCGATGCACGGGCCAGAGCAGGCAATGCGGCAGGTAGTCCATCAAAGATGGAACGTCTTTGCTTTTCCTGCTCCTTGATCTGGTCCCAGTTCTTGCGCACCTCGGCGGGAGTTTCTGCGTTGACATCGCCAAACACATGCGGATGCCGTTCAATCATTTTTTGGGTCAGACGATCAACAACGTGCGTTAAATCGAAGCGGCCTTCATCGGCGGCGATTTGAGAATCGAGTACAATCTGCAGCAGTAAGTCGCCCAGCTCTTCGATAATATGCTGATCATCGCCGGAATCGATGGCTTCCAGCAATTCGTAGGTCTCTTCCAGGGTATACGGCTTGATGGATTCCAGTGTCTGTTCCCGATCCCAGGGGCAGCCTTCAGGAGAACGCAGGCGGGCGATTACATCACAAAGCTTTTTAACAGAGGGAGTTAAGACGCTATAATCAGGGGGAGTCCCCGGTGCCGGCGGGACATTCAGGTGTGAGTCAGCGGGCTCTGAGGGATGATCGGAATTTGTCATTGTTCTACCGTATGATTCACCTGTAAACTGAAATAGTGTAGGATGAAGGTATCGTAGCGAATTCGGTTCGCTCTGAAAATTCACAACCAATTTAAGAGGCATAAAAGATGCGTTTTCTAATGAAAAGTTCAATGGCGGTCTGTGCTCTATTCCTCTCTCTGGGAGCAGTTGTCGCAGCCGAGGGCGATGATGCAGCCAAAAAGCAGGAAATGCTGGAAAAGAAATTTGAAAAGCAGATGAGCGGCGCAACACTGGTGGGTCACTTCACCGTTGACGGGAAGTCCAATGGCAAACCGCCTCGCGAAGAGCGCTATGAAATCGCTTCCGTCAAAAAACTGGAAGGCGATCAATGGCTGATTACCGCCCGCATTAAGTATGGCCAAAACGACGTGAATGTGCCCATGCCTTTGAACGTCTTCTGGGCTGGCGACACCCCCGTGATTTCTTTGACCAACTTGACCATTCCCGGCCTGGGAAGTGCGTTCACCTCACGCGTGATGTTCTTCGAAGGTCGCTATGCGGGAACCTGGCAGCATGGTAAAGTAGGCGGGAACCTCTGGGGCAGAATTGAATACGCCGATCAGAAACCGGAAACAGCAGAAGAAAAATAATCACCGCGATGCATTAACAATCTGAGGAGTCTGAGTTCATGTGGAAGAAATGGTTTTTGAGCATCTTGGTGCTGGGCCTGTGTTGTGCCAACGGGGAAAATCTGATGGCTGCAGAAAAAGTGAAAGAAACAAAACCACCGCAGGTAAAACAGACTCCGCTGATGCCGATCGAAGTCAAAAGCACGCTCGATGGTAGTCTGCAGCCTTCCCTGATCTGGGCTCCGCAAACGGCAAAAACGACTCCCACGCCATTGTTTATCTTTCTGCATTCCTGGAGTGGAAACTATAAACAAAACAACGCCAAGTGGCTAAAGGAAGCACAAAAACGGGGCTGGATTTATCTGCACCCGAATTTTCGCGGAGTGAATCAACAGCCCGAAGCCTGTGGTTCAAAATTGGCTCGTCAGGATATTCTGGATGTGATTGACTATGTCATCAAACATTATGACGTCGATCAAAGCCGCATCTATCTCGCAGGATCATCGGGCGGCGGACACATGACGATGCTGATGGCCGGGCATCATCCGGATCGTTTTTCCGCAGCATCCGCCTGGGTCGGCATCAGTGATCTGGCAGCCTGGTACCATTTCCACGTGAAAGACGGCAAACCCCAGAACTATGCCCGCATGATTCTTAAATCGCTCCAGGAAAAGCCAGGAGTCTCAGCGAAAGTCGATGCAGAATACCGCGATCGGTCTCCCCTGTTTTGGATTGCAAATGCGACTGACCTGCCGCTCGACCTCAACGCGGGTGTGACCGACGGACAAACCGGATCCGTTCCGTTTGCACACACGTTACGAGCCTTCAACGCACTGGCAGAAAAGAACCAGACGACTCCGGTTACAAAAGCAGAAATGCAACAATTATGGGATCACGGCAAACTGAAAACACCACAGTCAACAGATGAGGTCACCGATGAAACCTACGGCCGCGACATTCATTTAAGACGCAAT